>USEU01000011.1 GCA_900553805.1 uncultured Eubacteriales bacterium
AGTGGGGCAAAAAGACGGCTGCGGCTCGCAGACACAATTGCGCGGTGTTGCCCTAGGAATATCCCCCTGCCTGGTTGAAGAAATCAGGCAGGGGGATTTTCGTGTTTCAGTCAGGCGGTATGGGATTTATCTCAATTGTCTCCCCGGTGGTAGCGGATCTTCATGTGCTCGGAGGCGTTTTTCAGGATCTGGGCAAGGGCTTTTTCGGATTCTTCCTTTACCATGTCCGTGATCTTCTGGTTGGCTTCCTTCAGGGCCTCAGGGGATGCGCCCTGCAATACCTTTTCGTCGTACTCATACAGGAACTGCTGTCCCCTGTTCATTACGGTGTTCGTATACCGCTCGTCAAATAGCAGGGCGTTTCCCATGTAGGCGTCCGTCAGGGCCGCGATAAGGCGGCTGTGCCAATACATGCTGTCAGTGGAGACCGTTTCCGTGGTGCCGCTGAGGTACTTGGGGAAGCCCGCAACATTGGCATAGACCGGGAAACAGGCCGTAAATCCGCTGCCGCCCATGGAGAGCCACTCCACGCCCTGAACGGCCTCCGGCAGGTAGCCGCGGATCTGCATGATGCCGCATACATCGCTGTTGGGCACGCCGATGGTCCTGTATTTGCCCTTCTGGGGGGAATTCTTGTCGTAGGGATCATAAGGTGTTCCCTGATAGTGAGACCCCAACAGGTAGCGCACGTCCTCCACCGTCACCTTCCGCTCCGGCACGAAGGACCAGGGAATGTCATCGCTCTGTGGGGTAAAGTCCGCGTTTTCGCCGTCCCACTTGTAGGTGCGGGGCAGGAAATAGCGGCCCATGAACCAGGCGCGGGGGGTATTATAAATGTGATCGGCATCGGAATGGGAACCGAAGGCCAACCTGGGATTGAAGCCCGCCCCGGTGTCCAGCGCCAGGTGGTGCTTTTCAACGAATTCCTTCAAATCCGCGGAGCACAGATTCTCTTTCTTCTGACCATAGGCGTCCTCAAAATCGAAGTGGTCAAGGCCAAACTGATTCGGCATGATGACCACGCGGTCATCCGCCACTCTCTTTGCGATCCAGTGATGACCGCCGATGGTCTCCAGCCACCAGATCTCATCGGCATCCGCGAATGCCATCCCGTTGGGCTCATAGGTTCCGTACTGCTCCAGCAAAGCGCCAGTACGCAGAACACCCTCCCGGGCGGAGCGAATGTACGGAAGCACCAGCGTCACCAAGTCCTCTTCCCCGATCCCGCCAGGGATCTCCTTGGTGCCGCGGCCCTTCTTGGGCTGATAGCGCACATAGGGGTCCGCACCAAGCACGCGAGGGTTGCTGGTGATCGTCTCCGTGGCGGTCATGGACACATTGGCCTCGTTAATGCCGCAGGCGGGCCACACGCCGTTGGTCCTGGTCACATTGGCGCAATCGGTATAGCGCATGGCATTCCCCGGAAGCTCCACGGACAGATGGGAGATCACGGTCTTGTAGGTATAGGGCTTTTCCTTGGCAGCATGAGCCAGTACCCGCTTGGCCTCAAACCCGCCGTCATCATTTCTCGCAATAATGGTAGAGCCATCGTGGCTGGCTTTCTTTCCAACCAGAATCGTTGTACAGGGCATATTGTTTCTCCTTTCTCTTTTCCGAAGGACAGTATTTATTGTAATGCATTCATGGGAGGATTTCAAGTCATTTGGGAAAATGGCAGCCTGCATAGGGTCTGTAGGATCATTGTCTAAAAGGCTTCTTGCTAAAAAAGCACCGATCCTGACATATCATGTCAAGATCGGTGCTTTTTGGTGGGCGAGGCGGGACTTGAACCCGCACGTCCGCAGTGAACACTAGAACCTGAATCTAGCGAGTCTACCAATTCCACCACTCGCCCATATCGATTGAAGCTGTCGCTCAATCCTCGGGTATTCTATCACCGATGGTGGAATTTGTCAAGACTTATTTTTACAAATTCAGTCCTTGTAGTACAGCAGGCAATGGCAATAGCCCTTGAAATTCGGGTCGGCGATCTGCTCCCGGAATTCCTTGCACATGCACTTGGTATCCTCAGTCCGCTCCAGGCGGCAGGGGCAATAGCCGCCGGTGCGTTTCAGCCCCTCCCGAACGGCGGCTACGATCTCTTTATCCTCGTTCAACCGAACTGCCATATTGATCTTCCTTTCTCTGTTTCTAATCGGTTTGTTCTGTCATTTGGGCCAACTGATCCAAAAAGGGCTCCGTCATTGCGCCAATGGGCGGATACGTGCAACGACGGCACCGGCATTTGCGTCAGTGTCTCCCCGCCGCCGCATTCACTGATACAGCGGGATCCCAGCCAGGAACATTTTATTGATTTCCTCATTGATCTGCGCCAGCGACAGGTCGATCTCGCTCTTCAGGTACAGCGTATACAGCTCGATCAGGCCGCTGACGAGGACGTGAACGAACACCAGAAAGCCGTATTTATCCCGAATGGGCTCATCATCGATATTGGCGACCAGGCGATCGATGAACAGCTTTTTCAGCTTTTCCAGAAAAACCGGGTAATTCTGGGTATACACCAGCATCCGGCAGTCCTCTTCATCGCTTCGGATGAATTGCTCAAAGCGCCTGAGCAGCGGCAGCGGATGATTCAGCTTCTGGCTGAACAGCGTCTGATCCAGATAGAGGTTGAATTTCTGGATGAATTCGTTTTCGATTTCCTCCTCGATGGCGTTCACGTCCGGGTAATGGGCGTAGAAGGTATTGCGGCTCAGGTCGGCACGGTTGACTACATCCACCACCGTAATTTTCGACGCATCTTTTTCTGTGGATAACTCAATGTATGCCTTGCGCAGCATGCTTTGGGAGCGCAGCACGCTTCTGTTTGGCTTGGTCATGGCGCCCCTCCATGAATATTTTATGAAATCAGAACATTTTTCGCACATCTGTACTTTTTTGCGCATTTTGCGAAAAATCAACCATTGTGTTTCCAGCCCCTGTGTCATTATAATCAAGCCATCCTCCTAAGTCAAGCGGAGGAAATGAAAACACAAAACGCTGAACGAAGCTTTTAGGGCAACACCGCACAATTTGGCAAAAAGACGGCTGCGGCTCGCAGACACAATTGCGCGGTGTTGCCAAAGAGCTTCTCTACAAGATCAATCACATTCCGCCCTACTACATCATGTAAACCAGGGCCGGGACAAAAGCGTGGCTCTGAAGGATTCTGTGCTGAATTTCGCCTATCCAAAGGATGAACGGTAAGTGACAAACACAGCCCTCCGCAGGCCTTTTCGGGCTTGCGGAGGGCTGCATGTTTTTTCAGGCAGAAATGGCTGTCACGATAATTGCCTTTTACCGTGCGGTCAGCTGGTATGCAATTCTCGGCGTTCCGTCTTTGACATGGATGATGCCGCATTTGGTGAAGCCACGCTTCTCGACCAGCCTTTGCATGACAAGATTATCGGCATGGGTATCGATCCTGATATCCTTGCGGAGCTCACTGCAATAGCCCACAGCACACTGAAACAGGCCGTGGGTCTGCCCGTCGCCGGCAATTCTGTGGATCGTAACGTAAGGCGCGTCGTTCAGCCAGCTGCCATTTTCGATGTGCTCATAGGTTGGCTCCGTCCCCTCAAACAGGGCAAATACTCCGTGTATCCCCTGCTCATCGTATATTACCTTACAGGCATGCTGCCGGATATCGGCCCGGATCAGTTCCGCAGCCGGGTAAAAATGCCCCCATTGGGTGGGGTTCCCGGACTGGATCATGTAATTCTGCGCGTACCGATAGATTTCCATGATCTGCCCCATGTCCGCCGCAGCCGCGTTTCTCACCTTCAGCATAGAATTTCCTCCGCAAATTATGATCTGTCCGTCTCAAATCCGCCCGCAGCCGCAGAGGGGGGTGACAGCAAAAATCCACCGTAAACTGACACAGCTACGGTGGACCTCTGGCGGAGTGAGAGGGATTTGAACCCTCGCGCGCTTTTTAGACGCCTACTCCCTTAGCAGGGGAGCCCCTTCGGCCTCTTGGGTATCACTCCGAATCAAATAAATATTCACTTGATTGCCAAAGTATTCTAGCATATGGCCCGGGAAAAGTCAAGTAGGAAATCACGCTTTTTCCCGCTGCTCCGCCGCCGGGAGCGCCGTCAGATCGGCGATCAGCAGGATGTTTTCCCCTCCGCCGGGGCTGCGCACCATGGCGTTCTGGAAGCCGAAGCGGCGATACAGCTCCAGATTCAGCTCATGCCGCCGGTTCACGTCCAGCAGGAGATAGTGGGAACGACCACGGTAGACCTGAGCCAAGGCGGTCAGCATCCGCAGGATCGAAGTCTCGTCATTATACTCCCAACGGTAGTTCAGCATTGTCAGCTGGGCGGCATCAGCAAAGCAGGCCGCCGCAGGGTCAACCACAGCAAAGCCCGCCAACGATGCCCCGTCGAAGAAGCCCCAGGCTTCGCCCGCCCCCAGCCGTCTGCGCAGCTGAGGCCAGTCCGGCTTAGCGGTGCAGAAGCTGCGAGCGATTTCCAGCAGGGACAGAATTTCCGGGGCGGACAGTGCATCCGCATTCAGCCTTTTGATCTCCATATACTCCCTCCTCACCGCGCCGAGGCTGCCTGGGTAAGGAAGCGCTGAAGCTCCCACGCTGCCTGGCTCTGGGGAAAGCGGGCCGAATGGAGCACCCAGATCTCACGGGGCGGGATCGGCTGCTCCAGCTGGATGGGGAACACGCTGCTGCCCACATCCTCCGGCCGTAGGAAGGGCTGGGGCACAAAGCCAATGCCCAGGTCCGCCTTGACCATGGGCAGGATCTGGTCCGCCGTGGCCGCCTCAATATCCGGCGTAAAGTTCATGTGGTTGTCGGCAAAAAAACGGGTATAGAAGCCATAGGTCCCCGTCTGCTCCCCCAGAGAAATGATGGGGTAGCCAGTCAGCGCTTCCAATGAAAGGGGCCGCGCGGCCAGCTCCGCAAAGGCGCTGCCGCCCACGGCGGTCTCCCGGACCTTCATCAGCGGAACGCTGCGCAGCTCCTGGGGAATGGAAATCGGAGCGGTCACCACAGCCAGATCCGCCATTCCCTCGGTCAGGTCCCGGATGGCGGCGGGGGTAGTGTCGTTGATCAGCTTGATATGGACGCTGGGATGGGCGCTTCGGAAGGATTTCAGCACCGGCAGCAGGACCACCCGCAGGGCGACCTCGGTGGCGGCAATACGCAGCACGCCGCCGTCCAGCCCTTGTCCCCGGGCGATCTCCTCCTCCGCCGCGCTCAGCTGCTCCACCGCCACTGTCACATGGCGATAGAGAGCCTCCCCTTCCGCCGTCAGGTGCACCTGACGGTTGGAGCGGACAAACAGCGTGCAGCCCAGCTCCCGCTCCAGATTCCGAATGGTGCGGGTGATGTTGGGCTGGCTGTTCAGCAGCGCCTCCGCCGCCTGGGTAAAACTGCGCAATTTAGCTACATGGTAGAAAACCCGGTAGTATTCGTAATTGATATTCATCGAATTCTCCATATCAAGCTGATATTCATCCATCATCATTCGATATTTTACTTATCGATCCACACCGATTATAATGTCGGTTTAGTGAGAAGTCAACAGAAAATGAGGTGGCATAATGAATAAGGATTTGACGGTGGGGCGGCCTGCCAGCGTGCTGTGGAGATTTTGTCTGCCGCTGTTTGGAAGCATCATCTTCCAGCAGCTTTACAACATCGCGGACAGCTGGGTCGCCGGGCGGTTCGTCAGCCAGAACGCGCTGGCCGCCGTGGGCAACAGCTACGAGATCACCATGATTTTTATTGCCTTTGCTTTTGGCTGCAATATTGGCTGCTCGGTGATCGTGTCCCAGCTCTTTGGGGCCAAGAACTACCGGGATATGAAAACCGCGGTCTATACCTCCATGATCGCCAGCGGCGTGCTCTGCCTGGCGTTGATGCTGGTGGGTATCCTGGGCTGCGACGCGCTGCTCCGGCTGATCCGCACCCCACAGGAGGTATTCGCGGACTCGGCGCTGTATCTGGATATCTACGTGTGGGGCCTGCCCTTTGTGTTTTTCTATAATATTTCCACAGGCATCTTCTCCGCCCTGGGGGACAGCAAGACACCCTTTATTTTTCTGGCCGTGTCCTCCCTTTCCAATATTGGAATGGATATTCTGTTTGTGACGGCCTTTCAGATGGGCGTGGCCGGTGTGGCCTGGGCGACCTTCATCTGCCAGGGCGTCAGCTGCGTGCTGGCGCTGGCCACTGTGGCTGGGAGGCTGCGCAAGATCCCCGTTACCGGCAAAGTGAAGCACTTCTCCGGGTGGCTGCTGCGGCGGCTGGCGGTCATTGCGGTGCCCAGCATTTTGCAGCAGAGCTTCATTTCCGTGGGCAATCTGCTGATCCAGAGCGTCATCAACGGCTTTGGCACCGAGGTAATGGCGGGCTATTCCGCCGCGGTGAAGCTGAACAATCTGGTGGTCACCTCCTTTACCACCCTGGGCAACGGCGTATCCAACTATGCCGCCCAGAATCTGGGGGCTCATAAGCTGGATCGGATCAGGGATGGCTTCCGGGCAGCGCTGAAGCTGGTATGGATCCTGTGTCTGCCGCTGGCGGTCCTGTACTTCACCTGCGGCAGAGCGCTGATGGGCTTCTTCCTGGATGCGCCCACGGAGCTGGCGCTGCACAGCGGCATCACTTTTCTGCGGATCCTGTCCCCGTTTTATTTTGTGGTGTCCGCCAAGCTGGTGGCGGACGGGATCCTGCGAGGCGCGGGGATGATGCGGCAATTCATGACCGCCACCTTTACCGATCTGATCCTGCGGGTGGTTCTGGCCTTTGTGCTGTCCGCCACAGCCCTTGGCTCCACCGGCATCTGGTGCGCCTGGCCCATCGGCTGGACGGTGGCGACGGTGCTGTCCATCCTCTTCTACCGGGCCGGACCGTGGAAGGAGGCCGCTCCCGCCCCGGTGGAGGTTGCAGCCGTGGAGGAAGCCGGTGTGGAAGAGGTGCCCGTGCAGGAGGCAGAGGCTGTCGAATCAGCAGAGGTCGTGGTCTGAAAAAGTACTCGTGGTAAAATATGCCGAATGGCTATGGAGACGCGCTGCGGTGCGTCTCCTTTTTATGCCCTTGATCGGAAATCCTGCTGGCTCTCTTGATTTTGCGGCGTTTTTGCTGTATTCTATAAGACAGTAAAGACAAAGGAGCGCTGCCGTGAATACCCAATATTTTCGTTATGCGTTGGAGGTGGAAAAAACCGGCTCCATTACCCAGGCGGCCAATAATCTGTTTATGAGCCAGCCGACCCTGAGCAAGGCCATCAAGGACATGGAGGAGACAGTCGGCTTCCCCATTTTTAAGCGCACCTCCAAGGGCGTGGTGCCCACCCACCGGGGGACGGAGTTCCTGGCCCACGCCCGGAAGATCGCCTCCGAGGTGCAGAAGATGGAGCAGGCCCTTCAGCGCAAGGACGGCTCCCACCAGCTGTTCAGCTTGGCCATTCCCCGGGCCAGCTACATTGCCCAGGCAGCGGCAGACTTTCTGGCCACCTTCAACCAGTGCGGCAAAATGGAGATCGATGTGCTGGAGGACAACTCCATGCGGGTGCTGGACAGCGTGGCGGACGGCCACTTTGTGCTGGGCATCATCCGCTGCCACGTGGAGGATCGGGAATACTTTGTAAAAAACATCTCCGAAAAGGATCTGCAGTATGAAAGCATCTGGCAGGGCGGTTATGTGGCCCTGATGCGGGAGGATCACCCCCTGGCCCAGCAGGAAAACCTGACGTGCAGCGATTTCCTTCCCTATATCGAGGTCGCCTACGGAGACGACAAGGTGCCCTACATCCGCACCAGCGAGGCCAAGACTACCTCTGGCCTGCTGCGTAACGAAAAACGCATCCTGATTTACAGCCGGGCCATGCAGCTGGACCTGCTTCAGCATAATTCCCTGACCTATATGTGGACCTCCCCCGTGCCCGCCGATGTGCTGAGCACCAATCACCTGGTACAGCGCCGCTGCTCCTGCTCCCATCGCTGCCAGTTTGAGGACATTCTGATCTCCCGGGCCGGTTATCGCTTCAGCCGGTTGGATCGCGCCTTTATCGATCAGCTGTATTTGCAGCGAAACCAGGTTGCCTATCCCGGATGACATTCCGCTTTTTTATCGCAGTCATTCCAAAGTGGAATGACTGCGATTTTTCATTTTCCGGCTCATCTTTTGGAAATTGTACTATTTGCCCAACTTTTTGGAAATTTTTTGTCGATTCAGCCCATACAGTCATGCAGCAGCGCAAAAAGTGACATGCAATAATTCAATTTCATTTTTCGCCGTTATTTAAGTATAATTTTATCGAATGAAGGAATCCCAGATATGTCAGTGCGCCCGGAACGCGCCTGCGGGGTTGCCTGCATGGCTCCGGCAAGGGCAAAGCCGCTCTGCCGCGTATAATGATGAATAGCAGCCGGATCAAACGGCGCAGCGACTGAAAGGAGACAATATCTTATGAGCAGAAAAGTTACCGTCATCGGCGCAGGAAATGTGGGCGCCACCATCGCCTACACCCTTTCCCTGGGTTCCATCGCCTCCCAAATCGTGATGATCGACATCAACCATGAGAAGGCCGAGGGCGAGGTCATGGACATCGTCCAGGGCGCCAGCTTCCGGGAGCCGATCTCCGTGATCGCCGGCGACTACGAGGACGCCAAGGATTCCGACATCGTGATCATCACCTCCGGCATGGGCCGCAAGCCCGGCCAGAGCCGCATTGATCTGGCCCAGACCAATGTAAATATCATAAAGGATATCGCCTCCAAGATCGCCCCTGTCGCGCCCAAGGCGCTGTACGTGATCGTCAGCAACCCGGTGGACGTGATGACCTATGTGTTCACCAAGGTCTCCGGCATTCCCGAAAATCAGATCATCGGCTCCGGCACCATTCTGGATACCGCCCGGCTGCGCTACTGCCTGTCTGACAACTACAAGGTAGCCCAGAAGAATATCCACGCCTATGTGTACGGCGAGCACGGTGACACCTCCTTCATCCCCTGGTCCCTGGCGGATGTGTCCGGGTGCAGCCTGGCAGAGTATGAGGATCTGATGATCAAAAAGGGAATGGTGGAAACCCCTCTGGACCCGGAGGCGACCCTGAAATACGTGCAGAAGTCCGGCGGTGACATCATTGCCAAGAAGGGCGCGACCTTCTACGGCGTGTCCGCCTCCGTCAATAAGATCCTCTCCGCCCTGGTCGCCGCCTATGACAGCGTGGCCACCGTCTCCTCCATGATGCATGGCGAATATGGCATCGAAGATGTGTGCATCAGCACCATGACCATCATTGGCCCCGAGGGCGTCAAGGGCAAGGTACCGGTGGAGCTGACCTATGACGAGCAGCAGAAGCTGAGAGCCAGTGCCGACGCGCTGAAAAAAGTGATCGCAAGCATCGAGATTTAAGGAATAACGGTATGACATACAGCTATTTCCCCGGCTGCACCCTGCGCAATCAGGCGAAGGATCTGGATCAGGACGCCCGGGCCTGCGCCGAGGCCCTGGGCTTTACGCTGGAGGAACTGCCGGACTGGCAGTGCTGCGGCGGTGTATACCCGCTGGGGCATGACGAGATCGGCCGCAAGCTCCCCTCCGTCCGGGCGCTGAACGCCGCCAAGGAACGAGGGCAGGACCTGGTGGCCGTGTGCTCCGCCTGCTATCACGTGCTCAAGCGGGTGAATCACGACATGGCCACCGACCCGGACACTCAGAGCCGCGCCAACAGCTATATGCAGCTGCCCGAGCCCTATCTCGGGCAGACCCGGGTGCTGCACTATCTGGAGGTACTGCGGGATCAGGTGGGCTTTGACCAGCTGAAAAAAAAGGTAGTCAACCCCCTGACCGGGCGGAAGATCGGCGCATACTACGGCTGCCTGCTGCTGCGCCCCAGCAGCGTACTGGCCTTCGACGACCCGGAAGATCCCACCATCCTGGAGGATTTTCTCCGCGCCCTGGGCGCGGAGCCGGTGGTCTATTCCTACCGCAACGAATGCTGCGGCGGGTACATCCGCCTGAAGGACGGCGGCCTGTCGGAAAACATGTGCGCGCGCATCACCGAGAGTGCCAGAGGCTTCCAGGCAGAATGCCTGGTGACTGCCTGCCCGCTGTGCAAATACAATCTGAGCAAGGGCGGTACGCTGCCCGTGCACTACTTTACCGAGCTGCTGGCCCAGGCTCTCGGCGTGAAGGAGGGGGACGAATGAACAGCGTGGAAGCGATCAAGGAGATCAGCGGTGTCAACCCTCTGAAATGCATGAAGTGCGGCAAGTGCTCCGCTTCCTGCCCCAGCTTCAACGAAATGGACATCAAGCCCCATCAGTTCGTCACCTACGTCATCAATGACGATGTGGAAAGCCTGGCCAGGTCCAGGTCCGCCTGGAAGTGCCTGAGCTGCTTTGCCTGCATTGAGCGCTGCCCTCGGGATGTGCAGCCCGGCCGTCTCATCGACGCCGCAAGGCAGCTGCTGCTCCGCCGGCGGGGCCAGCAGGGGCTGACCGCCGAGGAAATTCCCGCCCTGCTGGACGGGGATATGCCTCAGCAGCTGCTGATGAGTGCGTTCCGAAAGTATTGGAGGTAAGAAATGCGCAGAATTGGTGTGTTT
Source organism: uncultured Eubacteriales bacterium (assembly GCA_900553805.1). Classification (GTDB taxonomy): domain Bacteria; phylum Bacillota; class Clostridia; order Oscillospirales; family Oscillospiraceae; genus Faecousia. The sequence goes on from USEU01000011.1 coordinate 10,578, forward strand.
GTCTGCCACTGCGGCAGCAATATTGCCGCCACGGTGGATGTAAAAAAGGTGGTGGGGCTGGCACTTCGGGAGCCGGGTGTGGTGCATGCCGAGGACTACCCCTACATGTGCTCCGAGGCAGGCCAGTCCCGCATTGCTCAGGCCATCCGGGAAAAGCAGCTGGATGGCCTTGTTGTTTGCTCCTGCTCCCCCCGGATGCACGAGGCTACCTTTCGCAAGTGCGCGGAAAAGAACGGTCTGAACCCCTATCTGGTGGAGATCGCCAACATCCGGGAGCACTGCTCCTGGATCCATAAGGATACGGAGGAGGCAACGCAAAAGGCCGCCATCCTCATGCGGGCCGCCGTCGCCAAGGTGCATCTGAACGCGCCGCTGACAGCCGGGACCAGCAGGGTGACCAAGCGGGCGCTGGTCATCGGCGGCGGCATCGCCGGGATCCAGACCGCATTGGACATCGCCGACGCCGGGTTCCAGGTGGACATTGTGGAGAAGGAGCCGTCCATCGGTGGGCGCATGTCCCAGTTGGACAAGACCTTCCCCACCCTGGACTGCTCCGCCTGCATCCTCACCCCCAAGATGGTGGATGCCGCCGCCCACGAGAACATCACCCTGCATACATATAGCGAGGTAGAGAAGGTATCCGGATTTGTGGGCAGCTTCACCGTGGACATCCGCAAGAAGGCCCGCTACGTGAACATGGACAAGTGCACCGGCTGCGGCGTGTGTCAGGAAAAATGTCCCTCCAAGAAGTCGCTGAACGAATTCAACCGGGGACTGAATACCCGCAGCGCCATCTATACCCCCTTCGCCCAGGCCATTCCCAATGTGCCGGTGATCGACGCCACCGCCTGCATCAAGCTGAAAACCGGCAAGTGCGGCGTCTGTGAAAAGTTCTGCCAGGCGGGAGCCATCGACTATACCCAGAAGGACGAGATCATCACCCGGGAATACGGTGCGATCGTAGTCGCCACCGGGTTCGACACCATCAAGCTGGACAAGTACGGCGAATACGCCTATCAGCAGAGCAAGGATGTGATTACCTCCCTGGAGCTGGAGCGGCTGATGAACGCCGCCGGTCCCACCAAGGGGCACCTGGAGCGGCTGTCCGACGGCAAAGCGCCCAAGGAGATCGTGTTCATCCAGTGCGTCGGCAGCCGGTGCAGCGACCGGCGGGGCAAGCCCTATTGCTCCAAGATCTGCTGCATGTACACCGCCAAGCACGCCATGCTGATCCGGGACAAGTACCCGGACACCAATGTGACGGTTTTCTACATCGACGTCCGTACCCCCGGCAAGAACTTTGACGAATTCTACCGCCGGGCCGTGGAGGACTACGGTGTGAACTACATCAAAGGCCAGGTGGGCAAGGTCGCCCCCCAGCCGGACGGGAGCCTGCTGGTGCACGGCGTCGATCTGCTGGAGAACAAACAGATCCTGAAAAAGGCGGATCTGGTGGTGCTGGCCACCGCCATCGAGCCGAATCCCGACGTGCGCAAAATTGCCACCATGCTCACCGCCTCAATCGATACCAACAATTTCCTGACCGAGGCCCATCCCAAGCTGCGGCCGGTGGAATCCCCCACGGCGGGCGTATTTCTCTCCGGTGTGTGCCAGGGGCCGAAGGACATTCCCGAAACCGTGGCCCAGGCGGGCGCGGCGGCGGTGAAGGTCATTGGGCTGCTGGCCAAGGACTCGCTGAAAACCAATCCCTGCACCGCCAAGTCCGACGAACTGCGGTGCAACGGGTGCAGCCAGTGCGCGAATGTGTGCCCCTACGGCGCCATTTCCTATGAGGCCAATCTCGTAAACGACCACGGCATCCGGGAGGAGCGCCGGGTTGCGGTGGTCAATTCCGCCCTGTGCCAGGGCTGCGGCGCGTGCACCGTCACCTGCCCCAGCGGCGCCATGGATCTTCAGGGCTTCAGCAACAGGCAGATCATTGCGGAGGTGGATGCCATATGCCGGTAAATGAAAATTGGAGGCCCACCGTTGTGGCGTTCTGCTGCAACTGGTGCAGCTATGCGGGGGCTGACCTAGCCGGTTCCAGCCGCCTGAGCTACCCCGCCGATGTGAAGATCATCAAGGTGCCCTGCTCCTGCCGGGTGAACCCCATGTTCATCCTGCGGGCCTTTGAAAAGGGGGCGGACGGGGTGATCCTGTGCGGCTGCCACCCCGGCGACTGCCACTATTCCACCGGCAACTACTACGCCCGCCGGAGAATGACGCTGCTGTTTTCCATGCTGGACTATCTGGGCGTGGAAAACGGCCGGACACGGGTGGAGTGGGTCTCCGCCGCCGAGGGCGTCAAGTTCTCGGAAACCATGAACGCCTTTGTGGAGACGGTGCGCGGGCTTGGCCCCAGCGTGAGATTGGGGGATCTGCGATGCAAGAAATGATACTGCGGGCAAGGGCGCTGCTGGAAAGCGGCGCAGTCTGCCGGGTGCTGGGCTGGAAAAAGGGCGAAACGGAATTCGACGCGGAGCCTGCCTTCTTTGAAACCGACGAGAGCCTGAAGGATTTCACCTACAACGGCTTCTGCGGCGCCAACCTGAGCAAGTACATGATCGAGGCCGGGAAAAAAGAGGGCAGGACGCTGGTCTTTCTGAAACCCTGCGACAGTTACAGCTACAATCAGCTCCTGCGGGAGCACCGGGTGGACCGGGAAAAGGCCTATATCATCGGCATCGGCTGCAAGGGAAAGCTGAGCGTCAATAAGATTCCCTTCGACGGCATTCTCTCCGTTCAGGGTGCGGATTATCCTGACCATAAAGAATATCTCACCGTGCAGACGCTCTATGGCACGGAGCACATTGCCTATCAGAATGCCATGCTGGAGCGGTGCCATGTGTGCAAGGGCAAGGAGCATGTTGTATACGACGAGCTGCTGGGCGACTCAGAGGACACGGTGGATGCTGACCGCTTTGCCCAGGTGGCAGAGCTGGAGACCATGACGCCGGAGGAACGGTTTGCGTTTTTCCAGGGAGAGCTTTCCAAGTGCATCCGCTGCAACGCCTGCCGGAATGTGTGCCCCGCCTGCTCCTGCCGCAAGTGTGTATTCGACAGCACCGCCTTCGACTCCGCCCAGAAGGCCAACACCACCTCGTTTGAAGAAAAGATGTTCCACATCATCCGGGCGTTTCATGTGGCCGGGCGCTGCACGGACTGCGGCGAATGCAGCCGAGTGTGTCCCCAGGGGATCCCGCTGCATCTGTTCAACCGAAAATTCATCAAGGATATCAATACGCTCTACGGCGACTATCAGGCCGGGGCTGACCTGGAGGGCAAGGCTCCCCTGACCAGCTTCCGCACCGACGACGCCGAGCCGGGCGTGGGGAGGGGGTAACGGAATGTATCGAATTGCGAAAGAAAAGCTTCCCGCCCTCTGCGCCGCCATTGCCGCCGAAAATGACCTGTTTCTGCCGGTCAAGACTGCCGGAAAGACGAATTTCGCCCTGTGGACGGCGGAATGCGCCCCCGACCTGGACACGCTGAAAACCGTCAAGTCCCCCAAGGATGTATTCTTCCCCCAGAGCGAGAACCTGTACACCTGCGCAAGCGACGCCGGGAAGCTCTCCGTCACCCCGGAAAAGCACCGGGATACCCCCTTTGTGGTGCTTGGCATGCGGGCCTGCGACGTGCGGGCCGTGGCGGTACTGGACAGGGTGTTCCTGTCCGACCCGGTGGACAGCTTCTATGCCGCCCGGCGGCAGATGGGCACCATTGTGAGCCTGGCCTGCGGACGGCCGGATCGCTCCTGCTTCTGTGCTGCCTTCGGCATCGACTGCACCGCCCCGGAGGGGGACGTGGCCGCCTGGCTCACCGATGAATACCTCTACTGGCTGCCCCAGAGCGACAAGGGAACCGCCCTCACTGCCAGGCTGGCTGGCCTCCTGGAACGCTGCGGCGAGGAAGCGGTGGAGGAGGAAAAGGCCCGTGTCCGCGCCGTCTGTGAGCGGCTGCCCCAAAAAAACCTGAGCCTCGGGAAATGGGGTGCTGAGGCCGCTCAGAAGAATTTCGACTCCCCCCTGTGGGAGGCACTTTACAAGCCCTGTCTGGCCTGCGGCACCTGTACCTTCGTCTGCCCCACCTGCCAGTGCTACGACATCAAGGATTTCGACACCGGCAGCGGCGTCCAGCGCTACCGCTGCTGGGACAGCTGCATGTATTCCGACTTCACCATGATGGCCCACGGCAACAACCGCACCAGCCAGATGCAGCGGTTCCGCCAGCGGTTTATGCACAAGCTGGCCTATTTTCCGGCCAACAACGGCGGGATGTTCTCCTGCGTCGGCTGCGGCCGGTGCGTGGACAGCTGCCCCAGTCAGTTAAACATTGTCAAGGTCATCCGGGCCTTTGAAAAGGAGGGAATGTGATGCACGAATGCAGCTGTTTTCCCGGCTTTGAACACGACACACTGATCCCTCAGGTGGGCGTCATCACAGACATTCGGGAGGAGACCCCGGATGTAAAGACCTTTCGGGTCAATGCCCCCGGCGGCGGCAAGATCTTCGAGCATATGCCCGGTCAGTGCGCCATGGTGTGTGTGCCCGGTGTCGGCGAGGCCATGTTCTCCATTACCTCCTCCCCCACCAACCGGGAATACCAGGAATTCTCCATCAAGCGCTGCGGCGATCTGACCGACCGGCTGCATACCATGCAAGTAGGGGATGAGATCCTGGTGCGCGGCCCCTACGGCAATCATTTCCCGGTGGATACCGCACTGAAGGGCAAGAATTTGCTGTTCATTGCCGGAGGCATCGGTCTGGCTCCCCTGCGCAGTGTCATCAACTATGTGCTGGACAACCGGGATGATTACGGCACCGTGGACATTCTCTACGGCTCCCGCTCGGCGGACGACCTGGTGCGCCGGGAGGAAATGGAGACGGTGTGGGCACACGCCAAGGATGTGAACGTCTACATGACCATCGACCGCCCCCAGGAGGGCTGGGAGGGGCACGTGGGCTTCGTCCCAGCCTATCTGAAAGAAGTGGGCTTCGACACCAACAAGGTGGCGCTGCTCTGCGGCCCACCCATCATGATCAAATTCTGCCTCCAGGCGCTGGAGGAAATGGGCTTCTCCAAGGAGCAGGTCTATACCACCCTGGAGCTGCGCATGAAATGCGGCATCGGCAAGTGCGGCCGGTGCAACATCGGCACCAAGTACGTATGCAAGGACGGGCCGGTATTCCGCTTTGACCAGGTGGACGCGCTGCCAAACGAATACTAGAAGGAGACGCCTGAATGATGGAAAAAATGGTTAACGTCTATTTTTTCGGCAAGAAATATTCCGTACCCGGCGATCTGACCATTATGACCGCCATGGAATACGCCGGATATACCCTGACTCGGGGCTGCGGCTGCCGCCACGGCTTCTGCGGAGCCTGCGCCACCATCTACCGCATCAAGGGAAAGAATGAGCTGAAAACCTGCCTGGCCTGCCAGACCCAAGTTCAGGAGGGCATGTATGTGGCCTCCATCCCCTTCTTCCCCACGGACAAGCGGACCTATGAAATTGAAAAGCTGAAGGCCGACCAGCGGGTGATGATGGAGCTGTACCCGGAGATCTACGCCTGCATCGGCTGCAATGCCTGCACCAAGGCCTGCACCCAGAGCCTGAACGTGATGCAGTACATCGCCTACGCCCAGCGGGGCGAGCTGGAAAAGTGCGCCGAGGAATCCTTCGACTGCGTGGGCTGCGGCTGCTGCTCCGTCCGCTGCCCTGCCGGGATCTCCCATCCCATGGTGGGGCTGCTGGCCCGGCGGCTGACAGGCAAATATATCGCCCCAAAATCCCAACATTTGGAAAAACGGATTGACGAAATCAGATCCGGGGCGTATGATGAATTGATCGAGGCCATCATGCAAAAGCCCCTTACCGAACTGCAAGAGCTATACAACCATCGGGACATAGAAAAGTAAGGAGGGGCTGCCATGTTTACAGAATCGATGCTGGAATCCATCAAGAAGGTGGAGGCCACCCGCCCACAGCGCATGGGCACGGAGCCCCGCCGGATGAATGCGGATGAAAAGGATGCGCTGCTGAAAGCCTATCATCCCGACTATCGCCCGGACGGCTTCAAGGAGATCAAAATCGGGCCAAATAAGGGCCAGAAGGCCCCCTGTGAGCTGACCGACTTGCTGCACTCCAACAGCCGCCTGCTGGATCGGCACATCGACCTGAACAAGATCGACTATGACGTGGATGTGCTGGTCATCGGCGGCGGCGGGGCCGGAGCCTCGGCAGCCATCGAGGCCAACGAGGCCGGGGCAAATGTGATGATCGTGACCAAGCTGCGCATCGGCGACGCCAACACCATGATGGCCGAGGGCGGCATCCAAGCGGCGGACAAGGCCAACGACTCCCCCGTGCAGCACTATCTGGACGCCTTCGGCGGCGGGCACTTCGCCGCCCGGCCGGAGCTGCTGCGACGGCTGGTGATGGAGGCCCCGGACGCCATCCGCTGGCTCAACGACCTGGGCGTCATGTTTGACAAGGACGCGGAGGGGAACATGATCACCACCCACGGCGGCGGGACCTCCCGGAAGCGGATGCACGCCTGCAAGGATTACTCCGGCGCGGAGATCATGCGCACCCTGCGCGACGAGGTGCTCAATCGCAGAATTCCCGTGGTGGAATTCACCTCTGCCGTGGAGCTGATCAAGGACGACCTTGGTCAGGTGGCCGGTGCCGTGCTGCTGAACATGGAGACCGGCGACTATCTGGTTGCCCGGGCCAAAACCGTCATCATCGCTACCGGCGGCGCAGGACGGCTGCACTATCAGCACTTCCCCACCTCCAATCACTACGGAGCCACGGCGGACGGTCTGATCCTGGGCTACCGCGCCGGTGCACCCCTGCTGTACCAGGATACCATCCAGTACCACCCCACTGGCGTTGCCTATCCCAGCCAGATCTTCGGCGCGCTGGTGACGGAGAAGGTGCGCTCCCTGGGCGCAATGCTGGTGAACCGGGACGGCGAGGCCTTTATGCATCCCCTGGAGACCCGGGATGTGGCGGCCGCCTCCATCATCCGGGAGTGCTCCACACGGGGCGAAGGGGTAGAGACGCCCCTTGGCACCGGCGTGTGGCTGGATACACCCATGATCGAGCTGCTCCACGGCGCGGGCACCATTGAAAAACGGATCCCCGCTATGCTGCGGATGTACCTGAACTACGACATCGACATGCGCAAGCAGCCCATCCTGGTCTACCCCACCCTGCACTACCAGAACGGCGGCCTGGAGATCGGCGGCGACGGCTTCACCAAGGTCATCCCCAACCTGCTGGTGGCCGGTGAGGCGGTGGGCGGCATCCATGGGCGCAACCGCCTGATGGGCAACTCCCTGCTGGATATCATCGTCTTTGGCCGCAACGCCGGAAAGGCAGCGGCGGCCCGCGCCTCCGGCGTGGCCCTGGGGCGCATGAACCTCGACCACATTTACCGCTACGCGCGGGAGCTGGAGCAGGCCGGCGCGGCCCGGGAGGGCGTGTCCCCCCTGCTGCTGCCCCACTACGCGCGGCATGAAAGGAACGAACAATGAGAGAGATTTCCGTGACGCAGATCACCGACGCGGTGGAGCGGCTGTGCATCGACGCCAATACCCACCTGCCCGGCGACGTAAAATGCGCCATTGCGCGCTGCCGCGCCTGCGAAGACGGCATCATCGCCCAGGGGGTACTGGACAAGATCATTGAAAATTACGAAATCGCCGACAGTGAAAACGTGCCCATCTGCCAGGACACCGGCATGGCCTGCGTGTTTCTGGAGATCGGGCAGGACGTGCACCTGGTGGGCGGCGACCTGGCCCAGGCAGTGGACGAAGGTGTGCGCCGGGGGTACGACAGGGGATACCTGCGCAAGAGCGTGGTGGCTGACCCGGTACGCCGGGGCAACACCGGGGACAATACCCCCGCCATGCTGTACACCGAGATCGTGCCCGGTGAGCAGGTCAAGATCACCGTGGCCCCCAAGGGCTTCGGCAGCGAGAACATGAGCGCCATTCGGATGTTCAAACCCTCCGCCGGTTTGCAGGGCATCAAGGATTTCATTCTGGAAACCGTGGAAAACGCGGGTCCCAACCCCTGCCCGCCTATGGTGATGGGCGTGGGCATCGGCGGCACCTTCGACAAGGCGGCATTGCTTGCCAAGAAGGCGCTGATGCGCCCGCTGGATGTACGCAATCCCGACCCCTATTACGCCCAGCTGGAAACGGAAATGCTGGAAAAGGTCAATGCACTTGGCATCGGCCCCCAGGGCTTCGGCGGCAGGACCACCGCCATTGGGCTGAATATTGAAACCATGCCCACCCACATTGCCGGAATGCCCTGCGCCATCAACATCAACTGTCACGTCACCCGGCACAAAACGGAGGTGCTGTAATGGAACGACATATTACCCTCCCTTTGACCGAGGAGCTGGCCCAGTCGCTGCACGCGGGCGACACGGTGTATCTCACCGGCACCATCTATACCTCCCGGGACGCCGGGCACAAGCGGATGTGCGAGGCGCTGGCCCGGGGCGAGCAGCTGCCCTTTGACCCCACGGATGCCACCATCTATTATGTCGGCCCCACCCCCGCCAAGCCGGGGCAGGTGATCGGCTCCGCCGGGCCTACCACCTCCGGGCGGATGGACGCCTACGCCCCCACCATGATGCGCGTGGGCGCGCGGGGCATGATCGGCAAGGGCGCGCGGCTGCCCGAGGTGGTGGAGGCCATGAAGAAATACAGCGGCGTCTACTTCGGAGCCATCGGCGGCGCGGGTGCGCTGCTGGCCAAATGCGTCAAGAAATGCGAGCTGATCGCCTATGAGGACCTGGGCGCGGAGGCGCTGCGCAGGCTCTATGTGGAGAATATGCCTCTGTTTGTCATCATCGATTGCCAGGGCAACAACCTGTATGAATCCGGGCGGCAGGAATACCTGCGCCATCATGGAGAGGAGCGGGCGGAATGACCGATCTGCTGGAAACGCTGATGATCCTCTGCTTCGGCCTGAGCTGGCCGCTCTCCATCCGTAAATCCCTGATCTCCCACACAGACAAGGGCAAAAGCCTGTTCTTTGAGTTCTTCATCTGGATTGGCTACATCTTCGGCATCATCCGCAAGTTCATGCTCTGGCACGCGGCCACCGCGCCGCTGGACTGGCTGTTCTATCTCAGCTGGGTCTTCTATACGCTGAACTTCCTGGAGATCACCGTGGATATGGGCCTGTACCTCCGCAATATGAAGTTCGACAAGGCCGCAGACACAAAATGAAACACGCGCACAGTGAGGAAAAATCTTCACTGTGCGCGTTTTCTTTGTCGGTCCGTAATGGGATGGTTTTACTTCTTCTTCACAGGGATCCAGATCTCGGAGTAATACTTCTCGTCCAGGGTGCCCTTGGAGAATTCGCGGGGGTCGGCGTACATTTCGACGCAGTAGCCGGCTGCGAAATGCGCCTGCCAGAACTGGGGAATCGTCTGCTTCGCCCCCTCATAGGGGAAGGTCCCGGCGCTGCCCAGGACGGCAAAGGCTTCCTCCTTCGTTTCGCTGTTGGTTGGATTCTATCACATGGGAGAACCTTTTTCTCGATATTTCTTGCTCTGTTTTGTCCGAATCAGCATTGCCCCCGGTCGGGTCTGACCGGGGGCGATTGCTCATTTGATTACAGAACCGCGGGGGTCCATTCCGGGCCGGAGCTGCCGGAGGAGCCGGAATTGCCGGAGCCGCCGGTGGAGACGGGGTAGGTATTCACCGAGCCGGAGCGGACGAAGCCGAATTCGTCCTCGCCCAGCCGGACATAGGCCACCTCGCCGGTGTCCCACAGGACGGTAAGGGCGGTATTGACGCTCAGATGCCGGGCGTCCTTTTTGCCCCACAGCAGATAATTGTCATACAGCTCGCAACTGAAGCCCGCGTAGCCGTCCCAGGGGGTGAAGTCGGGGTCGCCCTCCTGCTGCACCCAGGGCTGCCGGATATAGGCGGGGGTGTCCTCGTCCAGGATCTCCAGGCAGCCCTCGATGGGCTCCAGATATTCCTGATCCTCCAGCACATCCACCGGCTCATCCTTACCGAAGAAGCGCTTTACCAACGGCACGCCGGGCACCCGGCACTGGGCCGCGCCCAGCTTGGGTTCCGCCGGCTCTTCGGTGGCCTCGGTGACCTCCGAAAGGAGGCGGACCCGGCCGAAGGACGCCATGGTGATGTCGCCGCCGTCCTGGCTGGCGGGGCCCTGGGGCTGCTGGGGCTGGGGCTGGATCTGGTAGGGCACGGCCTGGCTGTCGGCAACGAAGCCGGTCTCCTCGCCCACCTGGACGAAATAGCAGTCCTCCAATTCCTCCAGCACCTCCATCCTGGTATTCATGGCCAGCATCTGCGTCGGCTCCCCCAGCCGGTCATAGGTGGGGTACAGGCCGGTGTAGCCCGCGGCGTAGCAGGTGCGCGGCTCGCTTTCCTCCCCGGGGAAGCGGAGGAACTGGGTCTCCACCAGCCCCTCGCCCCGGTCGGTTTTGACAATGGCCAGGTCCTCGTCCGCGTAGTCCAGAACCTCCAGCTCGTCGTCCCGGTCCAGGAAATAGAGGATCGCGGGGACGGGGCCGCCCCGGACGGTGCCGGGCACCGTTTTGGGTGCCTCGGCTTCCGTCTCGCCGGACTGGGCCAGGGCGGGCAGGGGGACGCAGGCCAGAAGCAGCGTCACAGCCAGCATGGCGGTAATGAATTTTTTCATGGTTGGCATCCTCCTTAGCCCTGATAGTCGCTGTCGTAGGCGTCGCCATAGACGGCGTGGATGATATTCCACACGTATTCATAGGCGGGCGTTCCGGCGGGGAACACTGTGCGGTTCTGGGTGGCGATATAGCCAATGCTGCGCTGGACGCTGCCGCCGTACAGGGTGACGGTCGCGCCGCCGGCATCCCGCAGGGTGATGTAGGGGCGCATGATCAGGTCACGGCTGCACTGGTCCAGGCCGAAGCCCACCAGAACATTGGTATACTGCATGGCAGCGCCGCTCTGGGCGAACACCGGGTCCGACACGCCCCGCCGGTAGGCGAAGTTGGAGCGGGCGCAGGACTTGCCCAGGGTCAGGGTCTCCCCCGCAGGCAGGCCGTCCGCCCAGCAGACCACCGTGCCGTACTCCACCAGGGTGTAGCCCGCCAGGCCGGAGCCGGTGAGGGCCGCCTTGTTGCTCTTGCTGATGCCGGTGATCATGCGGATGCCCTGCTTGCCGGTGACCCGGATGGAGCAGCCGTTGTAGATCAGCAGATCATTCAGCTCCGGGATGTGCTCCACCGTCGCGCCGGTATCCTCGCGCAGGATGCGGTAGACCCGCATGGAGGTGGGATAGTTCGTATGGGACGCGGTGGCGTCGCCGGAAACATAGGTGTAGATGGTCAGCAGGCCGCAGGAGGCGGGCAGGGTGACATAACGCTTTTCGCCCTCCTCCTGGATGGGATAGCGGTCGCCGTCGATGGACACATCGGTCTGGCCGTCGAAGTCGGATTCGCCCGTCAGATCCAGGTAGCCGGAATTGGCGGTGACGGTGGCGGTGACGCCCTCCGGCTGGGGATTGGTCAGGTGGTAGTTGCCCGCGTCCGCGCCCTCCAGGACAAAGTCCTCGAAGGTCACGTTCTGCTTTCCGGGCGTGACGCCCGCCAGGGTGGGCTTGCCGCCGGTGAGCTTCACATCGTCGCCGGGGACCAGACCGTCCAGGGCGGCGGAGGCGAGCTCCGCGTCAGTGGTGCCGTCGAAGGTCTTTTCCTTTACGGTGGCGGTGACGGTGATCTCCCTTGCGGTGATGTCCGCCAGGGTATCGGCGGGCTGGCCGGTGAGGCGGTAGTTGCCTGCCGCGCTGCCATCCAGGGTGAAGCCGGTGAAGGTGACCGTCTTGGCGGTGCCCACGTTCTTGTCGCCGTAGGCGGCGGTGCCCTGCACGATCTTCACATCGTCGTTCGGCACCTTGTTGCTGATGATACCGGCGTAGGCGATGCAGGCCGAGGTGTTGCCGTCGTAGACCTTGGAAGTGTCCACAGCCGCGTTTGTGATGGTCACTTCCCGCTGGGCGATGGTGAACTTCGCGGTCGCGGCGCCGGTAAAGTTGCCGGTGCCGGTAACGGTCAGGGTATAGGCCCCGGCGTTCGTTCCCCGGTCATTAGAGGCATCATAGGTCACGGTCAGGTCATCGACGGTGACGGAATCGATTGTCTGAACCTGCTCCTGGCCGTTGTAGGTCAGGGCTTCGCCCAGGGTAATGATGGCGTTCGAAATATCCTTCGGGGCAATCGTCCAGTCCTTCGTCGCGGTGCCGGTGAAGTTGCCGGTGCCGGTGATGGTCAGGGTGTAGTCCTTGACGTCCGTTCCCGTGTTGCCGGTGACGTCATAGGTCACGGGCAGGCCATCGACGGTGACGGAAGTGACCGTCTGGGTCTGCTCCTGACCATTGTAGGTCAGAGTGTCGCCCAGGGTAATGACGGCGTTCGAAATGTCCTTCGGGGCAATCGTCCAGTCCTTTGTCGCGGTGCCGGTAAAGTTGCCAGTGCCGGTAACGGTCAGGGTATAAGTCCCGGCGTTCGTCTGCACGTTGTCAGACACCGTATAGGTCACGTCCAGGCCATCAACGGTGACGGAAGTGACCGTCTGGGTCTGCTCCCTGCCCTTGTAGGTCAGCGCTTCGCCCAGGTTGATGGTCGCGCCGCTGATGTTCTTCGGGGCGATTTTCCACCACGTCGACTCGAAGCCGTCGAAATTACCGTTTGCAGCGGCACTGATGCTCAGGATATAGTCTCCGGCAGCCGTCTGCTGATTACCGGAAATGGTGAACTGTTCAGTCACATTATGCTCGCCTAGCCAGATTTCTACATTCTGGGTCTGCTTTGTACCGTTGTAGGTCAGCTCATTCGTCAGTCTGATCTCAACGCTGCTGGCCTGGGCCTTGGCGATGGTCACATCCAGCTTTGCAGGGGTGGAATCGCTGTGGTTGCCGTCGCCCACGACCTTGTACCAGACTTGGTAGGTGCCAGCATCGGTGCCAGTGGGAATGTCGGCGGAGTAGGTTCCATCCTGGCTGTTGCTGTACATCAGCGTTCCGTCGCCGGTTTCGCCCGCCGAGACCAGCGCCTGTGCAGCACCGTTGTAAACCAGGTTCGTAGCGGCCTTGGGGGCGGTGAATGTGGGGGCAGCCTCGGTAACGGTCAGGGTGACTTCATTGCTGCTGACCTTGAACTCCGGGAAGCCCTGCTTGGTGGCGGTCAGGTCGCAGCGGAGGGTGTACTGGCCCACGATGAAGCCGGTGTTATCGAACTGCTGCGCGCCATAGGCCGTGGCGGAGGTCAGGGGCTTGGACTTGGTGATCGCCACCCACTGCCCGGCTGCATCCTTGTAGTACCAGACCGCGCTGACTGTCCAATCGCTTTCAAAGCTTGCGGTGAGGTTCGTCAGCTCCGTGGGCAGCTGGTCAGCGCCATAGGAAACGGATGCATTCGCAGGCTGAACGGCGACATAGGGAACGGCAGTGGCGGTGACAGAGTTAAAATCCCCTGTACTGTTCGCCAAATCGACCCATCTGCCGTCCCAATCCTTGAACGCAAAGTGGTTCTGCTCACTCAGCACTTTGAGATACTTCGATTTCGCCTGTTCATAAATTTCCGAATAGGTGCCGCCGTAGAATGCGGTGCCGCTGGCCGCCTGGTCAGAACCAGCATCTGCCTTAAGGAAAATGGATACATTTACATCACCATCTCCCACAAACTTAACAGAAGCCCCCGCCCCAATCCTCCATTTGGAATCAAAGCCATTATATGCCAATTCCTTGCCGTTCAGATTCAGGGTGAAGCTGCCGGTGGTCTGGGTGTACTCTCCCTTGAACTTGGGGTTCTCCAGGAGGGTAAGTGTACAGCTGTCGCTCGTCACGGCGGCGGCCAGCGCCGCATTGAACGCGGTGTAGTAGGTGGTCACGCCGCTGGTAGTGGTCACGCTTGCCTGGGCCTTGCTGCCGCACTTGGTGCATTCACCGATGCCGTTATACTCGTGGTCGCACTCGTAATTGCAGTAGATGCAGTTCTCCGTGCCGTCAAAGTCGTGGGGCTTGCACTCGACCACGGACACGCCGTAAAACACGGTATCGGTGTTGTCGGCAACCCGTAGGTTCTCATAGCTGCCATAGCTGAGTCGCTTCGAGTGGTTGGGGAAGGGCTGGGCATAGGTATAATAGATATCGTTGTCGGTATCCCTCGCCAGCAGATCCTTCACCGGGACTCCGGCATGGTAAGGGCTACGAATCGATTCGTAACTTCCGCCCGACAGGGTGACCTTGTCGGCGTCTACCACGCTCAGGGAGTTAATTACGGTAGCAGGGAGTGCTGTGACACTCACAATGCCGCCGACGTTCTGCGTCACGCTGCCCTGGGGCATGCTGCCGCCGGTGACGGTCACCCGGCCGCCGTTTATAGCGGTGATATCGCAATTCCAGGTTCCGCTTGCGACCACCACGCCGCCGTTCTGAGCAGCCTCCACCTTCAAGCCGGTCGCGGTGCCTTCCTTCGTATTATCTCTCAGGTCCAAGAATGCCTGGTTGGAACCAGCAATGATTTTTCCACCGCCGGTCAGGTCCTTCCCATTCAGGTCAATGTCCAGGACAAGGCCGTTGGGCACTGTCCAATCGCCGTCAGCCGACGCATCAGAAAGCAGCGTCAAGAGGCGACCTTCACCCGTAGTCACAGGTGTCTTGATGGCGGCTTCCATAGCGGAAGCGAAATCCCCATAATAGCTATGCTGGTAAACGCCGACTTCAACCGTCGTCACACGGGCAGCCATCTGATACTGGCACGTTTCGCACTTGCCGTCTGCGCCGATGGTTTCGTGCTTGCACTTGTCATTGCAGTAGATGCAGAAGCCGGTGTCGCTGTCATACTCGTGAGAGGTACACTCGACCACGTAGGCGTTCACCGTTGCGCTGTCAGTCGGAGTGTTCAGGCTGGCATAGTGCCGCTTGCCGGCTCCGTCCTCGTCCCTGGAGAACGCATGATCCTCTTTCAGGAGGGCAGTTGGAGCGACACCATTGACAGAGCCTATTTCCCCGAAGAAGCCGCCCGTCAGCCGGACATTGTCGGAATCATAAACGGTCATTTCATCTACCCGACCGCCTCTGATTGCGGCCGAGCCTGCAAGATTCGTAATCCGAAGGGATGTTACCCGGCCGCCCTCCATTTGTAGGGTTCCATTCACCGTTATGACATCCCAATTGCCGCCTTCAACAACGATGGCACTCCCCTCTTCACCGTCGATCCGTCCGCCGGTGGCGGTGCTGCCCTCGGCGCTGTCTTGCAGGGTGAGGGGCACGGCGGATCGTGCGCTGAGGGATACGCCATCGGCACAGGTGAGGTTCTTGCCGTTCAGGTTCAGGGTTACACTCTGGCCGAAGGACGCGGCGCTATTCAGATTGCAGTCGGACAGCAGCTTGAGGGTGAAACTTTCATCCGCGCTGCTATTGACAAACCCGATTGCCTCTTCCAGGGTCTGGAAGCGGTAAACGCTCTGGTCATCGGTGGTCACCTCGGCAGCCATTTGCAGCTCGCATTCCGTGCACTTGCCATTTTCATCCAGGGTGAGGTGCTGGCACACGTGCTTGCAGTAGCGGCAAGTATCGGTTGATATAGTTGGGCGACCGTTTTTGTCATCGGCCTTGTAGAAATGATTGCGCTGACCTACGGCACATTCAACGACATAATACTTGACGGTTTGGCTCTGACTGGTGATGGTGGGCAGCTTGTCGTAGCCTACTCTCACGTTGCCTTTCGCATTTTCGGCGACAGCGTGATCCGCTTGCAGGAGCTTGCTGAAGGGCGTTTCAGTGCCGCCGTCAAGCAGGCGGACATTTCCGAAGTAGCCGCCCTCCAGGGTGATACCGTCGGCTGCCTCTATGGCCAGGTTATTCACCGTGCCGCCGCTAATTCTGGCACGAACGCCCTCGGCGTCCTCATCATTGCGAATCAGAAGCTCTTCAAACGTGCCGCCGGTCACCCAAAGGTGGAACCCGGTAAAGGTCTCAATACTCCAATGACCGCTTTCAATCTTGTAGCCGCTGCCGCTGCTGGTGACGCTATCTCCTCCAAGCCAGAGTTTCTCGGCTTTGGCGGTGCTGTTCTCCGCCGTGTCCACCAGGGTGACAGTCACATCGGATTCGCTAATAGAGAATCCGCCTAAATTGAGGTTATGGCCATTGAGGTCAACGGTTGTGGAACGAGAGAAGCCGAAGCGGTTGCGCGGTTCATCAACATCCTTCAAAAGCTTCACGGTTATACTGCTGCCGTCTTCGGCACTACCCATCGCCAGATGTATCTCGGCTATATCCTTGCACAGCGTGGACTCGCCGTTCACGATCACCTTGGCCAGCGCGGTTCTGAGGCCGCAGATGGAGCATGCGCCGTCATCATCCAGGGTGCTGCTGCCGTTTTCATCGGTGTGGAGGCATTCGTAATTGCAGTAGGCGCAGACGCCGGTCTCGTCGGAGAAGCCGTGGAGATATTCACCGATGCCGCATTGCACTACGGTGACATTCCTCAGGTCACCACCTGTGCCCAGGGTGGGCAGGTTTTTGTGTTCGAGGCGCTGCCATTCACCCTGAGAATCCTTCTGGGCAAAGGCGCATTTCTCAGCCAGCAGGTCGGCGGTTGCGACTGACTCCGTGTAAGTCTCGGGGTAAGTAATTGCGACGAATGTGCCGCCAGAGAGCTTTATGTTGGCGTTGTACACGCGCAGCCTGCCAACCGTGCCGCCGCTGATGGTGGAATTCTCGGCACCTGTGCCGAGGAACTCGAGGAAGGTCACGCTGCCGCCGGTCATGGTAATGTCGGTATCGTTGTTGACCACAAGATTGGACCAATTGCCGCTTTTTACAACGACTTTGCTGATTTGTCCTTTAAGGCCGCCCGCGCCGATCACCAGGCCGCAAGTGCCCCACTTTGCCTCGTCTCCCGAGCTGCTGTCGGTCAGGGTCAACGTCACGCCAACGCTGGTGCTGTAACCGCCCTTTCCCGTGATGTTATGCCCATTCAGGTCCAGGGTCACATTCTTGTCGAAGCGCTGGTCGTCATTACATACCACATCCTTCAGCAGCTTCAGGGTCGCTTCCCCGGCCTCCGCATTCTCCGCGCTGCCCGCGTCGGCGTGGGCGTCGCAGTAGTGCCAGAAGTAACGGGTCTCGCTGCCCTGGGTGACGGAGGCCTCCATGGTCAGGCCGCATTCCTTACACACGAAGTTGGACGTATCCACGTCGGTGTGCAGACATTTGTGGTTGCAGTACCGGCAGGTGTCGGTATCGGTGCCATTACCCTCGGCGTCCTTGTAGTCATGGAGGTAACCCTCAACACCGCACTCAATTACATCGACGGGTCCCATCCTGCTGGAATTAGCACTCTGCATCTGGGCATACCTTTGTCTATTGTCCCCTGGGCCTGTGACCTTGAACGCATAGTTTCTGTCTGTGCCCAGCAGGGTGGTGAAATCATCTTTTCCCTCGGGAAGTTGAATCGTATAGAAG
Source organism: uncultured Eubacteriales bacterium (assembly GCA_900553805.1). Classification (GTDB taxonomy): domain Bacteria; phylum Bacillota; class Clostridia; order Oscillospirales; family Oscillospiraceae; genus Faecousia. The sequence goes on from USEU01000011.1 coordinate 28,093, forward strand.
GAACCACCGGTGAGGGTGACCTTGGCGTAACTACCTACATTCAGGCAGCCTGTCACCTGGCCCTTCTTAATCTGCGCAGTGGCCTGCATGGCGGAACTGGGGGCATTGACATCCATGGTGCCTACCTTACCGCCATTCATGGTCAGTTCACCCTGGACGGTAAACTGTTTCCAGTAGCCGCTTTCCACTATGGCCGAGCTTTTCCCTGCGCCCCTGCTTGCGCCAACGACTATCGGCACCTTGCACTCGGCGATGCTATTGGGGAAGCTGTCAATAAATGTAACTGTCGGCCCCACCTGCTCCGAAAGCTTGATCTGCGCATTTTCCCCGGCTTTCAGGTTCTTACCATTCAAATCCAGCGTGATCGGTGCCTTTCTGCTGATAGTGCATTCCCCGGTAAGTTCCGTAGTCCGCAGGAGGGTGACGGTTACATTCGAGGCACCGACAGTGTTGTTGGCTTTATCAAGCGCATCCTTCACACTGGTATAGTAGAATGGTGCCTCATAGCCCTGCGTCAACTTGGCCACAAAGGGCATTTCACAGGTCGGGCACTTTGGGTCAGCGGGGTCGATAGTTGTACCCGTGGGAATCCTGTGGCTGCATTCGCCGTTGCAGTAGATGCAGTGGCCGGTGCTCTCCTCATATTCATAAAGGCGATAGACGTGATTCTCGCACTTCACGACTTGCACATCTGCCAGAGGGTCGGTCTTCAGGGACTCAGGCAGTTCGGAGAGTTCCAGTCTTGTGCCGTCGTTGTCAGCGTAGGCATGCCGTTCCCACAGCAGGTAAGCCGGTGAAACATTTTTCTCACTGTAAATCCTGCCGTAGCTGCCGCCGGAGAGAAGGAGTTTCCTCTCGTTGGCAGTGGCGTTGGTGTTGGCGCACAGTTCCTCAATGCAACCGCCGCTGATAGTTCCCCGTTTGCCAGAGAACAGGAGCTCACTCACCTCGCCGCCAGTCATCTCGAAGGTGCTGCTCCCATCCACCACGATAGAGTACCAACTGCCGCTTGCTACCACGATAGAACCGGCATGATCCTTATCCGTCGCGAAGGTCACGTTGCCAGCGCCTCCGCCGACTTTGTCCGCCAAGGTGAGGGTGGCATTGGTTTTGACATAGCAGGTATCGTCCGCGCCAAAGCTCTTGCCGTTCAGGTCAAGGGTCATGGTATTGAACGTTTCGTCCCCATTGAGGGATTCAACATCCGTCAGCAGGGTCAGTGTCGCGCCGGAGTGTCCGTTAGCGGCCTCCAGGGCTAGTCCGAAGTCCTCATAGCGGGTGGTATCCTCGCCCACCGTTACCTGAGCCACGAACTGCTTGCGGCAGACGGTGCACTGACCGTTTTCGTCCAGATGCTCATGGTCGCAGTGCAGGCCGCAGGGGCAGTCGCCGTTATCGTCAATGACATGCTCGGTGTGCTCAACCACATAGACATCGGTGTACATGCCGGTGTTGTTCGCACTATAAACGTTCAGCAGCTCATAACCATCCGCGTCCAGGGCCAGGGTATAACCCTCGGCCAGGAGGTCGGCAAGGACGCCGGTATCCGTGTAGAGTGCATAGCCGCTGCCTGCGGGATTCTGGAACACGCCGCCGGAAATCTGCATGGTGCCGGTTGCGGTACTCTTCTTGAGCACCTGGGGGGAATAGGTGCCGTTTTCGATGGTCAGTTTGCCGGTGCCCTCGAAGCTGACCGCCGGGCCGCCGTATTTGCCGGAATTGGTGACGCTGCCGTTGCCCGTCAGGGTGATGGCAGCAGAGCCGGTGACTTTCAGCAGACTGCCCCTGGTCTCGCCGCTCAGGGTATGGCTGTTCCAGTCGATGGTGAAGGTGCCATGTTCGAGGTAGATTTGCGCGTCCTTCGCCAGGGTGACATCCTGCATCAGGGTCAGGGTGGAGCCGGAAGTTTTCTGGGCTTCCGTTACGGCTGCGTCAAAGGTATCGAAATAGGCAACGCTCTCCCCTGCCATCACGGCAGCCACAGGGGCATAGCCGCAGCCGCATTTGCCGGTTTCAGCGTTCACATCGTGCCGGGTATGGGAGACGACGTAGACGGTTTTGCCTCCCGCAGTGGCGATATACGCTCCCGCGTTCTCTTCCGCCTGAGCGATGGCATAGACGTCTACCAGCTCTGTGCCATTCGGGTCGTAGGCCAGGGTCTTTCCCGCAGGCAGAAGGTCGCGCAGAGTGGCGGTTGAGCCTAAGTTTCCGTTGGAGCAAGCCAGCGCACTCATTTGCCCATCGGGTTGGAACACGCCGCCGGAAATCGTGAGGGTCGCGCCGCCTTCTCTTTCTACACTGACATAGGGGGAATAGGTGCCGCTCTCGATGGTCGCTTTTGCAAGGTTACCGACGGATACCGCAGGACCTTTGCTGGTATTCTTAATGCTGCCGGTATTGTTCCCAGAGCTGTCCATCAAGATGACAGTTCGCCTGTTTCCTACATACAGCACATCGCTGTCAGACCCCGTCAAGGTGTGGCCGTTCAAATCAAGGGTCAGATTATCGCTTTGCTGATCGGTGGCACCGCCAATGAATGTTGCTCCAATATCAACATCGCGCAGGAGCTGCAAAGTAGCGCTGGAATAGCTGGAAGTATCGCTGTAAGCTTCCAGGAAGTCGGTATAGAATGTATCCTGGCCATAGGCGGTCAGCTTTACCACGTATGCCACGCCGCAGGCGCACACGCCGGTTGTGCCAAAATCATGCGTATGAGGGAGCACGTAGAGGGTCGCATTCGCGAGAGAAAGGGGGTTGCCATTGTATGTGCTCTCGACAACGTTCTTGCCCTCTGCGTCGTAGAAGTACGCATAGCCGGGAGCCAGCAGCGCGGGCAGGCCGCCGGTAGCCTTGGGAGATGCATCGATTCCATAGAATGTACCGCCGGAGAGCCGGACGGTTCCGCCCTTGACCACCAGGCCATAGCGGCCACTCCCGGCAACGCCGAATTCACCTCCCCGGACGTTCAGGGTGCCGCCCGAAACCAAGATGCCGTTGCCCTCGATTGAACCCGTTGCGCATTTCACCGCGCCGCTGCCGGTGATGGTCAGATTCGCGCCGCCGCAAACCTCCAGCGAATAGTTGCCATTACCCACGCTTTCCTTGGTAATACTGCCGTTGGACAAATCCAGGGTGACGATCTTGCTGACTTCCAGCTGCTTGTTTGCGGTGGGTGTTCCCAGAATCGCCAGGGTCACGGAAGGCTCGGTAATCCCATCCAGTGCGTTAAAGGCATCTATTACGCTGTCATAGTAAGTGACAGCCTCGCCAGCGGTGATGCGGGCGAAAAGTTGCTCCTTGCAGATTGTGCAGTATGTATGGGATCCATCTCCAGTCACCGTGGAATGCTCACAGTCATAGCCGCAGTAGGAACATACGCCACGATAGAAGTTATGGGTGCCGCAAGGAGCGACTCTGACATTGGAAATGGTGGAACTCTTATTGACGTTTCCTCTTTCTAGACGATTCTCACCCTGCCAGAAGGCACAGCCGGTGGCCAGCCAATCGGTGAGAAGAACGTCATTAGTACTAAATACTTTCAACTGACCAAACGTGCCGCCGCTCAATGTCACATTGGCATCGGTGGCGCTGACGGATGCATCCAGAGAGTCAATCTCACCGCCGGAAATGTTGACAGTAGCCGCCCCTGCAACCTTCAGGACGCTGACATTGCCATCGGTCATGGTGAAGGTGGAGCCATCGTTCAGGGTCACGGCATCGTCGTTGGTGATATAGCCTTCGATTTTGCCGCCGTTCATGGTGAAGGTAGCGCCATTGTTCAAGGTCAGAGACGTGCCGGAGCAAGTGATATTGCCGCTGTTCACGGTGAGGCTGCCAGACACGTCAAAGGTACCGTCAGACACATACCCTAAACCGTGCAGGTTCATGGTCAGGGAGCGCCCGGCTTCCACCGTGATGCCATGGCAAGCAAAGCCGTTGCCGCACACGCCCTCGATCACCAGGGGCGCATTGACGGAGAATGCAGAGGCAAAGGGATCGCTGAAGGTTTTGAAGAGCCGCAGGGTGACAGGCTCGTCGGTGGGCAATTTTTGATATTCTTTGAGGGCTTCCTCCAGGGTATCAAAGCCCTTCGCAGAAGGCCCCCCCTGCTGGAGCGAGGCTCCGTAGATCAACGCGCCGCACTTGGTGCATTTGCCGGTGATGGCATCCCCGTAGTCCACACTGTCATCCTTATGGTAACAGATGGTGCCGCAGATGGTGCACTTATTGTTCTCCATGTTATGAACATGGTCACGGACGGTGACGTTGTTCCACTCCATAAACTTAGTGAGGGTAAGTGCCAGTTCCGTGCCGTCCTCGCGGGCGAACGCCTTGTTCTTGGCCAGGATGTCCTTCAGGGTACGGCCATCTTCCAGACGAAGCTCCCTGAACGTGCCGCCGGAGATTTTAACGTCGGCGTTATTGTTGATGTATGTTTGCTCGAAGACGCCGCCGGAAATCCGAACGGTGCCGCCATAAAGGTTAACTCCAGTAGTATCGTTGAAATTGCCGCCGGAAATTGTGACTTCACCGCCGTAGACGGAAAGGTGCCTAATCGCAAACGTTTCTCTGAGCTTGAAGGTCAGCTTGCCGCTATATACCTCGAAATCGCAGTACCACCCGCTGGCCTGTTCCGCAGAGGAAATAACGGTCACATCAGCTCCATCTATTCGGGCTACGTCAAGACTACCCCAGCCCAGCGCATAGCCGTTCATATCCACGGTAAAGGTACCGCGCGAAATGAAGTACCTGCCGTTGAGCCGCACAGTTTTCAGCAGCTTGAGGGTGACTTCCCCGCTGCTACTCTGAGCCTTGTCGAGGGCGGCGACGGCATTCATGAAGAATTCGGTCTGGCCATTGACCGTCAGGGCGGCGGCGGCCGTCTTTTCACAGACGGTGCAGACGCCGTTCTCGTCCCACTCCGTGTGGGGGCAGACGAAGCCGCAGGCGCATTCGCCGATGTCGTTGTAATCGTGGGAAGTGTGCTCAACCACGATCAGGTCATCGGTATAATCTTTTGTTGAATAGCCGTTCACCAGGCTGCCAGCGGCGGTAGCAGAATCGTACTCGGCGAAGGCCGTGCCACTGGCGAGGTACGCATATATACCGTCTACACTGGTACTGGTCTTGATGCCATAAATCAGAATTACGCCCTGGTTCAGAATCAGCTTGCCGCCATCGATGTAAACCGCGCGGTAAATGTCGCCACCAGCGCCCTCGAGAATGACGCCGGAATCAACGCTCAGCATACCGCCGGACAGGAGAATCGCGCTACACCTCGTGCCGGATATCCTGCCGGTGCCGGTGGAGCTGGCGATGGCTACGTTGCCGCCCATGATCTCGAAGGACATCCCGCTCTCTGTCTGCACATGCTTCCCGTTCAGGTCGATGGTAACGTTGCTATTGATGGTTATGGATTTCTGAAGCTTGCAGTTTCGGACAATTTTGACCGTGCCGCTGCCGGCTGCCGCGACTACCGCGACTGCTTCCTCGACGGTTCCGTAGTAGGTCTGACCCACCATGGCCACCATACCCGCGGCGGGATTGTTGGAATTCAGGGTGTCGCAGTAGACGCACTTCTCCTGGGTGGGGTCGGATACAAAGGAATGCTTGATACAGGGAGCAACGGTGTAAGCGGTTGTATAAGCCTCCGTGTCCCCGAGCGTATTTGTCACCCCGCTCAGGTCAACAGCTTTTCCGTCTGCATCCCGGAAGCAATAGCCCGCTGCCAGGCAATACATCACATTTGGGTGGCCCCATGCGCTATGGATCGTTCCGCTCGTAACGTTAAGGCGTTTATATGCACCATTTCCGTCAGAAGGTGCCTCAACATTTAGGTAATTCACTTCAGCGCCGGAGATGTTCAGCGCTGTCACATTCTTCGCCCGAATCTCGCCATAGGAGCCGCCCTGGATGGTCAGGGAATTGTCCTCATTACACCAAATGGTGCCCTCCACCTTACCTGGGCCATTTACGTTCAGGGTAGCTTCTTTACTTTTAGGCATCAGGATGCCGCCCCTACCGTCAGAAGCTTTAAGCAGGGTGTACCCATTCAGGTTGATGGTCAAGGTCGTACCGGCACTCTGGGTATAAAGTGCCCCATCCCCTTCCGGCATGGCATTTTGCAGCAGGGTCACAGGTTTGCCCGTGGTAGCCGCCGCATTCAACGCCTCGGTTAGATTGGTATAGTAGGTGCCGTCCACCTCTGCCACGGCACCATAGGCCAAATTTGTCTTGCCGCAGTACTCGCAGGATTTCTGGGTAATGTCATCTTCCCAGGAATGGGTATCACAGTGAACGACGGTCAAGGTCTTGCTGGTGGAGGAACTTGCCAGCTCGCTGAGTTTGATGGGGTTACCATTTTCCTCAAAGCGGTAGCCCTCCGGGCGGCAGTCCCCCACATTGGAATTGATAACGTAAATTCCATGGAACGTGCCGCCGGTGATGTTTCGCACGTATTCTACCTGATGTGTAGAAAGATCCAACGCGTAGGTACCGCCGATAAACTCGCCTGCGGTGATCGTCAGTGTATCAATGGAATTTACCGTCAGGAAGCTGCCGGTGTTATTCGTATAGGTGCCGCCATTGATGGTCAGCCTATCACTTGCGTGAGTGCAACGGATGCTGCCGTTCATTTTGCTGTCGGGGGCAGAACCATTGATGGTCAAATTGGCGGCATAAAGCTGAACGCCGCCGGTAAGAGTCTGGCCGTTCAGGTTGATGGTTACACTCTTGCTGAGGATATAGGCGTTAGCCTCGCCGTTGCCGGACAGCGTACAATCTGTCAGCAGCTCAATTGTAGCGCCACTGGAAGCGGCATTGAGTGCGCCCTCCAGAGACGTATACTCCGTCTCTCCAATCCTCGCTACATACTCCTGCTCCAGCGTGACGGGCTGGGCGAAGAGGACGGGGACGGTGAGGGCGGGGACGTTGGGGGCCAGGACGTAGCCCTGGGGCAGGTCGGCCACGAAGGTGTAGGTACCCTCATAAGCGCCCTGCGCCGGGTATTCGTCACAGTGCCAGGCGGCCACGGGGAGGGTCTGCTCCCCTGCCTCGGTATCGGCCAGGACGGCGGCGGGCAGGCAGGTCAGGACGTCCTCAAAGGAAAGGGGATACTCCGGGTCGGCGGCCAGGGCCAGGACGCCGGTATCGGGGGTGAGGGACTGGAGGGAATCCACCCAGCTCCAGGCGAGGACGAGGGTATCCTCCGGCTCGGTGGGCTCTTCCGTGGGCGCTTCGGTGGCTTCCTCCGTGGGGGCCTCGGTGGGGGCTTCCGTGGGCGCTTCTGTCGGAGCCTCGGTGGGCGCTTCCGTGGGGGCCTCGGTAGGAGCCTCGGTCACGGCGGTGCCGTGGTCCTCGGTGCACACGAAGGTGCAGGGGCGAGCCTCCGCGCCGGGGTTATAGCCGCAGGCGGCGTCGTGAACATGGGTGCAGCTCAGCACTCTGGTCACGCAGCCGGTGGCCTCGGAGCAGCTGTGGGCACAGGCATCGGCCACACCGCTTTCCGGGTCGGAGCAGCACTCCGGGCCGTGGACGTGGGTGCAGGCAGTATTATATGTATAGCAAAGATCCCCATGCTCATGGGTGCAGGGCGAAGCAGGCACTGCCTCGGCATAGCCGCAATCCGCCGTATGCACGGGATGATGGGGATCCACTTCCGCAAAGGTAGGCACCGGCACATAGCCCACCACCATGCACAGGCACAGCAGGAGGGCGAAACCTCTGCGTAAAAGCTCGTCAAGCCATTTTTTCATCACAACATCGCTCCTTTTCTGACACGAAAGCTGCTAGAGTGTTGGGCATCCCAGGGGCACAGCCCAAAGGATGCCATTTTTATTTTTAGTAATTGTACCATTCATTTCCTCTTTTGGCAAGGGGTTTGGCACGAAATGCCCAAATTTGGCACGAATTGTATCGTCCAAGCAGCAGGCAACGGACAGTTGCGGCAAAGACTCAGGCAGGACCAAACGCAGCCCCGTCCCCCGTCCCCCGCGCAACCATCCGTTGCGGATTTTGGATTTTTTGCGGGATGCAACCAATTGTTGCGGCGATTTTGGGGGATGAATGTTGGATGCGGCGGTATCCTCGCTGCCCCCGCTGGGGGAAGTGCCGCGAAGCGGCAAAGGGGGTGTCGCTGGTAATTTTGAGTCGCTGCCATTCAACGAACCGCACCCCCTCAGTCAGCCCTTACGGGCTGCCAGCTCCCCCACCGGGGAGCCAAGGTATGCGCCAAACCTCCCCTGAAAGGGGAGGCGGCGCAACAGCGCCGGAGGGGTCAGGCGCGGTACGCAGAATACCCATCGGAATGCACCAAGGCGAATTCGTACAGGCTCCCTTGGCTTCCCCCGGGGGTGTTGCAGAGCGCAGCGAATCTTTCAATAATAATGATTGCCGGTGGCAATCATACCTTGATTTAATAGCTGGCAGCCTTGACGGCTCTTCGGAACCGATGAAAGTGACTGATGAGGGACGGCGACAGCCTAAACACTGTTTGCACTCCGTCCAATGGCATCAGTCTAAGATTATTGCAGATTATTGTCCTCTGTTCAGATTCATTTACCACATGGAGAACGACTTTTATAAAGCAAGTACGTTCCCCCACTCATCGAACTCTTTATGAACCTTTTGGTGCACGCCGTCCCTCATCAGTCACGCCCCGTTGGGGCGCGCCAGCTTCCCCCCGGGGGAAGCCAAGGGGATCAGGTTTTCAGTTCGAAGTGCATGGACAGGGATTTGAAGAGGGTGTCCATCACCTGTTTGGCGGTGGCGCGGATGTCCACCTGGGCCACGTAGGCGATGATCTTCTCCCGCTCCTCCGGCGGGACCTGGAAGATGCTCAGGCTCATGCCCAGGAAGCGCTGGACCTTGCGCTCCAATGTGAAATAGGGGTCGCATTTCTTGGCCATGAAGCCGCGCATCATTCCGGCGGTGCCCAGCTCCATCTCGAAAAAGTCGCTGAGGGCCGCGCCGGGCAGGTATGCGGAAAAGGCCGCCTGAAGCTCTGCCGACGTGCGCTGGTGGATGATCTCCACCGTGGTGGGATAGGTATAGGCCTCCACGTAGATATCCCGCAGGTTTTCGTCCAGCTCCGTCAGCGCCAGCTGCACGGCGGTCTCCACCGCATAAATATATGCCGGGGAAGGCGCGTTGGGTGCGATCTGCCGCACCGCGCCAAACTGCCCGCTGAACATCATGCCCACCAGCTCGGTGAGCACCCCATCCTTTGTGTGAAAAACATTCTGAAACGATCCGACGGACACATCCGCCTCCTTGGCGATCTCGGTCACCGTGGTGCCGGTATATCCCTTCTCCAGGAACAGCCGCACACAGGCCGCCAAAACCCGCCGCTTCGCGTCCGCGCTGTCATACCGACGTGGCATAGCATCTCTCCTCTTCTCTATTAATACGTAGCTTAATTATATAATGGTTGCGGTGAAATTGCAAGTGTTTTTTTATTGATTTTGGAAGGGGCATCGGCGGGCGGGAGTTTTGGCTTTGCGTGAAAGTTTTGGACTTGCAATCCCGAAACTTTGGATGTACGGGACCCAATGAAGAGGACATAAAACAGCTGCCGCGCACGTTTTCCCTTTTGCTTAACTTGGGCTTTGCCCCTGCCCACATCCCTACGGGATGCGTTCAGCGGCAAAGAGGACTCTCCCACGGGC
>USEU01000012.1 GCA_900553805.1 uncultured Eubacteriales bacterium
AGCGTAAGCTGGCTTACGGATGCGGCATACCCCTTGCGGGTACATACAGTATTCCCTCGTTTTCCAAACTTTGAATTGAGCCAAAAATCCAGGCTGGGGCTTCTTGCCAAGTTGTGCGGTGTTGCCAAAAACTTTTTTTCGTGATTTTTCTTGACAAATCCCGGAAAATGATTTAGTCTTTATATGGAAAACGAAACACTTCGAAACATTCGGAGCGTCCATGAATAGATATAAATAAGGTGAGGTAATCAGTATGAGAACCAGCGGTATTTTGATGCATATCACCAGCCTGCCCGGAAAATATGGCGTGGGGACCATGGGGCAGCAGGCGTATGCGTTTGTGGATTTCCTGAAGAAAGCCGGGCAGAGCTATTGGCAGATCCTGCCCCTGACCCCCACCAGCTATGGCGACTCCCCCTATCAGTCCTGCTCCACCTTCGCGGGCAACCATTATCTCATCGACCTGGAGCAGCTGATGGAGGATGGCCTGCTCACCCAGGCCGACCTGGAGGGCATCCAGTGGAACGTCACCGACGACAAGGCGGACTTCGGACTGCTGTACCAGAACCGCCTGCGGGTGCTCCGCGCCGCCTACGGCCGGTTTGTCCCGGATGAGGCCTATGCCCGCTTCTGCGAGGAAAACAGCAACTGGCTGCCGGACTTCACCCTGTTTATGGCCCTGAAGGACAAATTCGGCGGCAAGCCCTGGTATGAGTGGGAAGATAAGCTGAAATTCCGGGACCCCGACGCCATCTGGCAGGCCCGCAATGAGCTGAAGGCCGAGGCCGGCTTCTTCAGCTTCGTCCAGTATCTGTTCTTCAAGCAGTGGAACGCGCTGCATGCGTATGCCAATCAGAACAACATCTCCATCATCGGCGACGTGCCCATCTACGTGCCCCGGGATTCCGTGGAGGCATGGAGCAGCCCGGAGCTGTTCCAGATGGATGAAAAGCTGGATCCCACCGCCGTGGCCGGATGCCCGCCGGATGCCTTCACCGCCGACGGTCAGCTGTGGGGCAACCCCCTGTACCGCTGGGATGTGCTGTCGGCCGACGGTTACAGCTGGTGGCTGCGCCGCCTGGCTGCTGCCGGGAAGATGTATGACGTGGTGCGCATGGATCATTTCCGCGCCTTTGCGGGCTACTGGTCCGTGCCCTTCGGCGACCCCACGGCCCGGGGCGGCAAGTGGATCACCGGCCCCGGCCTGCACTTCATCAAGGCGGTGAAGCAGGGTCTGCCCCGGCTGAAGCTGATCGCCGAGGACCTGGGCTATCTGACCCAGGATGTGCTGGACCTGCGGGATGAATCCGGGTACCCCGGCATGAAGGTGCTGCAATTCGCCTTCGATTCCCGGGAGCCGTCGGATTACCTGCCCCATACCTATACACGCAATTCCGTGTGCTACACCGGCACCCACGACAATATGACCACCCGCCAGTGGCTGGAGACCGGCACCCCCGAGATGCAGCGCTATGCCACAGAGTATATGCGCCTGACCGAGGAGGAGGGCATGGTCTGGGGCGTGATCCGCACGGCCATGTCCAGCGTGTCCAACACCTGCGTGGTGCCCCTGCAGGATTATCTGGACCTGGGCGCGGAGGCCCGGATGAATTTCCCCGGGACCACAAATTCCAACTGGACATGGCGGGCAAAAGATGGTATGATAACAGATGGGTTGGCGGAAAAGATCCGCCGCCTGACCACCCTGTACGCCCGCCTGGGCACCCAGGAGGAAAAGCAGGAGAACTGAAATCCCAGCGTTTATCGCGCTTTAAGATTGGAGTAGAAAAATGAGCTATAACTGCATGAATATTCTCAGATGGACCGAGTCCCAGCTGAAATACGCCTATGACGTGCCCCTCCAGGAGGCCACCCCCCAGGAGCTGCACGAGGCATTGGGTCAGGCTGTGATGATGTCCATTGCCGACAACTGGAGCAACAGCAAGCGCGCCCGGATGCATCAGCGCAAGGCTTACTATTTCTCCGCCGAGTACCTGATCGGCCGGCTGGTGTATTCCAACCTGTACAACCTGGGCATTCTGGACGAGATGAAGCAGCTCTTCGCCGCCCGGGGCGTGGACCTGGCCGTGCTGGAGGACATCGAGGATGCCGCTCTGGGCAACGGCGGCCTGGGCCGCCTGGCCGCCTGCTTCCTGGACTCCGCCGCCACCACCGATATCCCCCTGTCCGGCTACGGCCTGCGGTATAAGTACGGCCTGTTCAAGCAGAGCTTCGACGCCGACGGCAGCCAGAAGGAGGCCGCCGACGACTGGTCCAAGTACGGCGATCCCTGGTCCTACCGCCGCTACAACCACACCGTCAAGGTGAGCTTCCCCGACCACACCGTGTTGGCCGTTCCCTACGACGTGCCCATCATCGGCTACGAGACCAACAACATCAATACCCTGCGTCTGTGGCAGTGCGAGCCGGAGACCCCCCTGGACTTCAACGCCTTCAACAACCAGGATTACCTGCGGGCCTTGGACGAGAAGAACAAGGCCGAGGACATCACCCGGGTCCTGTACCCCAACGACTCCACCTGGGAGGGCAAGCGCCTGCGCATCAAGCAGCAGTATGTGCTCTCCTCCGCCTCCCTGCAGGATATGCTGCGCACCTACAAGGTGGCCCACGGCAACGACCTGTCCCACTTCGCGGACTTCTATGCCGTGCAGCTGAACGACACCCACCCTGCCATGTCCATCCCGGAGCTGATCCGGCTGCTGATGCTGGAGGGCATGGACTTCGAGCAGAGCTTCAATATCGCCCAGCATACCTTCTCCTACACCAACCACACCGTCATGGCCGAGGCGCTGGAGAAGTGGGACCTGAACCTGATGCGCTCCGTGGTGCCCGATATCGTGGACATCATCCTGCGCATTGACGAGCGCCTGAAGCGGGAGAACCCCGGCCTCTTCATCGTCAAGGACAATACCGCCCATATGGCGAACCTGTCCATCTATGTCGGCTCCTACGTCAACGGCGTGGCGGCCATTCACACCGAGATCCTGAAGAACGACTGCTTCAAGGATTGGTACCATATGTACCCCCAGCGCTTCCAGAACAAGACCAACGGCGTCACTCCCCGGCGCTGGATGGGCCTGTGCAACCCGGAGCTGACCCAGCTGATCCGTTACCGCGTGGGCGGCGACTTCCTGAAGGATATGGATAAGCTGGCCAAGCTGAAGCCCATGATCGACGACGACATGGTGCGCCAGTTCAACGCCGTGAAGCGGACCAAGAAGGAGCAGCTGTGCAAGGTCGTCGCCGAGAAGGAGGGCGTCCAGCTGAACCCGGATTTCATCTTCGATGTCCAGGTCAAGCGCCTGCACGAGTATAAGCGCCAGCTGATGAACGCACTGTCCATTGTGGATATCTATTTCCGCCTGAAGAACGGCGAGCTGCCCGATTTCCATCCCACCGTCTATATCTTCGGCGCGAAGTCCGCCCCCGGTTACGCCCGGGCCAAGGCCATCATCCGCTACATTAACCGCATTGCCCGGATGATCAACAACGACCCCGCCGTGGCTGACCGGCTGAAGGTGGTATTTGTTCAGAACTATAACTGCTCCTACGCCGAGCACATCATCCCCGCCGCCGACATTTCCGAGCAGATCTCCCCCGCCGGCACCGAGGCCTCCGGCACCGGCAACATGAAGCTGATGCTCAACGGCGCGGTGACTCTGGGCACCCTGGACGGGGCCAACGTGGAGATCGCCCAGGAGGCGGGCATGGAGAACGAGTATATCTTCGGCCACACCGTGGAGCAGATCAACGCCGTCCGGGACAGCTACCATGCCCGGGGCATCTACGACACCAACCCCTACCTGCACCGCGCCCTGGACACCATGGTGGACGGCACCGTGCCCACCGACGATGCCCAGCGGGAGCTGTACCATTCCCTGCTGGACGGCGCTTCCTGGCACAAGCCCGATAACTACTTCGTCCTGCTGGACTACGCCTCCTATCTGGATGCCAAGCTGAAGGCCAATGCTGACTATGCCGACCGGCTGAACTTCGGCCGCAAGTGCCTGATGAACATCGCCAGCGGCGCGAAATTCTCATCCGACCGCACCATCGCCCAGTACGCCAGCGAGATCTGGCACGTCCAGCCCACCCAGTACTAAGACGTTACAAAAAGAAGATCCGGGCAAGCCCGCAAAAAGGCTTGCCCGGATATCTTAATGCTCTTACGGCAGGGTGCAGACGCTGCTGCCGGGGATGAGGGAGAAGGGGACGCAGACGTGGCAGGTCTTGCCGGTGGCGATCTGCTCCCGCAGGACCCGATAGCCGGTCTCGGCCAGGGCCTGAGCGGACTGGGCCACGGTGGTGAGCCGGGGGATGAAGTACTGCCCGTAGGGCAGGCCGTCGAACCCGGCCACGGAGATGTCCTCCGGCACCCGCAGGCCGTGGTCATGGATGCAGCGCATGGCCCCCAGGGCCATCACGTCCGCCATGGCGAACACGGCGGTGATGCCCTTCCGATGGGCAAGGAGCTTTTCCATGGCCCGGTAGCCCCCCTCAAAGGAGAAGCGGGCGGCGCGGTAGGCGGCCACCTCCAGCCCGGCCTCCGCCAGCGCTCTGCGGCAGCCCTCCAGACGGTTGCGGCTGATCTCGGAAACCTCCAGGTCACCCCCGATCACCGCGATCCTGCGGTGGCCGCTGTTCACCAGAAAGGCGCACACCGTCCTGGAGGCGGCGATATCGTCCGTGGTGACGCTGGACAGGCCGCCGAAGGGCAGACCCTTGGCCGAGTTGGTCACCAGTACGGTGGGCAGGCTCAGGTGCTTGTAGTCGGACAGGAAGTTCTGGGCGGTGCCGCCGAAGAACAGGATACCCAGAGGCTTGCGCTCCCGGGAGAGCTTCATGGCCCGGCGCACCTCGTTTTCATCCTCGTCGATGTAGTCCACCAGCAGGGGGCACTGCTCCTGGGCGGCCAGCGCCTGGGTCACCTCCACCATGCGGGCGAACAGCTCGTTGGCGCTGCCCTTGACGATCACCAGCAGCGAATCGCTGTTCTGCTTTTTCAGGTTCTGGGCGTTGGCGTTGATCTCAAAGCCGTATTGCTGCGCCAGGGCGAGAATCTGCTCCCGGGCCTTGGGACTGACGTTGGGCTGGTGGTTCAGCGCCCGGGAAACGGTGCCCAGGGAGTAGCCGGAGAGCTTTGCCAGATCCCGGATGGTCATATCAGCCCTTTACCGCACCGGCAGCCACACCCTTGATGATGTGCTTCTGGCAGAAGATGTACACGATGATGATGGGGATGATGCTCAGCATGATGACGGCCATGGTCGCGCCCAGGTCCACGGTGCCGTAGCTTCCCTTCAGATACTGCACATGGATGGGGATGGTCATATACTTGGTGCGGTCCAGCACCAGGTAGGGCAGCAGGTAGTCGTTCCATACCCACATCAGCTCCAGGATGCCCATGGAGATCAGGGTGGGCTTGAGCATAGGCAGCACCACCTGGAAGAAGGTCTGCACCGGGGAGCAGCCGTCGATGGCGGCAGCCTCCTCGATCTCAATGGGCAGGCCCTTGACAAAGCCGGTAAACATGAAGATGGCCAGGCCCGCGCCAAAGCCCAGGTAGACGATGGGGACGGTATAGGGCGTGTTCAGCTTCAGCTTGTCGGCGGTGAAGGTCAGGGTGAACATGACCATCTGGAACGGGACGATCATGGAGAACAGGCACAGGTAATAGAAGGCCTTGGAGGCCAGGCTGTTCACCCGGCAGATGTACCAGGCAGACATGGAGCAGAACAGCAGGATCAGTGCCACGGAAACCACGGTGATCAGCAGGCTGTAACCGACGGACTTCAGGAAGGGGTAGTTGCCGAAGGTCAGACCCTTGATGTAGTTGCCCCAGCCCATGAAGGTCTCGGAATTGGGCAGCGCGAAGGGGTTCAGGTTGACGGCGTTGTTGGTCTTGAAGGAGTTGATCAGCACCTCGATCACAGGCATGATCCAGGCAAGGCACAGCACGGCGAAGAAAACCGTCATGACCTTGCTGAGGGTGGTATAATTGCTGTGCTTTTTCATTACTGCTGAACCTCCTTCCGGCGGGTGACGAATTGCTGGGTCAGGGCAAGGACGGCGACCAGGATGAAGAACACCACAGCCTTTGCCTGGGCGACGCCGTGCCACTTCTTGCTGATGGTGTAGGTGCTGTAAATGTTCAGCGCCAGCAGCTCCGTCATGTTGATCTTGGAGCCGTTCATGATGACGTTGGGCAGGCCGCCGGTCAGGGCCATGTTCTGGTCAAAGAGCTTGAAGGAGTTGGTCAGCGTCAGGAAGGTGCACACGGTGACGGAGGGCATCACATTGGGAATGATGACCTGGAACAGGCTCTGGCTGCCGGTGGCGCCGTCGATCTTTGCCGCCTCCAGCATGTCCTCCGGCACGGATTGCAGCCCGGCGATGTAGATGATCATCATGTAGCCGATCTGCTGCCAGGCCACCAGGATCACCAGGCCCCAGAAGCCATAGGTGGCGTTGGAGGTCAGGTAGGTGCCGTAGCGCTTCAGAATGCCGTCGAAGATCATGCTCCAGATATAGCCAAGCACCACGCCGCCGATCAGGTTGGGCATGAAGAACACGGTGCGGAACAGATTGGAGCCGCGCATCTTCTGGGTCAGGGCGTAGGCGATGAAGAAGGCGCACACATTGATCAGGATCACGGACACCACGGCAAAGCCCGCGGTATTCCAGAACGCCCGGGCAAATCCCGTATCCTTAAAGGCCTTGATATAGTTGGAAAAGCCCACCCACTTGGCGTCCTTGGGCGTGTTGAAGCTGCAGAAGGACAGATAGATGCCCTGCAGGAACGGCCAGATGAAGCCGATGATGAAGGACGCAAAGGTGGGCAGCAGGAACAGCGGCGCGTATTTCTGGATCGGCCGCTGCACCAGGGAAAGACGTTGTTTTTTCGCCAAGAGGAATCATCCTTTCTGTACTGGGATAAGGGGTGCAAAAGGGGGCGGGCAGTGTGCCCGCCCCTTTCATTGGGTCAATTTGTTGATTAGCCGTTAACGGTCTCGTACTCGATGGCCCAGCCGTCCACGAAAGCGGAGACGACGGCATCCCAGTTGGCGTCGGTCTGGTCAGCGGAGTAAGCAGCCAGAGCGGTGACAACGGTGGCTCTCCAGGAGTCCACGTTGGGGGTGTAGTTGAAGGCCCAGGTCACAGCGTACTTGCCCTCGGACAGCAGCTTGTTGCCGTCAACGATGAACTTGTTGGTGGAGTCGGGGCAGTGCTTGAAGGGAACGGCGCCCAGCTGCTCAACATAGGTAGCGGAAGCGTCGGGATCGGTGACAAGCCATACCAGGAAGTCGATGGAAGCCTTCTGATCAGCCTCGGAGGCCTTGGCGTTGATGGCCCAGCAGTTCTCGGTGCCGGAGCACAGGCCAGCGTCCTCTTCGCCTTCCACACCGCAGTAGATGGGGATCATGGCCAGCTGCTCGTCGGTCATGCCGGCTTCCTTCAGGCCAGCGTACTCCCAAGTGCCGTTCTGATAGAAGGCAGCCTTGCCCTCGATGAACTGCGCCTTGGACTCGTCGCCGGTGGAGGTGCTCAGAGTGGTGGGATCGGCAGCGGAATCGGTGATGTACAGATCCCAGATGTTCTTGAAGTTGTCCAGGTAGGCGCCGGTGATCTCAGCGGGAGCCTCGGTCACGTCGTCGTCACGGAACTCGTAGAACAGGGGCATGTTGGCCAGGTGGCCGGAGAAACGCCAGGAAGAGGAGCCGTCCAGACCGGCGGCGGAGAAGGCGTCGAAGCCCAGCTCGTCAGCGCGGGCGTGGATGTCGTCGGCAACAGCCTTCAGGGAAGCGAAATCAACGATCTCGTCCACGCTGTGGCCAGCCTTCTCCAGCAGCTCGGTGTTGACGATGATGCCGAAGGACTCGTAGCAGTGGCCCAGGGCCTTCAGCTCGCCGTCGGCGTTGTAGAGGTTAAAGTCATTGGTGGTCAGCTCGTCGGCAATGGCGGTGCCGTTCAGATCCAGAGCGTACTCATCCCAGTCGTTCAGACCGGCCATGTTGCCGATGTTGAAGATGGTGGGGGCGCTGGTCTTGCCCATCTCAGCGGTCAGGGTGTCGGAGTACTGGCCGGAAGCGGCGGTAACGACCTTGACTTCCACGCCGGTCTTCTCGGTGTAGGTGGCGGCCAGCTCCTGCAGAGCGGCGTCGAACTCGGGCTTGAAGTTCAGGTAGTAAACAGAGCCGGTCTCCTCAGCGGAAGCCATCACTGCCATACTCAGAACCATGGCAACAGCCAGGAGCATTGCAAGAAACTTCTTCATAATAATGATTCCTCCCATATGTTTTTGTTGAAACTGGAACCGTTTCCAATCTCTGCAAATCATTCTATCACCTTTTGTTCCAAATGAAAAGAGTTTTTTTGCGGCTTTTGAATAAATCGCTGTTTTGCATAATATTGGCGGCACAAATCTGTTGAAAATGACAATAACCATTCTCCGAGGCTGCCGTTATTTGGACCAATGCATAGAAAATCGCCGCCGGAGCAGCGCTCCGGCGGCATAAATTTAGGGCAACACCGCACAATTTGGCAAGAAGTCCCAGCCTGGATTTTTGGCTCAATTCAAAGTTTGGAAAACGAAGGAATACTGTATGTATTTCTCGTTTTTCAAACTGAAGAAGTGGGGCAAAAAGACGGCTGCGGCTCGCAGACACAATTGTGCGGTGTTGCCTTAAGCTTTAATTGCAGAACGGACCCGGGACGGGGGAGGCGGAGCGGGTGTTGCCGTAGAAGTCGGTGTCAAAGACGATGGTCTCACCCTCGGGGGTCTCGAAGCGCTCCTCCGGCTCAAAGGCCAGACCCAGGGTGTCGGAGGTGATGGTGGCGCAGGTGGGCAGATATTCCATCATATTGGTCTCCAGGCGGTAGACGCCGTCCTCCTGCTTCAGCTCCAGGGTGATGTGGTGCCGGGTGTCCACGGTGGCGTCGCGCTCGATGTCGGCGGGCTTTGCGCCGTTGAAGTAGACGTTGCCGCCGGTCCACACGGGCAGGGGCATGTAGTAGCGGTCCCGGTTCACGGGGCAGCCCTCGCCGCAGTAGCCGTCGAAGCAGTGCTCCCACTGCTCCTGGGTCATGTAGCCGGTGTAGGGCACGGTGCCGCAGACCAGATTGTTGTCGTCCCACTCCATGGTGTCGCCGGGCAGGGGAGCGCAGATCTCGGTCAGCTTCTCCCGCACCGGCTGCTGGACGAACACATTGTTATAGAACCGTACGTCGCCGTGGAGAATGGACATGAAGCCGGTGATCTCCGTGCGGTGGGGCAGGTGGATGGGGGTATAGCGGGTGGAGTCATACTTGTCGGAGCCGTTCTTCACGCCCCGGCCCACGGCGGTGATGGAGCCCGCGATCAGGTTGTGCACAAAGGCGACGCCCTGGGTGGGCAGCTTTACCGCCCGCTCGGAGAGCAGGATGTTGTTGTCCACCAGGCAGGGACCGTGGGCGATCTCGATGAACAGATCCTCACCCAGCCCCAGGCCGCCCATGTTCTTGCGCTGGAGCAGATAATCCCTGGCCATGCAGTTGTCGTGGAACAGGTTGCCGCTGACCCGGGTGCCCTGGGTCTGCCAGTCCAGCCAGATGCCCCGGGTGCAGTGGTGGAAGTGGTTCCCCCGGATGATCACGTCGATGGCGGCGTGGAACTTGATGCCGCCGATCTCCGCGCCGGCCAGGTTGCGCTTGTTGTTGATGTGGTGGATGTGGTTATGCTCGATGACGGAGAACACGCAGCCCAGGTTACCCACGATGCCGGTCTGGCCGCAGTCGTGGATGTCGCAGCCCCGGACGGTGTGGGAGCCGATGGTCTCCTTGCTCCAGCCGTCGATCTGGGCGATCAGCGCGCAGTCCCGCTGGGTCTGGGTGCCGTCTTTGTACTTATAGTGGGACCACTTGTTGTCGTTGCCCTGCTGCAAATATTTGCCCAGGGAGATGCCGGAGCACTTGGAGTGGGATACCTCGCAGTTTTCGATCAGCCAGCCCTTGGACCAGTGGGGGCCGATCATGCCGTCCTGCAGCGCCGTGGGTGGCGCCCACTGGGTGGCGGCCTTGGTGACCACAAAGCCCGTCAGGGTGATGTAGTCCACATGCTCCTGTGCCGGGTAGAAGCAGTGGGGCCGGACGGTGATCTCCACATTTTCTTTGTTGGGGTCCTTCCCCTGGAAGTTGGCGTAGATCAGGGTGTTCTCTCCGTCCTCGGACTGGGCGGTGTACCAGGTGTGGGTGGTGAACTCCACGTCCCAGGATTCGTCGTTGGGGACAGGGTGCAGCACCTTTTCCAGGCTGTCGCACTCATACAGGGACTTGTCGCCCA
Source organism: uncultured Eubacteriales bacterium (assembly GCA_900553805.1). Taxonomy (GTDB): domain Bacteria; phylum Bacillota; class Clostridia; order Oscillospirales; family Oscillospiraceae; genus Faecousia. The sequence goes on from USEU01000012.1 coordinate 10,340, forward strand.
GGAATACCTCGCCGGTGTGGCAGGGAATGCCCTGGTTCAGCCAGTCGCCCCAGACCAGCGTGGTATAGGGATTGTACGCGCCAAAGAAGGAATTGGGCACCGTCAGCAGCCAGGTGTCCTCCTGGTAGGGCTGCCAGCCCTTCGCCGGTTCCGCGCCGGTGATCACCGCACCTCTGGGAACGGCGGAGCGGTAGACGATGCTCTGCCCCTTTTTGCCCGCCCAGCGGGGGCTGACCTCCTCCCGGTACACGCCGGGAGCGACCAGAATTTCGTCGCCGGGCTGCGCCACTGCGGCAGCCTGGCTGATGGTCTTGTAGGGATGCATCTGGCTGCCGTCGCCCGGATGGGCCGCAGCGCAGTCCACGTATCGAATCATGGTGGTTCCTCCTGAAACATTCATTTTCTTTTCATTATAAGCCTTCCGCCCCCAAATGTCAACGAATCCGGCAGAAGCCCGCAGCAATGGAAAAACAGCCAGCAAAAAATGAGGAATTCTCCCATGAGTCCCCATTCCGGGAAGCCGGGAAAAAACCTCCCCTGAAAGGGGAGGAGGGCCGCGCGTCAGCGTGGCGGAGGTGGTCAGCTCTCGGCGGTTTGGAGGACGGCGGCTTCGGCGATGTTGATGGAGTGGCCGCCGATTCGGTTCAGGCTGTTGAGCACTTCGCCGAACATGATGCCGGCCTCGGCGGAGCATTCTCCGGCCCGCAGGCGGTTCATGTGGTTCTGCTGGGACTGCCTGATCTTCTTGCGGTTCTCCCGCTCCAGCCGGGCCAGGTGCTTCAGCCCGTCCATGCTCAGGTCCTGGCTGTAAAATTTGGCCACGGCCGCCGAATACAGGGACTGCACGTTGTGGTACATGTCCAGCACCTCCTGCCGGGCCGCGTCGGAGTAGGCGATGTCCTTCTCCGTGCAACGCTCGCACAGGTGCAGCAGATGCTCGGCGTAGTCACCGATGCGCTCCAGGTCGCTCAGGGTCTGGTAGACCCGGTTGACGTACTTGGCCTCCTTGGTGGAGAGCTCCTGCACGTTGAATTTTACCAGGTAATCGCTGATGGCGTCGGTGAGGTAATCGATCACCGTCTCGTTGTCCGTGATGGTCTGGGCGTGGCGCACCTCTCCGGCCAGGATGCCGTCCATGGCCAGGGTGATGCTCTCTTCCACCACCTTGCTCATGCGCTCCACCTCGCTGCGGATCTGGAGCAGGGAGACGCTGGGGTTGCCCACCAGGTTGACGTCGATGAATTCCAGCCGGGCGGCGTCCTCATGCTTCTGCTTGGGGATCAGCCGGTAGGTGAGCTTGACCACCAGATTGGTGCAGGGCAGCAGAATGACGGCAGCCACCACCTTGAAGAGAATGTGCACCACGGATACCTGGAACATGGGGTCGGGGATCAGCCGCTCTACCAGCTGCGTATAGGGCAGACACATGGTGACGAGGGTCATGATCACCGCACCCACCACGTTGTAGATCAGATAGATCATGGCCGCCCGCTTGGCGTTGTTCCGGGCGCTCATGGAGGCCAGGATGGTGGGCATGGCGGAGCCGATGTTGATGCCGCAGATCAGGTACGAGGCAAAGTGCAGCGGCATCAGCCCCTGCATGGCCAGCGCCTGCACGATGCCCACGGCGGCGGAGCTGGACTGGATCACGGCGCAGATCAGCGCGCCCACCAGGATGCCCAGGATGGGATTGCGGGCATTCATGATGAAGCTCTGGAACCAAGCGACCTCCCCCAGGGGCTTCATGGCGACGCTCATGGTGTGCAGGCCCTGGAACAGCAGGCCGAAGCCCAAAATCACCTGGCCCACGTGCTTGACCTTGGCTTTTTTGGAGTACAGCATGAGAAACGCGCCCACGCAGATGCAGAACGGCGCAATGCCGGACACATCCAGGGCAATCAGGACGCTTGTGATGGTGGTGCCGATGTTGGCGCCGAAGATAACGCCGGTGGCCTGGGCCAGGTCCATGATCCCGGCGTTGATGAAGCCCATGACCATGACGGTGGTGGCGGAGGAGGACTGGATGACCACGGTGACGAACATACCCAGCAGGAAGCCCAGGAACTTGTTCCGGGTCAGCTTTTCCAGCAGATCCTTCATTTTGGCCCCGGCGGCCAGCTCCAGGCCGTCGCCCATGTATTTCATTCCGAACAGGAACGCACCCAATCCGCCCAGCAGCTCCACAATGTTGGCAACAGTCATGGCAACCCCTCCAAGGTTCACGCGCCCACCGGCCACCGCCGGGGAAGATGGTTGTTTATAAATACAGCGGACACCCCATTCAGGGGCACATGAGGGGGGATTGCCCACACCCTCCCATTTTATATATAGTATACCAGTCAATTCGATGCATTGCAATTCTTTTTTTTGCTCCCCGGCGTTTTTGCGGCGAAAGCGGGAATACTTGGGAGGCTCTGATCAAATCGGCAAGAGCTTCCCTTGCTTTTTGGCCCGGGGAAGGATATAATGGAGAAAAAACGGGGATCGTTCCGAATGCCCCAAGGAGGATTTGCTATGAAGTATGATTTTACGTCTATTCTGGACCGGCAGGGGATGGATGCCATTGCGGTGGAGGGACCGGGGCGGACGGTGTTCAGCCCGGACGGCCCCAGCGTGGAGGGCTTCGACCTGATCCCCATGTGGGTGGCGGATATGAATTTCCCCACGGTGCCCACCGTGCCCCAGGCCATCATTCAGCGGGCGCAGCATCCGGCCTACGGGTATTTTGACCCCCGGCAGGAATATTATGACGCCATCATCCGCTGGCACGCTCTGCGCCACGGCGTCACCGTGCCCCAGGAGGCCATTGGCTATGCCAACGGCGTGCTGGGCGGGGTGGTCAGCGCGGTGAACGTGCTGTGCTCCCGGGGCGACCACGTGCTGGTGCATTCGCCCACCTACATCGGCTTTACCCACGCCCTGGAGGACAACGGCTATCACATCGTCCACTCCCCGCTGCGGCAGGATACCCAGGGAACCTGGCGGATGGACCTGGCGGACATGGAGGAGAAGATCATCCGGTATAAGATCCACACCGCCATCCTCTGCTCCCCCCACAACCCCTGCGGCCGGGTCTGGGAGCGCTGGGAGCTGGAGCGGGTAATGGAGCTGTATAAAAAATACGACGTCTACGTGATCTCCGATGAGATCTGGTCGGACCTGATCCTGCCCGGCTACCGGCACATCCCCACCCAGACGGTGAGCGAGGACGCAAAGCAGCGCACCGTGGCCATGTACGCCCCCAGCAAGACCTTCAATCTGGCGGGCCTGGTGGGCAGTTACAGCATCATCTACAATTCCTGGCTCCGGGACCGGGTGGCCAAGGAGGCGACGCTGTGCCACTACAACGCCCAGAACGTCCTTTCCATGTACGCCCTCATCGGCGCGTACCGGGACGAGGGCATCGCGTGGCTGGAGGAGCTGCGGCAGGTGCTGAACGGCAACGTGAATTTCGCCTGCGATTACATCCGCGGCCATTTCCCCGGCGTGACGGTGAGCCGCCCCCAGGGAACCTACATGCTGTTCCTGGACTGCACCGAATGGTGCCGCGCCCATGAAAAGAGCCTGGACGACGTGCTGAAGGCCGCCTGGGCGGTGGGCGTGGCCTTCCAGGATGGCCGCCCGTTCCACGGCCCCTGCCACATCCGCGTCAACCTGGCGCTCCCCCTGTCCCGGGTCCAGGAGGCCTTCCGGCGGCTGGACCAATACGTATTCAACGCAAAAGGAGAATGCTGATGGAGAAGCATACATGCGCCGCCCGGCTGGACGCCCTGTGCCGCCCGGGGCAGACGGTTTGCCCTGACTGGAAGCGGATGAAATACATCGGCTGGTGGACCCTGTTTTTCGGCCTGGTGGCCTATGGCTACCTTTTCTTCAACGCCAATTTCTCCCACGATTCCATGATCTCCATTTATGAGGAAAGCCCGGACATGATGCTGTCCTTCGGCCGGTTCCTGCGGCCGGTGTACCGGCTGCTGCGGGGCAAATTCCTGCTGCCCGCTGTCAACGGCTTCCTGCTGCTGGTGTTTCTGTGGCTCAGCACCTATTTCATCACAGACATTCTCAAGCTGCAAAAAAAGCTGACGGTGGTGCTCACCTGCGGCATCCTGGTGACCAATTCCACCGTCTCCCTGACCAACGCCACCTATCTGCACGACGCGGACGCCTACGGCCTGTGCCTGCTGCTGGCGGTGCTGGGGGTGTGGGCCGCGCTGCGGCTGCGCCGGGGAGAGCTGATCGCGGCGGTGCTGTATTTCCTCTCCCTGGGCATCTATCAGGCGTACATTCAGGCGGCGGTGTATCTGCTGCTGATCCTGGCGTTGGTGCGGCTGCTGCGGGGGGAGAAGGTGTCGGCGGTTTACGGCGAGACCTTCCGCCATCTGCTGCCCATGGCGGCGTCCATGGTGCTGTATTTCCTGGCGGCCAACCTCACCCAGAAGCTGACCCAGGTGGCGGACGCCGAGACCTACAACAGCGTGGGCAGCGCCCTGAACCTGTCTGTGGAGTCCCTCCTGGAGCGGGGCTACCACTTCCTGGAGGCCCTGGACATGTGGTTCTTCTACCCGGTGGGGCACTCCATGCCCGTCCAGCTGGGGATCAATCTGGCCCTGGCGGCCCTGGCGGCCTTCTTCGCCATCTCCGTGTGCGTTTCCAATAAGCTGCCCAAGGGGAATGTGTGGGGTGCGCTGGGCGTGGTCGCCGCCATTCCCTTCGGGATGAACTTCATCATTCCCATTTCCAACTTTTTCCATTGGATCATGGTGTATTCCTTCAATCTCTCCTATGTCTGCGTGCTGGCACTGTGTGAGCTGCGGGAGCAGACGGCCGGGGAGGGGAAAATCTCCCGGGCGGCCCGGGCGCTGTGCGCGGCGCTGGTGTGCGTGCTGATCTATGACAACTGCCTGTATTCCAACGAGATCGCCCTGAAGAAGCAGCTGGAAAACGACGCCACCCTGTCCGCCTACACCCGCATCATCGACCGCATGGAGCAGACCGAGGACTATGTCCCCGGCCAGACCCCGGTGGCCATCCTGGGCCTGCTGGGCAACGGGCCGCTGAATTCCTACCGCGTCGGCTTCTCCCCCAATGGCACCGGGGTGTGGTTCAATTTCTCCACCACCCATCCTCTCAGCCACCAGCGCTATCTGGACTATTACCTGGGCTACCCCGTGGAGTTCGTCACCGGCGCTGAGCTGGAGGCGCTGAAGGAAAACCCGCAGGTGCTGCAAATGCATCCCTTCCCCGCCGCCGACAGCATCCGGATGGTGGACGGCGTGTTGGTCATCCTGCTGTCCTACGATATGGAGACGGCCTGACCGCGCCCGTCAGAGCACCAAAGATTGTTTCAAAATGAACATGTCATTTCTGTTAATAATATGTCAAATTTCAAAAATGATTATTGACATTTTGAAACACTCATGATATACTCATTTCACAAATCCGGAAAGGAGCATGGAAATGAACTATATCTATCAAAACAGCCGGACGGAGGCGGGAGAAATGGACCGCAGCGGTCTGGAGCGGCTCCTGGGAGAGCTGCAGGACGGGGATTGCCTGGCCGTGGCCCAGCTTTCCTGCGCGGCTGACAGTGCGGCGGCGCTTCTGGAGCTGCTGGATGAACTGCAAAGCCGGGGCATCCGCTTCCGCAGCGTGGCCGAGGGGCTGGATACCGGCACCCCTGCGGGCGTTCAGGCGGTAGCGCTGCTGCGGGCCATCCTGCAAATGGACGCCGGGCGGGAGAGTGAGCCTTCAAGAGAGGACGCCCCCGCCAAGGGCCGCAAGCCCATCGAGGTGGATGAGGAAATGTTCGATCAGATCCTGGAGCGCTGGAAGAACGGGGAGATCACCGCCCGCCAGGCCATGGCGGAGCTGAACCTGAAGCCCAATACCTTCTACCGCCGGGTGAAGGAGCGGGAGGGCAAGACCACGGACTCCCTGCTGGACGCCGCCAGGAAGCTGGGCAAGGGGATCGTGAACACCGTCACTGAGGGCAGCGAGGAATTGCAGCACGCCGCCGGAAAGCTGGCTGCGGAATATGACCTAAGTTCCCTGTCCGATACAGTGAAGAAGAATTTCACCGCCGCTGGGAAGGTCCTGAGCAGCCGGATGGACAGCCTGAGCCGGGATTTCCAGGAGGCCATGCAGCGCTGCGAAAAGAAGCCGGAGGCGGAGCAGCCCGCTGAGGGCCCCCAGGAAGCGCCCGCCGGGGAACCGGCCCAGCCGGAAGCGGAGCACCGGGAGCAGCCGGCGGAGGAAGCCCCCGCCGCACCCCAGGCCGCCGAAGCGTCCCAGGCAGGGGAAGAAGCCCCGGCCGAGCCTGCCCGGGAGCAGCAGGAGGACCGGCCCGAGGAGCACTCCCAGGAGCCTCACGCCCCGGAATATCTGTAAAATACGCCTTTTATTGTAAAGAACGGAGGATTTATTCATGGAAAAACGTCTGACACGGGTCGAAAACGGCAAGATGCTCTGCGGCGTCTGCGCGGGCATCGGCAAATACTTCAACATTGACCCCACCCTGGTCCGCCTGGGCTTTGTGATCCTGACCTGCTTCGGCGGCAGCGGCCTGCTGGCCTATCTGGCCGCCGCGATCATCATTCCCAAAGAGGGCTGATACGCCGTGCTTTCGCCTCCCCGGAAACGGGGAGGCGAATTTTTGGCCCACCCCCGGTAAGCGTATGCTCCATAGAGCGAAAGTCCCGAATCCGCCCGGTGGAGGGGAGAAAATGGACTTGCGTAATAAATATAAAATTAACATAAAATGAACGCGCCAGGTGTTTTTTTGCCATGAAAAGAAGACGAAGGCAGGTATTGGCAGGCGTATTTGTTTGTTTTTTGATTTGTGATTTTGCACAAATATAAATGAAACACATAGTGAGAAGTTGTTTAAAACGCAAACAAAATCTTGACTTTATGTACAAGGCATGATACCATCGTGAATAGAAAGTGACCACGGTTTGGACGGCTTCTTACGCCCGACGGCGTCGGGGTGTGCCGTCTCTCCCTGCTGGTTGGTTTCGAAAGTACAAAATAAAACTGAATGGAGGAAACACAATGAAAAAGATCATGTCTCTGGTTCTCGCACTCGCACTTTTCGTCGGTTGCGCTGTTAGCGCTTCCGCCCTGACGATCGGCTTTTCTCAGGTGGGTCAGGAGTCCGACTGGCGTACTGCCAATACTGACGATATGTGTGCCGCCATTGAAGCGGAAGGATGGACTCTGGTTTATGACGATGCACAGCAGAAGCAGGAAAACCAAGTCAAGGCTCTGCGGAACTTCATCACCCAGGGCGTTGATTACATCCTCTTCACCGGCGTTGTGACCACCGGCTGGGACGAAGTCCTGAAGGAAGTCAATGAGGCTGAGATCCCTCTGTTCCTGCTGGATCGTATGCCCGACTGCATGGATAAGATCGATTACGTTGCCGCATTCGGTGGCGACTTCCTGGAGGAAGGCCGCCGTATGGCCCGCTGGACCATCAACTATCTGGATTCCGTTGGCCGTGGCGATGAAGAAGTCAACATCGTCATCCTGGAAGGTACCACCGGCGCTGCTGCCGCTACCGACCGCACCAAGGGCATCATGGAGATCCTGGACGGCAACGAAAAGCTGAAGGTCGTCGCTTCCCAGACTGGCAACTTCACTCGTGCTGAGGGCCAGGCCGTTATGGAAAGCTTCCTGAAGGCTCACGACAAGATCGACGTTCTGCTGGCCGAGAATGACGACATGGCGCTGGGCGCGATTGACGCCATCAAGGCTGCCGGCAAGGTTCCCGGTAAGGATATCATCATTGTTGGCTGCGACGGTGTTAAGGCCGCTTTCGACGCCATTGTTGCCGGCGAAATGAACTGCACCGTTGAGTGCAACCCCCTATACTCCGGCGCGGTCATCCCCATGATCAAGGGCATGGAGGCCGGCGAGACCTATGAGAAGGGCATTGTCCATCCTGAAGAGGGTGTCTTCTGCATGGACGGCGGCATTGCTTACGACGAAGCCGGTGAGATGCTGTCCGTCAAGGCTGCCGATGTGATCGCTGAGCGCAAGTACTAAACTGGAGCCAGATCCGTTGACCGTTGACGGATAAATACTGAAACCAACTTGCAGCGGATGGGAGAATTTCTCCCATCCGCTCTTTTGGAACGAAGGGATGATGAAATTTGGATCATGATGTGATCTTGTCTATGCAAGGCATCGAAATTCAGTTCCCCGGCGTAAAGGCGCTGGACGGAGTTGATTTCTCGCTGCGCCGCGGCGAAGTTCATGCGTTGCTGGGAGAAAACGGTGCGGGTAAATCCACCCTCATTAAATGCCTCACTGGCGTAAACAAAATGGATGCGGGAAAAATCATACTGGATGGAAAAGAGATTCGTCCCACCAATCCCCAGAATGCTGTGGATATGGGCATATCTACTGTTTTCCAGGAGATCAACCTGTGCGACAATCTCTCTGTGGCAGAGAATATTTTTATCGGCCGCCAACCGATGAAACACGGAGAAATTGATTGGAAAACGATCAATAAGCGCTCTGCGGAGCTTCTTGAGCGCTTCCGTGTACATATTGATGTGACCCGTCCGCTCGCCCAGTATTCCACCGCCATTCAGCAGATGGTCTCCATCGCCCGCGCGGTGGACGTGGATGCAAAGGTGCTGATCCTGGACGAACCCACCTCATCTCTTGACAGCGACGAGGTGACAAAGCTTTTTGATGTGATGCGGGATCTGAAAGCGCGAGGCATCAGCATCATCTTTATCACGCACTTCCTGGATCAGGTGTTTGAAATGAGCGACCGCATGACCGTCCTGAGAAATGGCCGGTTGGTGGGCGTATACAACGCGAATGAAATTACGAAGCTGGAACTGGTTTCCAGTATGATCGGCAAGGACCTTGACCAGATTTTTGACCTGAAGCGCGCCGTGCAGAGGGAAGATGCGCCCCAAATGCTGGAGGCCGATCATATCGGTGTCCCTGGCAAGGTGGAGGATATTTCTTTCGATCTGAAAAAGGGCGAGCTGCTGGGCTTCGCGGGACTTTTGGGTTCCGGCCGGACCGAAACCGCCGAAATGCTCTTCGGCGTTACCAGGATGCACAATGGCGATTTGAAGATTGCCGGCATCCCCGTGAAGATTGGAGAACCGATGGACGCGATCAACCACAAGATCGCGTTTTGCCCCGAGGATCGTAAGCGGGACGGCATCATCGGCGATTTGACCATCCGGGAGAATATCGCGCTGGCGCTGCAGGCCCGCCGGGGCATGATGCGACCCATGAGCCGCAAAGAGCAGGACGAGCTGGCGGATAAATACATCAAGCTCCTTGCCATTGCCACCCCCGATGCGGAAAAGAAAATCCGGGAGCTCTCCGGCGGCAATCAACAAAAGGTCATTCTGGCCCGCTGGATGGCCACTGAGCCGGATCTGCTGATCCTGGATGAGCCTACCCGTGGTATTGACGTGGGTGCCAAGGCTGAGATTCAGCGCCTGATGCTGCAGATGTGCGGGGATGGTATGTCCATCATCTTCATCAGCTCAGAGCTTGACGAGATCATCCGCTGCTCCAACCGCATCATTGTTATGCGTGACGGAAAGAAAGCGGGCGAATTGGATGGCGCAAGCTGCACACAGGCGGATATTATGAGAATAATCGCTGGGGAACAGGACGGTGAAAGCGCGTGAAAAGCAAAGAATCCATCTTCAGAAGTAAGCTGGCATGGGCCGTGATCGCCGAGCTGGCAATTCTGGCCGTAGCCGGGATTCTGCGGCCTGATTTCTTCCGTATTGAGTATAATGCCACCACAGGTATGTTCTACGGATCCATTGTGGACATCATCAACAGAAGCTCCGAGATCACCATTATTGCCATGGGTATGACCATGGTCATTGCACTGGGCGGTACGGATATTTCCGTCGGTGCGCTTGTAGCCGTGGCCGGTGCGTTTGCGCTGAAGCTGCTTCGTTGGGATGTGACGGAGTATCCTACCCCTGGCGACTATACCATTTATCCGTTTGTACTGGTCATCCTGGTTCCGTTGGCCGTATGTACGCTGATGGGCCTTTTCAACGGCATCCTGATCGGGAAATTCAAGCTTGAGCCAATCATTGCCACCTTAATCCTTATGGTGGCAGGCCGCGGTATAGCCCAGATCGCCACCAATGGCAAGCAGTTCACCACCGGCTATACCCCCTTCCGCTTTATCGGCCAGGGAAGCCTGTTTGGCCTGCCGTTCCCCATTATCCTTGCCGTTGTGATTTGCACGGCTGTGATGATTTTCGTGCGGAGGACCGCCTTTGGTACCTTTGTTGAGTCCGTTGGCATCAACCCCAGCGCATCCCGGGTGACGGGCCTGAAATCCGGCAAGATCATCATCATCGTGTATACCCTCACCGGCTTCCTTTCCGGCGTGGCCGGCCTGATCTACTCCAGCCGTATTTCCTCCTGCGACTCCAACAACGCGGGCGTGAACTACGAGATGGATGCCATCCTGGCGGTGGTGCTGGGCGGAACCAGCATGACCGGCGGAAAATTTTCGCTGACCGGCACCATTATCGGTTCACTCATTATCCGCACCATTACCACTTTGGTGTATTATTTCGGCATCACTTCCGAATCCATCATGGCTTTTAAGGCCGTAATTATTCTGGTGGTAATCATTATTCAGTCTGAGCCGGTACGCAAGAGACTGGCCGTCAGAAAATCCCGCAAGCAGAAAGCAGGTGCGTTCCATGGATAAAAGGAAAAACAGAAAGCTCCTGAATTTTGTATCCAATCCCAAATATCTGATGGTGCTGGCAACAATTGGTATCTTTCTGGTGATTTATGCGTTTGGTGCCATCGTCTACGGTGCCAAGGGCTTTACTAAGCTACGTACTTTTATGATGCTATTTGTGGACAACGCCTATATCGGGATATCCGCCGTTGGCATGACCATGGTGCTGATTACCGGCGGGATCGACTTGTCCGTGGCTGCGGTCGCTTCTCTGACTGGCATGTTCCTGGCCTATGGCACTACGGTGCTTGGGCTTAACCCCTGGCTGTGCATGGCGTTCTCTGTTTTTGTAGGCATAGCGCTGGGGCTGGGCATGGGTGCCCTGGTTACCTATTTGAAGATCCCACCATTCGTTGCTACGCTGACGGGTATGTTCCTGGCCCGTGGCGTGTGTTCGCTGATCAGCCGGGAGTCCATCTCCATCAACAATGAAGTAATTGATGCCCTGGCGGGCTGGAAGGTTTACTTCATGAAATACTCCGGGGGCGAATGGGTAAAGATCAAGCCCGTTGCATATATCAATCTGAATGTCGTGCTGTTCATCGTCATGATCCTTCTGGGCACCTATATTCTGCAAAAGACCCGCTTTGGCCGCAACGTCTACGCGATTGGCGGCAACGAGCAGTCTGCCCGGCTGATGGGTTTGCCCGTTGATCGGACGAAGATGATGGTTTATGGCTTCAATGGCCTGTGCTCCGCGCTGGCCGGCATCGCTTACGCGCTGTATGTTAAGTCCGGCTGGAATCTGGCGCTGCAGGGCGGTGAGCTTGATGTGATTTCTGCCGCGGTTATCGGTGGCGTGCTGCTTTCCGGCGGCGTTGGCTATATGGTGGGCACTTTCTTCGGTGTTCTGCTGAAGGCTGTGATCCCCTGCCTGATTACGTTCAATGGCACCCTCTCGTCCTGGTGGGGCAAGATCATCACAGGCCTTCTGGTGCTTTTGTTTGTCGCGTTGCAGCAGATTGTGATGTCCCGCAGCCGTCACGGGAAAAAAGCCAAAGCAAAAGTCAAAACCAAAGGCCGTTCTTAGAAGTGTGAATGGGGCTGCCCCACTGAAAATGGAAGGGAGGCCCCGTTCAAGACCACCGGCCCAATGGGGGCAGACGCGGCATTTTAAAATAAAGTAATTACCGCCTCCCCATTTCTGATATGTACCCCCAATACCGGACACCCGGTATTGGGGGTACATATCATTTCCGAAGAGGCGAATTTTTAATTCTTAGTTTTTTCTTAGGTCTCTTGAGAAAACCGCCGATTCATGGTAGAATGGGTCAAAATGGGGGGTCGCTTTGCCCGCAGGGGGACGGCGGATGCTTCCCGGCGCAACGAAATAAAGGAGGCCTTTTTATGAAATTTCTCGCAAATATGCACCCCGTCAGCGTGGTGGTGATCATCATGATCCTGATGCTGTTTGCCGTGGCTGTGATCATGCTGTTTGCCGTCAGCTGCGCCTACCGCCGCCAGACAAGACTTGCCGTGGTGGGCGATACCCACCGCAGCCACCTGGTGCGCGACGCGCTGGAGGAATTCACCACCGCCTACAATACCTTCGGCCAGGAGACCAATACCCCCGCCATCGTCACCAGCACCATCCACACGGATATGGGCTTCTGCCTGTTCTGCGAGCGGTTCCTGAGCAACGCCGTCTCGCTGTTCGTCACCATGGGCCTGCTGGGCACCTTCCTGGGCCTGAGCCTGTCCGTCACCTCCCTGTCCCAGCTGCTGGGCAGCACCGCCGACTGGCAGAACGCCCTGAACAACATGGGCAGCGGCCTGCTTTCCGCCCTGTCCGGCATGGGCGTGGCTTTCTATACCTCCCTGTTCGGCGTGGGCTGCTCCATCATTCTGACCATTCTGCGCTCCATCTTCAGCCCGGAGTCCATCCGGGAGCAGCTGGAAAACGAGCTGGAGCTGTGGCTTGACCACCGGGTCGCCCCCCGCCTGGCTGCCGAAGCGCCGAAGGATGACGCCGCCCTGGTGCGCCAGATGATCGGCGGCCTGAACGCAGCCGCCGCTGCCATCGACGACGCGCTGAAGGGCTCCACCGGCGCGCTGCAGCAGAGCCTCACCGGCTTCAACGCCACGGTGGACTGCTTCAACCAGGGCGTGCGGGACTTCTCGGAATTTGACTACAATCTGCGGGGCACGGTGGAAAGAATGGATGTGGCCGTGCGGGACCTGACCGCCGCCATCCGCCGGGTGAGCCGCAGCTCTGAAAGGGGCGACAACTGATGAGAAGAACCAGCCGTCGCACCCAGACCGGCACCTCCAATGGGGAGCAGGGCTTCTGGCCGTCGTATACGGATATGATGTCGGCGGTGGCGCTGATCCTGTTTTTCCTGATGCTGCTGGCCTATATCCAGAACATCATCACCAACAATGACCTCTCCCACAAGGAAGAGGAGCTGCGCGACACCCTGAATCAGCTGATCGTGGCCACCCAGCAGGTGAAGGACAAGGAGGCGGAGCTGCAAACCGTGTCCGATAATCTGGAGACCGCCCAGCAGGATCTGGACCAGCAGAAGATCACCCTGGACCAGCAGGCCTCCAGCATCATTGAGCAGGCCAATTTCATCATGCAGCAGCAGGCGGACATTGCCGCCCAGAAGGATACCATCGCCCAGCAGCAGGCCCAAATGGCCCAGCAGCAGCTGTACCTGGACAATACCCAGGCAGAGCTGAGCCAGGTGCGCGCCCAGATGCAGGCGGCGGCCTTCCTGCGGGTGGACATTGTGGAAAAGATCCGGCAGAACGTGGAGCAGGTGATGGGCAACGCCAACACCATCTCCATCAGCGACACGGGCAGCCTGGTGCTCAGCGAGAGCGTGCTGTTTGACCAGGGCTCCGCGGAGCTGAAGGCCAACAGCCGGGTGCTGCTGGACCAGCTGGCCATCGGCTTTGCCAGCTTCCTGGAAAGCAGCGACAGCATCGGGTATGTGGACACCATCGTCATCGGCGGCCACGCGGACAGCACCGGCTCCGATACCCTGAACCGCAAGCTCTCCACCGACCGGGCCAATTCCGTGCTCACCTACCTGATGACCACCCAGGGCGGCATCCTGACCCCCTATGCCCAATACTTCTGCGCCGCCGGTTACAGCTCTACCCGCCCGGTGGCCACCAACGAGACCGTAGAGGGCCGGGCGCAGAACCGCCGCATTGAGATAACCATTACCCTGAAGGACGAAAGCGTCCTGGACGCCCTGAACCAATACCTGGCCATCCAGGTCCCCGGCGAGACCCAGGGCGAGTGACCTGCGGGAAAAAGCTCCCGTGAAGAGAAAAATGGCATCACCGCATCGGATGGATCGGTGCGGTGATGCCTGATACAATTTCCTGATTAAAATCTTAATTTTAATCAGGAAGGCATCGCCTGATGGCGCTGCCTGTTTTGTGATTTATAAGGAAAGAAATCACAAAACAAGTCTCATATGAACTCCATGCCCTTCAGGCAATTAAAATCTTTTTTAAAGATTTTAATTGGAGTTCAGTATGAAAAGAAAAAGAAATAACCCCTGATCTTTCCCTCACGGTTTTGGGATCGATCAGGGGTTATTTCGCAAAGTCCTTGGGTTCCGTCATTTGCTTAACCTCTGCTTTCTGCGGATTTGAGAAGTGGCTTAGTACATTGGACTCACTCCTTTTTGTGCTTTCAATATACACCCTTCCCGCACGGATTGCAAGATGGGATATTCCACACAAATTGGCGCAAAAGCTTATGGAAAAAGCGAATGGACGGTGGGGCCGGATCTATGGTAAAATAATAATGTTGAGCGGTTTTCCCGCCTCTGCCATCACAGAGCGCCGGCGGAGGCGTCGAAGTAGGCGACGATCACGGCGTTGGGCCCCAGGTGCGTGCCGATGGTGGGGCCCACGGGACAGATGGGGAGCGCGGCGATCCTGCCTTCCCAAAGCTGGGTGCTGTCGGCGATGTAGCGCTGAAGGAGCGTATCGCTCAGGCCGGTGTAGCCCAGACACAGGGGCTTCTGAAAATCGATGCCGGTTTTGTTGACCTCCTGGATCAGATAGTTGTTGCCGTTCTTGGAGCCGCGGGCCTTGCCGATCATGGTCACCGCGCCGTCCACCATGCGCAGCACCGGGCGGATGGAGAGCGCGCCGCCCAGCACCGCCGCGGTTTTGGAAATGCGGCCGCCCCGGTGGAGGTATTCCAGGGTATCCGGCATGCCGATCAGGTTGGCGTGGGGCCGGATGCGCTCCAGCTCCGCCGCGATCTGTCCGGCGGCCATTCCGCTTTGTGCCAGGCCCAGGGCATACCGCACCAGGATCTGCTCACCCAGGGTGGCGTTCAGGCTGTCCACCACGTATACGTCCTCAAATTCCTGCGCGGCCATCACGGCGCTCTGGTAGGTGCCGGAGAGTCTGCTGGAAAGGGTAACGGCTACCACCGCTTCACCTGCCTCCTGCGCCCGGCGGAAGGCAGCCTCGAATTCCCCCGGCGGCACCAGGCTGGTGGTGGGGAAACAGGCATCGGAGGCCAGCCGCTCGTAAAAGGTTTTGTGATCGATGGTCTCCCCGTCCCGGAATTCCTCGCTGCCAAAATGGATGGTCAGGGGCATGACGGTGAGACATTGAGGGAACGGCGGCTGGAGATCCGCGCCGGAATCCGTAATAATGCGCACTTTTTCCATGGTTTTCCTTTCTATTCCTCCCGCTGCGCCAGGTAGCGGGAGAGATTGTCGATGATGATGTTCATGGCGGCGTACAGCGTTTCCCGCTGCTGCGGGGTCAGACCCTGGCCGCCTCCGGCCACAGCGGAATCCACCCGGCAATAGAGCTGCTCTGCCAGGGCGCGCCCGGCGGGGGTGAGGGTGAGCTTGGCGCGGTAAAGCCGGTGCGCCTGGGCCTCGGCGGACACGAGCCCCCGCTGGGTCAGCTGGGCAATGCAGCGGGAGACGGCGGCCTTGTCCTCCCGGCAGGCGCGGGTCAGCTCCGCCGCCGTCAGACCCTGGGGAGCCTTCCCCAGGTGATACAGGCACATCACATGGTTCGCCCGCAGGCCCAGGGGCTTCATTTCCGTTTCCTTCAGCCGCTGCAGCAGCCGGTTCAGCTCCAAAACCGAGCCGGTAAAGGTATCAAACCGATCCAATTGATTCAGCCCCCCTATGCGGTACGAAATGCAGAAGGAATTATAGCATATACTTGTTGATTTATCAACAAGTTTGTGATAAAATAATTTCCGTGAGGACGCCACAGAAAGGATGACACCACATGACCGAATTCCGATATGATACCCAGCTCCTGATCGAGGGACACGACCTGGATGAGGACGCCATCAACGATTATTTTGTAGAGCACTTCAAGGGGGACTGCCTGCTGGCCGTGGGGGATGAGGACCTGATCAAGATCCACTACCACACCAATGAGCCGTGGAAGGTCCTGGAATATTGCGCCGGTCTGGGCGAGATCTACGACATCGTCGTCGAGGACATGGACCGCCAGTCCAGAGGCCTGAAGGGCTGAGCACCCCTCTTGCTGCCCCCTTTGGGGGAAGTGCCGCGAAGCGGCAAAGGGGGTGTCGTTGGATGGTTGAGAAATGTACATTTTGCTACCCGACCGGGGACACCCCCTCAGTCAGCCCTTACGGGCTGCCAGCTCCCCCACCGGGGAGCCAAGGGTATGGCATTATCCGAAAGAAGAAAGAAAACTGAGAGGGCGCGGCAGGCACCCAAAGTATGCTGAAATTTAAGGCGAATTCGTAACAGGTCCCGCTTTGGACCGTGCGAATTCGCCTTACTTTTCAATATGGTATCCTGCCCGCCCGGCTTTACAGCAGCGCCTCCAGCTGGGCGAGGGATCGGATCTCGCAGTCGGGGCGGATGGCGGGATCCGGGGGGAGCCGGGCAGGGTTGAGCCAGCAGGTGCGCAGCCCTGCCCGCAGGCCGCCCAGAATGTCGGAGGTCAGGCTGTCGCCCACCATGATGGCACTGCTTTTATCAAAGCCGGGGATGCGGGCAAAGCAGGCGTCAAAGAACTCCCGGGAGGGCTTGTTGAAGCCGATCTCCTCGGAGATGAACACCTGCTCAAAACAGGGATACAGTCCCGCGCCGGTAAGGCGGGCATGCTGCACCGCGGCGGTGCCGTTGCTGGCCAGGAACAGCCGGTGATTTTGGCGCAGCCGCTCCACCGCCTCCCGGGCCTGGGGGAGGAAATACTGCTCGCCGCACAGATTCTCCCGAAAGCGGCGGTTGACCTCCGCCGGATCCAGCGCCGCCCCCAGCTCGGTAAGGAGCACCCGGAAGCGCCCCTCCTGCACCTGGGTGTGGGTCAACTCGCCCCGCTCCAGCCGCTGCCAGTGCTGGCGGTCGATCTGGTGATAGCGGGAGAGCACCGCCTCCGTGGGCGGAATGCCGCATTCCAGCAGCGCTTTTGTCAGCGCCGCCCGTTCCGTTCGGTGGAAGTCCAGGATGGTATCGTCCAGATCCAGAAATACGAACCGCGTCATTTTTCCGCCTCCCGGCGCAGAATTTCATTGGTAATTGCCCCAAACTCCGGGATGCCCAAAGTCTCGCCCCGGACGTTCTCCGGGAAGCCGCAGGCGGCGAGCACCGCCTCCGCCCCGGCCTTGCCCAGCTCCGGGAAGCCGGAGGCCAGGCCGTTGCTCAGCTTCTTGCGGCGCATGGCAAAGCTGGCCCGCACCACCCGGAAGAAAAGCTGCTCGTCATGAATGTCCCAGGGCCGCGCCTGACGCACGCGCAGGGTGACCACGGCGGAGGTGACCTTGGGCTGGGGGACAAAGCAGTGGGCAGGCACGTCAAACAGCAGCTCCGGCTCCGCGTAGTACTGGCAGAACACGCTGAACGCACCGTACTCCGCCGTACCCGGCCGGGCGGCAATGCGCTGGGCCACCTCCTTCTGCACCATGACGGTAACGGCCTGGAAGCATTCCGCCTCCAGCAGGGCGGTGAGGATGGGGCTGGTGATGTAATAGGGCAGATTGGCACAGGCCACGGGCCGCAGGCCGGGGAGCTTCTCCTTCACCAGGGCGGGGATATCCAGCTTCAGCACATCGCCCCAGACGAGCTCCACATTCCCGCAGCCCTCCAGGGTGATTTCCAGGATGGGCTTTAAGCGCTCGTCCACCTCCACAGCGCATACCTTTCCGGCCCGCAGGGCCAGCTGCTGGGTCAGCGGGCCCACGCCGGGGCCGATCTCCAGCACCCCCACGTCCTTCCGCACCCCGGCGGCGCCGGCAATGGATTCCGGCACCCAGGGGGCGATCAGAAAATTCTGGCCCTTGGCCTTGGAAAAATGGAACCCGTGGGCCGCCAGCAGGGGCTTCATCACCTGAATATCGCAAACATTTACCATCACAGTCAGCCTTCCTCTTCTTTTTCATCATCATACCAGAGGAAGCGCCGGTTTTCAACCGAGAAAATACACGATACACTGCTTTCGCCCAAATTCCGCCGATTCGGCGGGATCCAGATACAGGTCGATCCGATCGCCCTCCATGCTGTCCCCCGCCGCAGCCTGGGCAATGCCATAGGTATAGGCGCCGTCAGCGGAGGCGATGAACAGCCGGGTCCCCGGCGGGATGAACCGGGCGGCCACCACCGCCGTGCCCTGCCGCGCGCCGGGAAGGCAGCCGGGGTCAGTGGAGGTAAAGGCGGTGGCCTCCAGGGTGAGGGCCTTCGTATAGGTCAGCAGCTGGCCGCCGGGAAGCCACAGGCAGCCCCCCTCCGCCAGCGGGGCCTCCGTTTCCCGGGTGCCCACGGCTACCAACCGGGGCTGGGCGGGAGATATCAGCTCCTTGGAGACCACCTCCCGCCCGGTCTCCACACCGTTGATGTACTCCACCTCCGCTACGCACCGCAATTCCCCCGCTGTGCCGGGGTTCAGCTCTGCCTCCTGTCCCCAGGGCAGGGCGGCGTCCAGGCGGTATTCGATCCCGGCGGGCAGCGCCTGGGTGTATTCCTCCCGGCGCGTTTGGCGGCGGGTGACGGTGACCACATCGCCGTCGGTGAGCACGGCATCGGCGGCGGGGGTGACGGTGTCCTCCGGCGTCAGCGCCAGACCCAGACGCTTCAGCAGCTGCGCCGCCGTCAGCCCGGCGGCATCCACCTGCCGCGCCTGCCCGCGGTAGCTCAGCCGGACGCCCACCGGCGCGCTCTGGGCGCGCTGCTCCAGGGCTCCCAGCGCCAGCAGCACCGCCAATGCCGCCGCCCAAATACCCACCAGGCAGAACCACCGCCGCAGACGGCGGCGCTTTCGCCGCCCGGCCATCTTTGCCGCATGATTCATTCCACTGCCCCCTTTTGCGGCAAGTGTACCTCTTTTTTGGGAAAAATTCCATCGAAGCGGGGGACGAAATGGAGAAAAGCCGGACGGTGATGATTTTTTCCCGCAGCCGCAAAAAGTAGTTGAATTTTCCTTTTTTTTCTGCTATAATACACCCACTTGAACATGCAGGATTAGTTCATTGGTAGAACGGTCGCTTCCCAAGCCACAGAGGCGGGTTCGATTCCCGTATCCTGCTCCATACCCAAAGCACCCGCCACCGGCGGGTGCTTTGCTTTGCAAGATCATAAAACGGTGTTGCCTTAGACACCCAATGGGTGTATTTATCAACAGCTATTTTGAAAAAACAGGAATGGCCGGGAAGCGGAATTAATTGATTGAAATTTCAGGCGGCTACGGTATAATAGTAGCAAATACCCCATGGAGGAATGACGATGGATAAGATGACGGAGCTGGTGGAACGGCTCAATGGGTATCGGGACGCGTATTATAACCGAAATGAAAGCCTGATATCCGACAAGGAGTATGACGCCCTGTTTGATGAGCTGGCGGCGCTGGAGAAGCAGACGGGCATCGTCTATGCCAATTCTCCCACCGCCACGGTGGGCTATGCCGCGGTGAGCAAGCTGCAAAAGGTCGCCCACAATCACCCCCTGCTCTCCCTGGGCAAGACCACGGACATGGGGGAATTCTGCGACTATTTTGAGGGCAAGCCCCTGAACCTCATGGCCAAGATGGACGGACTGACCGCCTCCATGGTCTACCGGGACGGCAGGCTGGTCAGCGCCGAGAGCCGTGGCAACGGCGAGGTGGGGGAGGACATCACCCACACCGCCCGGACCTTTGCCGCGCTGCCCCAGAGGATCCCCTTCCGGGGGGAGCTGATCGTGGACGGCGAATGCATCATCGACTACCCCACCTTCCGCCGCATCATTCAGCGGGAGCAGACCGAATATAAGAATCCCCGAAACCTGGTCAGCGGCACCGTGCGCCAGCTGGACAGCCGGGTGGCCGCCCGCCGGGGGGTGCACTTTATCGCCTGGAAGCTCTACCGGGCGGCGGATGAAGCCGGCCGGGAGCTGCCGGAGCTGGATACCTACACCGCCGCCTTTGCCTTCCTGAAGCGTCAGGGCTTCGAGGTGGTGCCCAATGTCCATGTGCCCAACGACTACCCGGACGAGGAGAGCCGCCGGGACGGGCTGGAGACCGTCATGGAGGACCTGCAGCAGACCTGCGCCGCCAAGGGCTACCCCATCGACGGACTGGTGGGCTCCTTTGAGGACGTGGCCTACGGGCGGAGCCTGGGCAGCACCGGGCACCACCCCAAGCATTCCCTGGCCTTCAAATTCTACCAGGATCGGAACGAAACGGTGCTGCGGGACATCGAATGGAGCACCAACCGCACCGGGCAGGTCAACCCGGTGGCCATCTTCGACCCGGTGGAGATCGACGGCACCACCGTCTCCCGGGCGTCGCTGAACAATGTGAGCATCATCAAGGAGCTGGAGCTGGGCATCGGGGACACCATCACCGTCATCAAGGCCAACCAGATCATCCCCATGGTCACGGACAACCTGACCCGCTCGGCGTCCTATGAGTTCCCCACCGTCTGCGGCTGCTGCGGAAGCACGCTGGAGCTGCGCAATGACAACGGCCGGGAGATGCTCTACTGCGTCAATCCCGCATGCCCCGCCATCCGGCTGGATCAGATCACCTATTTTGTCAGCCGGGACGCAATGAACATCATGGGTCTTTCCCAGGAGCGGCTGAAGGCGCTCATCGACCGGGGCTTTGTGAAGGACTTCGCGGATATTTACCATCTGGACGCCCACCGGGAGGCGCTGATGGAGATGGAGCGCTTCGGCCAGGACAGCGTGGACAATCTGCTGGCCGCCATTGAGGACAGCCGCAGCTGCCGCCTGAGCAATGTGCTCACCGCCATCGGCATCCCCAACATCGGCAAGAACAACGCCAAGCTGCTGGCCGCCCGGTGCTTTGGCAACGGGAACCCCCTGGAGCGGTTCCTGGAGCTGGCCAGGGAGAATTTCGACTGGACGGAGCTGGACGGCTTCGGCGAGGTCATGAGCGCCGGTATCAACCAGTTCGTGGCGGAAAACGAGGGACGCATCCGCCCCCTGGTCCCCATTCTGCGCATTGCCCCGGAGGCAGCCCCCGCCCCGCGGGAGGGCGGCCTGGGCGGCAGGACCTTCTGCATCACGGGCAAGCTCCTGCACTTCCAGAACCGGGATGCCCTGGTGGCAAAGATCGAGGAGCAGGGAGGCCGGGTGGTCACCGGCGTCAGCGCCAAGACGGATTATCTGATCACCAACGACAAGGATTCCGGCAGCAGCAAGAATCAGAAGGCCGCCAAATTCGGCACCAGGATCATTTCCGAAGAGGAATTCATGGCGCTGTGCGGCGGCTGACGCGGAGAGGAACACAATGGAAAATCTATTTCAAATCACGCTGCCCCGGCAGCAGATCGACGCCATCTCCAACCTGGGCCTGGCCCATATGGGCGACGGGGTGTGGGAGCTGCTGTGCCGCAGCTACCTGTGCGCCCAGGGCGAGAAGACCGTGGGCCAGCTGCACAGGGATACCATTGCCATGGTGAAGGCTCCCGCCCAGGCGGCCTATGCGGAAAAACTCTTGCCCCTGCTGACGGAGCAGGAGCTTGCCTATTACCGCCGGGGAAAGAACGCCCATGTCCACGCCGCCCCCAAGGGGGCGACCCAGGCCCAGTATGCCAAGGCCACGGGGCTGGAGACGCTGTTCGGCGCGCTGTACCTGGCAGGGGAGCGGGAGCGGGCCAGCGCGCTGTTTCTTGCTGTGGTGGAGCCATGCTGACCTATGAGCTGAAAAAGAAGCCGGGGGTACCCCTGTATGAGGCGCTTTACCGCTGCATCCGGCAGGATATCCTGTCCGGCAATCTGAAGCCCGGAGAAAAGCTCCCCTCCAAGCGGGCGCTGGCGGCCCACCTGGAGCTGGGGAAGATCACGGTGGAGGCCGCCTATGCCCAGCTGCTCTCCGAGGGCTATATCCGCTCCCGGGAGAAGGTGGGCTTTTTTGTGGAGGCCATCGAGCGTCCGCCCCAGGCCCCACCGCCCCCGCCCCGGGCGCAGTGCACAGAAGCGCCGCCTTTGCTGGACTTGACCGCCAACGGCACCGGGCATTTCCCCTTCTCCGTGTGGAGCAAATTGCAGCGGGAGGTCATTCTGGATTACGGCCGCGCCCTGCTGCTGCCCCTGCCCAGCCAGGGCATCCCGGAGCTGCGCGAGGCCATTGCCGCCCACCTGTCCGCCTTCCGGGGCATGACCGTCCAGGCGGACAACATCCTGGTGGGCGCGGGGACGGATTTCCTGTATAATCTGCTGATCCAGCTGCTGGGGCGGGATCGGACCTATGCCGTGGAGGAGCCGGGATACGGGAAGATCCGCCAGATCTACGCCGCCGGCGGGGTGCGCTGCATCAGCGCCCCCATGGACGAGCAGGGGGTGATCCCCCGCGCGCTGGCCGGGGCGCAGGTGCTGCACATCTCCCCGTCCCACCATTTCCCCACGGGGCTGGTCACGCCCCTGGGCCGCCGCCAGGAGCTGCTGAGCTGGGTGGGGACGGAAAACTGGGTGATCGAGGACGACTACGATTCCGAGTTCCGCTTTGCCAGCCATCCCCTGCCCGCCCTGCAAAGCCTGCGGCCGGAGCGGGTGATCTACATCAATTCCTTCTCCAAGAGCCTGGCCCCCTCCATCCGCATCAGCTACATGGTGCTGCCCCCCGCGCTGATGGAGAAATTCCGGCGGGAGCTGGGATTCTATGGCTGCACCGTGCCCAGCTTTGAGCAGTATACCCTGGCCCGGTTCCTCAGCCGGGGCCATTTCGAAAAGCACATCAACCGCATGCGCCGCTTCTACCAGCACCGGCGCAACCAGGTGATCCAGGCCCTGTCCGCCTGCGCGGCGGCGGATAAGCTCACCATCTGGGAGCAGGACGCGGGGCTGCACTTCCTGCTGCATGTGGACACCGCCTGGTCCGACGCCCGGCTCACCGCCTGGCTCCAGGGCCTGGGCATCCGGGTCCAGCCCCTCAGCGCCTTCTATCACGACCGCGCGCCCGGCGACCTGCACGACCTGGTGGTCAATTACTCCGGCATCACCGACGAGCAGCTGACCCAGGCGCTGGACCGCCTGAACGAGGCCTGCCGGGAAAATTTGGACTGATTCCTCCTTGCATTCTATCCCCGTTCCCTTTATAATGGATGAAAACGGAAGCGAAGGAGGCGGGGGTATGCATTTGAGTCAGGCGGCCTTCCGGGGATGCCTGCTGGGCATGGCCGTGGGCGATGCCATGGGCTACCCGGTGGATTCCCTGAGCCTGGGGGACATCCGGGAGAACTACGGCCCCAACGGTCTGCTGGGCTACGACATGGCCAACGGCTACGCGGAGGTGACCTCCTATACCCAGCTGGCCGCCTTCACCTGCAACGGCCTCCTGATCGCCCTGACCCGGGGCCAGATGATGGGGCGGATGGCCCCGCTGGTGAAATACGTGGGCCTTTCCAGCCGGGAATGGATGGCCTCCCAGCGGCCCTGGGGGCGGCGGGAGCGCACCTTCTGCTGGCTGCTGAACCGGCCGGATATCTGCCGCCGCTACTGCATGGATACCCGCATGCTGGATACCCTGAGCCAGGAGACCCTGGGCACCCTGGAGGCCCCGGTGAACAATTTCGTCACCCCCGGCAGCCTGACCACCGCCATCGGCGTGGGGCTGTTTCACCACCCGGACCGCATGCGGCAGGCCGAGCTGGACCGGCTGGGGGCGGAGACCGTGGCGCTGACCCACGGCGGGGCAATGGCCTTTCTGGCCGGCGCGGCGCTGGCCCATATGATCAGCCGCAGCCTGTGGGCACCCCAGCTTTCCATGAAGCAGCTGGCTGGGGAGACCGCTGCCGCCATCAGCGCCCAGTTCGGTCATCAGTATCCCCAGTGCGCCGAGCTGACGACGCTGCTGCGGCTGGCGGCGGCCATGTCCGCCGACCCCAGCCTGGCCACCTGGGACGTGATGGAAAAGCTCCACTGCTCCAGCGCCGCCCAGGTGCTGGCAGGCGCGGTATACGCCTGCATTGCCGGGGGGGAGGAATTCGATTCCTCCATGATCATCGCCGTCAACCACTCCGGCCGCAGCGCCGCCGTGGGCGCGGTGACCGGGGCGCTGCTGGGCCTGCGCCAGGGTGAGATCGCCCTGCCGGATTTCTACACCGAATGTCTGGAGCCCACCGACACCCTCCGTGAGCTGGCCGATGACCTGTGGAGCGGCTGCCCCATGGAGCAGGGCAACCGCCTCTTCGACGCCGACTGGGACCACAAGTACATCCACGGCGGCAAATAAAAAGGAGAGAATATGGCATCCAGTATGATCCATCTGGCCGCGACGAAGTGCGCGGTGCAGACTCTCGCGGCCGGAGATTGGGACAGGCTCTGGCTCGGCTGTGTGCTCCCGGATGGGGCGGCGCACGGCAAGGGCCACCTGAAGCGGCTGCTCTGCGAGGGCTGCCGGAGGGCCTATGATCTGGAGGGCTTTCGCGGCCGATTCGGGGAGCAAATGGGGCAGGACGGCCTGTATCTGGGCTACTACCTCCACCTGATCCAGGATACCTTCTATCGGAAATTCATGTACGCGGAGCATGGCTGGGACCCCGGCGTACCGGGGAACCTGGACAAGCTGTATCACGACTATGCCGTCACCAACCGCCATGTGGCGGAGCGCTTCGGCTTGCGCGCCGATATGCTGCGCCCCCTTTCCCTCGCCGGTGAGCCCATCACCCGGATCGATGATTTTGACGTGCCGGGCCTGGCGCGGGAGGTGCGCAGTCAGTTTGCCCCGGGGCAGGAGGAGGAAACCTTCTTCTTTTCGCGGGAAATGGCCGAGGAGCTTGTCCTGCGCTCCGCGGAGTTCTGCCGGACGGAGCTGGAAAACCTCCGCGCCCACCGCCCCGGCCTTGACAGCGCCCAGTGGAGCTGGGAAAGGCTGCTATGAACAAAGGAACGCCCGGCTCTGGGGAGCCGGGCGTCATGTATTTCGGTGCGGATCAGAAGCGCTTTGCGACCTCGATGATGTGTTCCGCGCTCAGGCCGAATTGCTTCAGCAGGGCGGCGGCGGGGCCGGAGTGGCCAAATTCATCGTTGACGCCAATGCGCTTGACAGGGGTGGGCAGCTTCTCGCTGAGCAGGGAGCACACGGCCTCACCCAGGCCGCCGATGATGTTGTGCTCCTCCACGGTGATGACCTTGCCGCACTTTTTGGCGGCGGAGAGCACCAGCTCCTCGTCCAGGGGCTTGATGGTGGCCATGTTGATGACCATGGCGTCGATGCCCTGCTCGGCCAGGGCCTTTCCGGCCTCAATGGCCTCGGGAACCATGATGCCGTTGGCAATGATGGCCACATCCTTGCCGTCGCGGAGCACCTCGCCCTTGCCGATCTCAAAGTGATAGCCCTCCTCGTGGAACACGGGGGTGGCGGCGCGGCCGAAGCGCATGTAGCAGGGGCCGACCATTTTATAGGCAGCCTTGACCATGGCTCTTGCCTCCACATCGTCGGCGGGGCACATCACGGTCATGCCGGGGATGGTGCGCATCAGGGCGAAATCCTCGCAGCACTGGTGGGAAGCGCCGTCCTCGCCCACAGAGATGCCGCCGTGGGTCGCGCCGATCTTCACGTTCAGGTGGGGGTAGCCGATGGTGTTGCGCACCTGCTCATAGGCCCGCCCGGCGGCGAACATGGCGAAGGTAGCCGCGAAGGGCACCAGGCCCATGGTGGAAAGGCCGGCGGCCACATTGACCATATTGGCCTCCTGGATGCCGCAGTCGAAGAAGCGGTCGGGATGGGCCTTCTTAAAGATGCCGGTCTTGGTAGCGCCTGCCAGGTCGGCGTCCAGCACCACCACGTCGTCAAATTCGTCGCCCAGCTCCTTCAGCGCGTTGCCGTAGCTGTCGCGGGTTGCGATCTTCTTTACGTCTGCCATGATTCAGCCCTCCTCAATTGCCTTGCGGGCGGCGGCCAGCTCGGCCATTGCCTGTGCGTATTCCTCGTCGTTGGGCGCTTTGCCGTGCCACCCGGCCTGGTTTTCCATGTAGGAAACGCCCTTGCCCTTGGTGGTCTTCATCAGGATGGCGGTGGGCTTGCCGGTGCCGTGGTTGGCATGGAAGCGGGCCATGGCCTGCTCGATCTGCTCGAAATCATGACCGTCGATGGTAACAACGTCGCAGCCGAAGGCTTCGAACTTCTTGTCCACGGGAGCGGTGTTCATCACGTCGCAGGTACGGCCGTCGATCTGAAGGCCGTTCAGGTCCACGATGATGCACAGGTTATCCAGGTGATAGTGGGCGGCAAACATGGTGGCCTCCCAGATCTGGCCCTCGGCCAGCTCGCCGTCGCCCAGGACGGAGTAGACATTGATGTCCTTGCCCAGGAACTTGGCGCCCTTGGCCATACCGGCGGCGGCGGACAGGCCCTGGCCCAGGGAGCCGGTGGACATGTCGATGCCGGGGACGGTGTTCATGTTGGGGTGGCCCTGAAGGTAGCTGTCGATGTGCCGCAGGGTGGGCAGGTCCGCCACCGGGAAGAAGCCCCGGTTGGCCAGCGCGCTGTACAGGCCGGGGGCAGTGTGGCCCTTGGACAGGACGAAGCGGTCCCGGTCGGCCCACTTGGGATCCTTGGGGTCAACGCGCATTTCCTTGAAGTACAGATAGGTAAACATATCCGCGGCGGACAGGCTGCCGCCGGGATGGCCGGATTTCGCGCCGTGGGTCGCGGTGACAATGCCCTCGCGTACCTTCACGGCCTCCAGCCGAAGCTGCTTGTTTTCTTGTGCTGTCATTAAAATCCTCCTTCTTGATTCTTGGCACCCCCTCGGGGGGGGTAATCTTCTCAATCTAAGCCGCACCAACTTGCTGCCCCCTCTGGGGGTGATGCGCCGCGCAGCGAATCGAGATAGCAATGATTGCCAGTGGCAATCATACCTCTGTTTTGTGCCGCGAAGCGGCAAAGGGGGTGTCGTTGGTATTTTTTGAGCTGTTACCAATCAACGGAGCACACCCCCTCTGCGACTCGCCAAGAGCCGCCTAGCGGCGGTTGCTCGCTTGCATGGCGCCTGCGCATCGCTAAGTCAGGCCGTTCGGC
>USEU01000013.1 GCA_900553805.1 uncultured Eubacteriales bacterium
ATTGAGCCAGAAATCCAGGCTGGGGCTTCTTGCCAAATTGTGCGGTGTTGCCTTATTTTCCCGGCGCATGGGGCAAAGACCCGCGGCCCGACCGCAGATGACCGATTCGGAGCTTCTTTAGACAAGTTTGCTTTCTTTATCCGATTACATTTAGATACTGTCCAAAGGCTATCCGGCAGAATAACTAAGTAATTGCTGCCCAAATGGTGCAGTTTTACTGAATCGCAAAAGAATAAGGGGGAACCTATTGACTTTTTTTCGAGACAAGGTATAATAAAGACAAACGAAATCGTTTAAGGGCAAGAGCAATTTTTGCATAGTGACGAAAAGGGATATCCCTTTTCCCGTTCCATCCTTCGGATGAAACGATGGCCGCTGTATTGTAATGTGGTTATCGCTCACAAGAGCGTTAACAAAATAAATGAGGAGGAAACGCAAAATGAAAAAGCTTCTTGCGCTCGTCCTGGCTGCCGTGATGGTGTTCGGTATGATGTCCATTACTGCCGCTGCCGACGACAAAATCACCGTCAACCTGTGGGCCTTCACCGATGAAGTGCCCGGCATGATGACCAAGTTCCTGGAGGCCCATCCCGAGCTGGCCGACAAGTACGAGATCAACACCACCATCATCGCCACCACCGACGGCGCTTATCAGCCCGCTCTGGACGCCGCTCTGGCAAACGGAGAGGTCGATTTGTACGCTGCCGAGGCCGCCTTCGTCCTGAAGTACACCCAGGGCGACGCTTCCGAGTATGCCGCTTCCTACGCTGACCTGGGCATCGATGTGGACGCCGAGCTGGAGGCCGCTGACATCGCGCAGTACACCGTCGATATCGGCACCCGTCCCGCCGACGGCGCTCTGGTCGGTCTGGGCTACCAGGCTACCGGCGGCGTGTTCATCTATCGCCGCTCCATCGCCAAGGACGTTTGGGGCTCCGACGATCCCGAAGTCGTTGCTGAGAAGATCGGCGCCGGCTCCGGCAACTGGGACGCTTTCTTCGCTGCCGCTCAGGAAGTGAAGGACGCTGGCTACGCCATAATCTCCGGCGACGGCGATATGTGGCACGCTGTGGAGAACTCCTCCGAGACCGGCTGGATCGTGGACGACACCCTGAACATCGACCCCGCCCGTGAGGCTTTCCTGGATCTGTCCAAGAAGCTGGTTGACAACGGCTATCATCACGACACCACCGACTGGCAGGAAGGCTGGTTCGCCGACATGAAGAAGGACGGCGGCGTCCTGGGCTTCTACGGTCCTGCCTGGCTGATCAACTACACCATCGCTCCCAATGCCGGTGAGGGCGACAACTCCTCCGCTGGCGACTGGGGCGTCTGCGCTCCCAACATCGGCTTCTTCTGGGGCGGCACCTGGCTGCTGGCTGGCAAGAGCGTTGTCGGCACCGAGAAGCAGGATCTGATCCGTGACTTCATCCGCTGGGTCACCTTGGACTGCACCGAGGACGGCCTGCAGTATAAGTGGGCCAACGGCACCCTGAACGGCGAAGGCGGCACCAAGGACTGCGTCGCTTCCGGCACCGTCATGGCCATGTCCAACGGCGAGCTGGACTTCCTGGCCGGCCAGAACATGTTCGATGCCTTCGTTCCTGCCAACGCTTACGCCAACGGCAAGAACCTGACCCAGTACGACGAGACCATCAACACCGCATGGCGTGATGCCGTCCGTCAGTACGCTCATGGCGAGGTCGACCGTGACACCGCTATTGAGAACTTCAAGACCACCGTTGCCGATACCCTGGGCATCGATGTCGAGTACTAATTTACTGCGGTACTTAAACTTCATCATCTGATTGCCGTGTGGGGATAGGCAGCTTCGGCGGCCTATCCCCCCATTGGCTTGTCTTAAAGATAAGGGGGCGCATACGTATGAACAAGTCGAAAAGCTTCAGCTACGCCAAATACGGTTACCTGTTCAGCATTCCTTTCGTGGTGGCATACCTGATCTTCTCGTTTTATCCCACCATCAACACCATCATCCTTGGCTTTACGGATGCCAAGGGCATGGCCGGCCTGACCAACTGGAATTTCCTCCCTGCCGAGGATTTGTTCAAGAATTTTATCGCGGTCCTGAAGGCCCCGACCTTCCGCAAATCTCTGGGCAATACCATCATTCTGTGGGTCGCCAACTTTATCCCGCAGATTTCTCTGGCATTGCTGCTCACCGCCTGGTTTACCTCCAAGCGCAATGAGCTGCGCGGGCAGGGCTTCTTCAAGGTCGTGTTCTATATGCCCAATATCATCACCGCCGCTTCCATCGCGATCCTGTTCAAGGCGCTGTTCGCCTACCCGGTGGGCCCTGTGAACAGCCTGCTGGTCAAGCTGGGCCTTGCCACAGAAGCCGTTAATTTCACAACAAAGGTCTGGCCCACCCGGGGCATCATCGCCTTCATCCAGTTCTGGATGTGGTACGGCAATACGATGATCGTCCTGATCTCCGGTGTGCTGGGCATTAACCCCGATCTGTACGAGGCGGCCGAGCTGGATGGCGCGTCCTCCTCCCAGATGTTCTGGAAGATCACCATGCCCAACCTGAAGACCATCCTGCTGTACACCCTGATCACCAGCATGATCGGCGGCCTGAACATGTATGATATCCCCAAGCTGTTCAACGACGGCAACCCGGCCAACTCCACGATGACCACCAATGTGTTCATCTACAAGCAGGCCTTCAGCGGCAGCTACATGTACGCCCGCGCCGCCGCGGCCTCCGTGATCATGTTTATCATTATTGCCGTTATCTCCATTTTTATGTTCATGATGTTCCAGGACTCCGACAAGAAGATGGAAAGAGCCGCGAAGCGCGCCGCAAAGCGCGCGGCAAAGAAGGAGGTAGGCTGATATGGCACAGAGATCCATTCACATTCGCCGTACCCCCGGCCAGAAGATCGTTCGGGTGATCGCGTATATCCTGTGCATCTTCCTGGCCTGCCTGAGCCTGTTCCCGTTCATCATCATGGTGGTGAACGCCACCCGCGACACCCCCAGCATCCAGTCCAGCCCGATCTCCTTCCTGTTCGGCAGCAACCTGAAGCGGAACTTCGAGATCCTGACCAGCAAGGACATGTTCAGCCCCTGGACGGGCCTGAAGAACTCCCTGATCATCTCCGTGGGCGCCACGGTGCTCACCGTCTACTTCTCCACCCTCACCGCCTACGCGCTGGTGGCCTATGAGTGGAAGCTGAAGGGGCCGTTCTTCGCCGCGATCCTGGCGGTGATGATGATCCCCGCCACCATTACCTCCATCGGCTTCTATCAGTTCATGTACCGCATCAAGTGGACAAATAATCTGCTCCCGCTGATCCTGCCCGCCATCGCGGCCCCCGGCACGGTGTTCTTTATGCGGCAGTTCATGATCCCGGCGCTGCCCATGGAGATCGTGCAGTCCGCCCGGGTGGACGGCGCTTCCGAGTTCCGCACCTTTAACCAGATCGTGCTGCCCATTATGAAGCCCGCCATGGCGACCCAGGCCATCTTCGCGTTCGTCGCCAGCTGGAATAATCTGTTCATTCCTCAGATTTTGCTGACCAAAAAAGAGGTCTATACCATGCCCATCATGGTGTCCCTGCTCAACGGCGACATCTACAAGGTGGAGTACGGCGCGATCTATCTGGGCATCCTGCTGACGGTGCTGCCCATTTTCGTCATCTATTTCTCCCTGTCCAAGTACATCATTGCCGGTGTCGCCCTGGGCGGTGTGAAGGAGTGACCCATGAATGCCCGCTGGCAGGATACGCCTGCCGCCGTGTTCCTGCGGCTCCTGGCTGACCTGATGATCGTCAACCTGCTGTCGCTGCTCTGCTCCCTCGGCGTCGTTACCATCGGCGCGTCCCTGACGGCGATGTATACCGTCCTGTTCCATCGCCAGCGGGACGAGGGAATGGTGAATGCCACCAAGACATTCTTCCAGGCATTTGCCAAAAATTTCTGGAAGGCCACCGCCCTGGAGCTGGTGCTGGCTGCGCTGTTGCTGGTGGCCGGTGTGGACTTCTGGTATGCCGCGTCCATCCCCAAGCCGGGCAGCGTCGTGTTTACCGTGGTTGCGGTTGTGATCGCGTTCCTGGCCCTGGTGGTTTTCGTGATGGCCTTTCCCCAGCTGGCGGTTTACAGCAACAGCGTGAAGAACTATCTGAAGAATGGCTTTGTGCTGTTTATGTGCGCCCCCCATGCGCTGCTGCTTTCCGCCGCTGCCTGGGCTGCCCCCTGGGTCCTGGCCTGTATCGAGCCGGAGGTGATCGTCCGCTTTGGCGTGATGTACCTCCTGTGGGGCTTCGCGTTCCCGGCCTATGCCACAGTCAGACTGCTGAGCAAGGTGTTCCGGAAAACAAAACAGGGCGGATGATCTCATCCTACTTTCTACCGGCGGGCGGCAGCAAGGAATGCTGCCGCCCGTGGCTGCATTCCGGGCGAAAACGTGCTATGATCTCCCGGTATCTTCGCGGGAGCGGACATTGGCCGGGAGCACCTAGGGCAACACCGCGCAATTGTGTCTGCGAGCCACAGCCGTCTTTTTGCCCCACTTCTTCAGTTTGAAAAACGAGAAATACATACAGTATTCCTTCGTTTTCCAAACTTTGAATTGAGCCAAAAATCCAGGCTGGGGCTTCTTGCCAAATTGTGCGGTGTTGCCCTATGAAAATACATTCTCTGAATGGAAGGAGAACTCTTATGAATCGTGCGGAAGCAAGGAAAAAGGCCGAGGCGCTGGTTGCGCAGATGGATGTGCTGGAGGCAGCCGCCCAGCTACGCTATGATGCCCCCGCGCTGGACCGGCTGCATATTCCTGAATATAACTGGTGGAACGAGGCGCTTCACGGCGTGGCCCGGGCGGGCGTTGCCACCAGTTTCCCCCAGGCCATCGGTATGGCCGCCGCCTTCGACCCGGACATGGTGGAGCGGCTGGGCGATATCGCCGCCACCGAGGGGCGGGCGAAGTACAACGCCCTGTCCGGGAAGGACGACCGGGATATCTACAAGGGGCTGACCTTCTGGTCGCCCAACATCAATATTTTCCGCGACCCCCGCTGGGGGCGGGGCCATGAGACCTACGGCGAGGATCCCTACCTCACCGCCCGTCTGGGCCTGGCCTATATCCGGGGGCTTCAGGGCAGCGGAGAATTCCTGAAATCCGCCGCCTGCGCCAAGCACTTTGCCGTCCATTCCGGCCCGGAGGCCGAGCGGCACCGTTTTGACGTCCACCCCAGCAAAAAGGACATGGAGGAGACCTACCTCCCCGCCTTTGAGGCGGCGGTAAAGCAGGGAGATGTGGAGGCCGTCATGGGCGCGTACAACGCGGTCAACGGCTACCCCTGCTGCGGAAGCCCGGAGCTGCTTCAGGGATACCTGCGGGAAAAATGGGGCTTCCAGGGTCATGTGGTCTCCGATTGCTGGGCGATCAACGATTTCCACGAGCATCACCACTTCACCGATACCCCTGCCGAGTCCAGCGCCGCCGCGCTGAAGGCGGGCACCGACCTGAACTGCGGCTGCACCTACCGCTGCCTGATCACGGCCCTGGCCCAGAAGCTGATCAGCGAGGACGATATCCGCCGCGCCGCCGTCCGCCTGTTCACCACCCGCTATCTGCTGGGCATCATGGACGGCCAGCAGACGGAGTATGACCGCATCCCATACAGCGTCGTGGAATGCAAGGAGCATGTGAGCGCCGCCCTGGAGGCGGCGGAAAAGGGGATCGTCCTGCTGAAGAACGACGGCGTCCTGCCCCTGCGTAAGGAAAAGCTGAACGCCATTGCCGTGGTCGGCCCCAATGCCAACAGCCGCGTGGCCCTGGTGGGCAATTACCATGGCACCTCCTCGCGCTACATCACCGTGCTGGAGGGGATCCAGGACGAGGTGGGCGAGGACGTGCGGGTCTACTATTCCGAGGGCTGCCACCTGTTCAAGGAGCGGACGGAAAATCTGGCCCATCCCGGCGATCGGATCTCCGAGGCGCTGATCGCGGCGGATCAGTCCGACGTGGTGGTGCTGGTGCTGGGCCTGGACGAGACCCTGGAGGGCGAGGAGGGCGACACCGGCAACGCCGATGCCTCCGGCGACAAGCTCAGCCTGCTGCTGCCCCAGAGCCAGCGTGACCTGGCCCAGGCGGTGCTGGGCTGCGGCAAGCCGGTGATCCTGGCGCTGATGTCCGGCTCCGCCATCGATATCAGCGACATTGCCCCCCGCTGCGCGGCGGTGGTCCAGCTGTGGTACCCCGGCGCGCGGGGCGGAAGGGCGGCGGCCGATATCCTGTTCGGCAAGCGCTCCCCCTCCGGCAAGCTGCCCGTGACCTTCTATTACCAGCACGCGCTGGAGGAGATGCCGGCCTTTACGGATTACTCCATGCGCAACCGCACCTATCGCTACTATACCGGCAAGCCCCTGTATCCCTTCGGCTACGGCCTGACCTACGGCGACACCCAGGTGCTCAGCGTTTCCGCCGATACGCACCGGGCCAGCGTAAGGGTGATCAACCGCGGCGCACCCACCGAGGACGTGGTGCAGCTGTATATCAAGGATGCCTCATCCCCGGACGCCACCGTCAACCCCAAGCTCTGCGGCTTCCGCCGCGTCCATCTGGATCGGAACGAGGAAAAGGAAATCCAGATCGACCTGCCCGCCTCCGCGCTTCAGGTTTGCAGCGACGAGGGCGTATGGCGCCCCGGCAGCGGGAGATGGGATCTGTACGCCGCCTTTGGCCAGCCCGATCCCCGCACCCAGGAGTTGACCGGCAAGAGCGCCGCCCACTGCGTTATTGAATAAAACAGTCTTGGCTCCCCGTCTTTGGGGAGCCAATGCTGTTTCCGCAAGCAAATTTCAGCTGCCCGGACCATGGCGGAACAAAGCCTCCGCGCGCCCTGCGGGGGGCTGATACTATTTCCTGATTAAAATCGTAATTTTAATCAGGAAGGCATCGCCTGAAGGCGCTGCCTGTTTTGTGATTTATAAGGAAAGAAATCACAAAACAAGTCTCATATGAACTCCATGCCCTTCAGGCAATTAAAATCTTTTTTAAAGATTTTAATTGGAGTTCAGTATGAAAGGGAAAAGGGGCGCGCCGCAGTCCGCGGCGCGCCCCTGAAAAAATGGGATGCTCAACGAATGTCGTATACGCTCCGGGCGCGCAGCTCCTTCACCTCGCCCCGCAGCACCCTGACCCGCTTGGTCCCGGCGTTCAGGTCGAAGTAGTTGTCCTCCAGCAGGGTGTCCGGGCCGGCCAGAATTTCCACGCTCCGGGCGTAGGCCTTGGCGGTGACGACGATCTCGTCGCCCTCCTGCCGGACCTCCAGCCGGGGATCGGCGAAGTGGAAGTGCTTGGGGGCGCAGAAGAGCACGGTGCCCTCGCCCACCGGTTTACCTGCCGCGTCCTCGAGGGAGTAGGAGTAGTAGCAGCCGTAGGTGTCCTGATGGGAGAAGTCCTGCTCCGGCAGCCACTGGGTGCTCAGGGGAGCCACGCTCACGTCAAAGCTGCCGCGCTCAATGATGCTGGCGTCCGGCCGGCGCAGGGCCCAGTGGGCCTTGCCGGTGAAGGGCCGCAGCGTCTCGTTGCTCACGTTCAGCCGGGCGGATTTCTTCAGAGCAAAGGGCTCGGCGTTGACGTTGGTGTTCTGGCTCAGGATGCCCTCCTCATGGCAGGAGATCAGCACGGGAGCGAAGAACCGCTTCTCGTAGTAGTGCAGCGCCTTCCAGCGGCCGAAGTAGTCGATGGAGGCCCAGCTGGCTACCGGCCAGCAGTCGTTCAGCTGCCATACCACCGCGCCCATGCAGTGCTTGTCGTCCCGGTTGCGCCGCCAGTGCTCCACGCCGTACTGCATGGCCTGAGCCTGGAGCAGCTGAGAGGCATACACCAGGAGCTCCATGTCCCGGGGATACAGATACATCTGGGAGAGATAGGATACGATCTTGCCGTTGGCGGAGGCGTTGCGCTGATGCTTCTCCATCACATAGGAGAAGACGTTCCGATCCTCGGGCAGGGTGAAGGCCTGGATGGTCTCCATGCAGGGGAAGCTCTGGAAGCCGAACTCGGACACGTAGCGGAACAGATAATTCCGATAGTCCGTGAAGGGCTTCAGCCCGTGCCACACATCCCAGTAGTGCACGTCGCCCCGGGTGGGATCCTGGGGCTTGTCGAAGCTGCCGCCGCTGGAGGGGGAGGCGGGCCAGTAGAAGGTCTGGGGGGCCTCCGTCTTCAGGATCTTGGGGATGATGTACTCGTACATCTTGATGTAGTCCGCTTTCTGGCGCGGGCAGTCCACCCACTCGCCCACGTTCACGAATTCCTCCATCTCGTTGTTGCCGCACAGCAGGGCCAGGGAGGGATGGTGGCGCAGACGGCGCACATTGTCCAGGAACTCCGCCCGGATGTTCTCTTCGAAGTCGTCCGTCAGGTTGTACACGGCGCAGGCGAACATGAAGTCCTGCCACACCAGCAGGCCCAGCTCGTCGCAGATGTCATAGAAATAGTCGTCGGGGTAGTAGCCGCCGCCCCATACCCGGATGCAGTTCATGTTGGCCAGCTTGGCATCCTCCAGCAGGCGGCGGGTGCGGCCGGGATTCACCCGGGGCAGCAGATTGTCTTCGGGGATGTAGTCCGCGCCCATGGCGAACACGTCCACGCCGTTGACGCAGTGGCAGAAGCATTCGCCCCACTGATCCTTTTTCCGGGTCACCGTCATGGTCCGCAGGCCGATGCGGCGCTTCCAGCTGTCCAGCCCGTCGCCCAGGGTCACCTCCACGGTGTACAGCGGCTGCGCGCCCAGACCGTTGGGCCACCACAGCCGGGGATCATCGATAACGATTTCGGCCCGTTCTCCCCGGGCGGTGCGCACCGTTCCGTCGGGAGCGGTGACGGTGACGGTCACGGGCGCGGAGCCGGTCAGCTCGGTCACATGGGTGTTCACCGTCAGGGTGACCTTGCCGCCACTATGCTCCTGGAGCACCAGCACGTCCCGGATGCGGGCGGTGGTGATGCCGATGAGCTGGATGCTTCTCCAGATGCCCGCGTCGGGCAGGCGGGGACCCCAGTCCCAACCGAACATGCAGTGGGCCTTGCGCAGGTTGGGGAAGCCCACCATGGCGTCGGAGGAGCCGTCCGCCCTGGATTCGGCGTAGGACTTCTTAATAAAGCGGGTGGGGGAATCAAATTTGACGGAAATGTGGTTTTCTCCGGCTTTCAGCACGGATTTTACGTCAAATTCATAGATTCTGTGCATGTTTTTGGCGGTCCCCACCACGGTGCCGTTAACGGTGACGGTGGCCAGGGTATCCAGTCCGTCGCAGCGCAGCAGCACCGCGTCGCTTTCCAGCAGGCCGGCCGGTACGGTGAAGTCCCGGCTGTATATGAAGTCGTTGTCCATGATCTTCAGCGCTTCGTTTTCGTTGTCCCGGTAGAACGGGTCCTCGATCTGTCCGGCGGTGAGCAGATCATGATACACCGAGCCGGGAACGGTGGCGCTGACGCGGGGGAACCGGCTGCCGGGAATGTCCAGGACCCAGGCGCCGTTCAGGGTGAGTGTTTTCATTATAATACCTCCGAATACGTTTTCGCAATAGTAAACAAGGGAGTACCCTTACTATACGATGCTTCTTGTGAATTGTCAACAGACAAAGCAGAGACAAAAGTGTTTTATGGGCTATTTGCACGAACGGAGAGCGTTGAATTTGGGCGTACTGCACAAATAATTCATATTCTGCTTGCTTTTTCGTAATAACTATTGACAGATGGATGCCGTGAACTTATAATCGAAGTGAAGATAAACGTTTTCGAAAAACATTCCGACATAGGTAGGGCAACGAACCATGGTAACATTAAAGATGCTGGCCAAGGAATGCGACGTCTCCGTCGCCACGGTCAGCAAGGCGCTCAACGGCGCACCTGACATCAGCGCCGAGACTGCCGCCCGTATTCAGCGGGCAGCCGTGGCCATGGGCTATACCCCCAATTCCGCCGCCCGTGCCCTCAAGACCAGCCGCTCTCACAATCTGGGCGTGATCTTTGACGACGGCACCAGCAGCGGCCTGACCCACGAGCATTTCGCCTACGTGCTGGACAGCCTCAAGCGCCGGGCGGAATCCCTGGGCTACGACATCACCCTCATCAGCGTGCAGCCCGGCCCCTGGGGCGCGGATTACGTCAGTCACGTCCGCTTCCGCAGCTGCGACGGCGTGGCCGTCCTGGTCGCCGACAATCCGGCGGCCACCATCGAGGAATTTATCCACACCGGCACGCCGGTGGTCTCCGTGGATTACCACCACAACAATTGCAGCTGCATCGAGTCCGACAACGTCACCGGCATGCGCAGCCTCCTGGAATATGTCTATGATCAGGGCCACCGCCGCATCGCCGCCATCTTCGGCGAGGATACCGCCGTCAGCCGCATCCGGGTGTCCAGCTTCTTCAATACCTGCGCCCGGCTGGGCCTGGAGATCCCCAATGAGTACGTCATCCACGCCCGCTATCACGACGCCGACCTTTCCGCCGCCGCCACCCGCCAGCTGATGCGCCTGCCGGAGCCGCCCACCTGCATCCTGTATCCCGACGATTTCTCCTTCTTCGGAGGCAAGCGGGAGCTGGAGAGCATGGGCCTGTCCGTCCCCGAGGATGTGAGCGCCGCCGGCTACGACGGCATCTCCGTGGGCAAGGTCATTGCCCTGACCACCGTCCAGCAGGACACCGCCGCCATCGGCGCGGCCATTGCCGACGAGCTGATCCGCGCCGTGGAGGAGGGCAGAGGCTTCCTGCCCCGCCAGATCACCATTCCCTGCTCCCTGATCCCCGGCGCCACGGTTCGAAGGATTTAGTCTTTTATAATCTTAGAAGCGGAATGCGAATGCAGGGGACGATGTCCACCTCGTCCCGAGACCTCGCGGAATTGCCCCGGTACGTTGAATGGTACGGGGTGATGGGATGGTAACATAGCATTCTCCCATTCAGCCGGGCCATGGAAATAAACCACCCCCGCCCCTCGCTGCCCCCTTTGGGGGTGGTGCTCCGCGCAGCGAATCAAGATTGTAATGATTGCCGGTGGCAATCATACCTCTGTTTTGTGCCGCGAAGCGGCAAAGGGGGTGCCGTCGGTACCTTTGAGCCGTTACCATTCAACGAACCACACCCCCTCAGTCAGGCCGTTCGGCCTGCCAGCTCCCCCATCGGGGAGCCCAGATTCCCCCCCCGCCGAAGTTAAAAACGGAAAAAAGGAGTGCTCCTTTTTTCATTTCATCCTGACGGATGAAATGATGATCTTCTGTTTCCGGCGGAAATGAACGTAGTTATTGCCCTTCGGGGTTTTAACAAAAATACAAGGAGGATTCATCATGAAGAAAATCACCAAGCTCTTTGCGATGCTGATCGTCGCTGCTATGGTCTGCGGTTTGTTCGCAGTCTGCGGCACCTCTGCATCCGGCGTTGTCGGTATGTCCGACGGCGACGTCGTTCTCCCCCGTGAAGAGACCCTGTACTTCGCAGGCCAGCAGTGGGGCGCTGTCAACAGCTGGAATATTGTTGGCACCAACCAGAACAATGCTATGGCCATTGCCGGCGGTGCCGGCGGCTACCGTACCACCATGTTCGAGACCCTGTTCATGTTCAACCCTCTGACCGGCGAGAAGACCGGCCTGCTGGCTGACTCCTACGAGTGGAACGAGGACCTGACCGAGATGACCGTGTCCCTGAAGGACGCCGCTCACTGGTCCGACGGCACCCCCGTCACCGCTGCTGACGTGGTAGCCACCTGGGACGTGGGCGTGCTGACCAACAACGGCACCGGCGCCGGCAACAAGGCTTACGTCGCGGGCATCGAAGCCACTGGCGACAAGACCTTCGTGATCAAGGCCGTCCTGACCGAAGATGGCCAGCCCGTCAACCCCCTGAAGATCGAAGACTTCATCTGCGGCACCCCCATTGCCCAGGCCGCCTGGATCAAGACCCTGTGCGACCGCTGCGACAATGATCCCACCAAGATCCTGAACGATGCCGGTGAAGACGTCGTTTGGAGCGGCCCCTACCACAAGTATTATGCCGATGACCAGAAGGTCGTTCTGGTCCGTGACGACAACTACTGGGGCCAGGATGAGTCCATGTGGGGCAAGCTGCCGGTTCCCAAGTATCTGGCCCACGTTATCTTCGCCGACAACGCCGCCGGTGAGCTGGCCCTGAAGGCCGGCGAGGTGGATGTCTGCCAGCAGTTCATCGGCAACATCCAGAACCTGTGGCTGGAAGACGATCTGCCCATCTCCACCTACTATGATGAAGCCCCCTACGGCGTCTGCCTGACCATGCCCACCGCATGGTACAACATGAACATCCCCGTGATCGCCGAGAACGCCGCTCTGCGGAAGGCCATCGCCATGGCCACCGACTACGAGGCCATCATTGCCAACGCCATGACCAACCAGTCCCCCACCTTCGCCGATGTTCCCCGCTCCCTGATGAACCCCACCGACGGCGAGCAGGCTCTGTACGACCACGAGGCCGTTAAGGACCTGCAGTGGGCCGGCAACGACATCGACGGCGCCAACAAGCTGCTGGACGAGGCCGGTCTGCTGGACTCCGACGGCGACGGCTGGCGTGAATACAACGGCGAGAAGATCTCCCTGAACGCTGTCTGCCCCAACGGCTGGTCCGACTGGCAGGCTGCCATGCAGATCGTTGCCGCCGCTGGCGACAAGATCGGCATCTCCATCGAGCCCGAGTATCCTGAGTGGGACATCATGCAGACCCGCTTCACCGACCCCACCCAGACCGACTACGCCATCTTCATGTGGTCTCCCGACGCTGCTGCTCCCTCCATGCCTTGGGGCCGCTGCAACCAGTTCCTGTCCAGCCAGTTCGTTGGCCTGCAGAACAACTGGTCCGGCAACTGGGGCCAGTACGTCAACGAAGAGGCTGACAAGATCCTGGCTGAGATCCCCCTGACCACCGACCACGACAAGCTGGTTGAGCTGTACACCGAGCTGGTCAAGATCTACCTGACCGACGTGCCCAGCTTCTCCCTGATGTATCGTCCTTCCGTGTTCCACGCTGTCAATGAGAGCGTTTGGACCAACTATCCCACCGGCGACGACGGCCGCAACATTCCTCCCATGGACTGCACCGATGGCTACGGCATCGCTGCTCTGTACGACCTGGAACTGGTCGGCTAATATTTGACTGAGCACTGGCCATGCCCTGGGCAACCGGGGCATGGCCTCTTCTCAAATGAATGCAAAACCCCCATGCCGCCTTTCCCTACCCGGGAGCCGGGCGGCATCCGGGCCCCCTCCGGGTGCGTATTCCGGCACCGGCGGCGGATTTTGCCTTCTGCACTAAACAGAAACCACTGGAGGGTGAGCAAATGAAAGGTTACAGAAAATATTTCGGCAAGAAGCTGCTGTGGTTCCTCATCACGCTGGTGTTTGCCGTCATTCTTAATTTCGTCCTGCCCCGGCTGATGCCGTCCGACCCCGTTTCCTCCATCACCGGCAAGCTGGCCGCCGGTATGTCCGACTCCGCCGCCGTCCGTGAAATTTACGAGCACTATCAGGAGGAGTTCGGCACCAACAAGCCCATGATCGTCCAGTTCGGCATGTTCGTCAAGAATATGCTCCATGGCAATTTCGGCAAATCCTTTAGTCAGTACCCCCGCGAGGTGAGCGACATCCTCGCCTCCTCCGTCGGCTGGACGGTGGCCTTGCAGCTGCCCGCCATTCTGGTCGGCTGGATCCTGGGCAACGTCCTCGGCGCAATGGCTGCATACCTGCGCAAGGGCTTTGATAAGGTCCTGCTGCCGGTATCCATCTTCCTCGGAAATGTCCCTGCCTTCGCAATGGCAGTTGTTTTGCTGGTCGTCTTCGGCGTCAATCTGAAGATCGCGCCCCTGGCAGGCGGCTATGCAAGTGATATGATCCCCAACCTCTCCTGGCCGTTCATCAAGTCGGTCATCTCCCATTATCAGCTGCCCTTCTGGTCCATCGTCATCATCAGCATCGGCGGCCAGGCCATCGGCATGCGCTCCATGTCCATCTATGAGCTGAACGCCGACTACGTCAAGTACAGCCGCTTCCTGGGCATCAAGGACAGCAAGATCGTCGGCTACGTGTTCCGCAACGCCATGCTGCCCCAGATCACCGGCCTGGCCATGAGCCTGGGCACCATGATGGGCGGCGCGCTGGTGGCGGAGAAGATCTTCTCCTACCCCGGCCTGGGCAACACCATGTACAAAGCCGTGGTGGCCGCGGATTATCCCCTGATCTCTGCCTGTACCCTGATCATCACCATCATGGTCCTGCTGGCCAACTTCCTGCTGGACATCGTGTATGGTCTGATCGATCCCCGGGTCAAGGCGGCTCAGGTGGACTAGGGAAAGGGGGCACTTACCATGAAAAATACACTGCGTAATGTTTTCCATTCCTCCAAATTTGTGGCAGGCTTCATTATCTTCATGTTCCTGCTGGTCACCATTATCGTCTATCCCCTCATCAACCCCGGCAGTCCCCTGGAGCAGATCGGCGTCGGCACCTTTGCCAGGCCCGGTACATATGTCTCCCTGTACGATGCCGCCAAGACCAACCCCGACCGGGAGCGGGAGACCCTGCGTCTTACCGACGCCGACGACAAGCGTCTGGCCAAGGCCCTCAGCGATTCCGACCGGGTGCTGATGGTGGAGTGGCTGGGCCTGAAGGGCGTGGACCTGGAGGGTGTGGACTACCAGGACACCGAGGCCCTGCTGAAGCTGTGGCATGAGAACTACGATTCCACCTTCAAGCCCAAGGGCATGACCTCCGCCGCCCAGAAGAAATACAAGCGGCTGAACGACGCCCTGCTGGACCTGCAGACCGCTGAGAACCTCACCGTCTCCTCCGAGGGCGAGGAGCTGAGCACCATCAAGAAGAACGACTATGTGAACGTCAGCGCCGTCACCAACGTCAAGAACCTGCCCCTGGGCACCGATAACTTCGGCCGGGACGTGCTGAAGGAGCTGGTGGGCGCCACCAAGACCTCCCTGGTGGTGGGCCTGGTGGCCGGTGTGGTGGCTACCCTGATCGGCCTGACCCTGGGCCTGCTCTCCGGCTACATCGGCGGCGTGGTGGATGATGTCATCATGTTCGTCACCAACCTGTTCACCGTCATCCCCGGCTTCATCCTGCTGATCCTGATCTCCTATTCCATCAGCCCGGAGCTGCGCGGCCCCACCACCGTGGCCGTGGTCATCGGTCTGACCAGCTGGACCTGGACGGCCCGTTCCGTCCGCTCCCAGGTCATCTCCCTGCGCAACCGGGACCATGTGAACCTGTCCAAGCTCTCCGGCCACAGCCTGATCCGCATTGTGGTCACCGATATCCTGCCCTATATTGCGTCCTACGTGGTAATGGCTTTCATCCTCCAGGTGTCCTCCGGCATCCTGAGCGAGGCGCAGCTGTCCCTGCTGGGCCTCGGCCCCAAGACCACCGTCACCCCCACCCTGGGCCTGATGATGAACTGGGCAATGAGCTACTCCGCGC
This sequence comes from uncultured Eubacteriales bacterium, assembly GCA_900553805.1. Taxonomy (GTDB): domain Bacteria; phylum Bacillota; class Clostridia; order Oscillospirales; family Oscillospiraceae; genus Faecousia. The sequence continues at coordinate 15,490 of USEU01000013.1, forward strand.
ACATCAACGGTACCTGGTGGGCCTACCTGCCTGTGATCCTGACCATCACCCTCATCTCGTTCTCCCTGAACCTGATGAACACCGGCCTGGATCAGGTGTTCAACCCCACCCTGAGAGACTAAGGAGGCAGTTATGGCGAACGAGAATATGGAGAAAAAATCTTCCAGCCGCGTGATGCTGGAGGTTCGCAACCTGAAAACCAAGTACGTCACCCGCTTCGGCGAGAGCGTCTACGCCGTGGACGGCGTGTCCTTCAAGATCGAGGAGGGCAAGTCCATGGGCATCGCCGGTGAGTCCGGCTGCGGCAAGTCCACCCTGGCCCTGAGCCTGATGGGCTACTACTTCGCCCCCCTGCACTACATCAGCGGCGACATCATCATTGACGGCAAAAACATCTCCGGCATGGACCCGGACACCGTCCGCAAGACCATCCTGGGCACCGAGATCGCCTACATCCCCCAGGCGGCCATGAACGCCCTGAACCCCACCCAGAAGATCATCCGCTTCATTGAGGACGTGGTCCATGCCCACGACCCCAAGGCCGACAAGAAGGACATCCGCGCCAAGGCAGAGCAGCGCTTTGCCGAGCTGGGCCTGCCCGCCAAGGTGCTGGACCAGCACGCCGTGGAGCTGTCCGGCGGCATGAAGCAGCGTACCGTCATCGCCGTGTCCACCATTCTGAACCCCAAGGTCCTGATCGCGGACGAACCCTCCTCCGCCCTGGACGTGACCAGTCAGAAGATGGTCATCAAGATGATGCGGGAGCTGATGGAAAAGGGCTATATCAAGGCCATGGTGTTCATCACCCATGAGCTGCCCCTGCTGTACAACGTCACCGATGATATCATGGTCATGTACGCCGGTCAGATCGTGGAGCGGGGCACCGCCAAGGAAATGGTGTTCGACCCCGTCCATCCCTATTCCCACGGCCTGATGGGCTCCATCCTGGTGCCCGAGGAAGGCACCCGCGGCCACAAGCTCACCGCCATCCCCGGCACGCCCCCCAACCTGAAGCACCCCCCCGCCGGCTGCCGTTTTGCCGAGCGCTGCAAGTACGCCAAGCCGGAGTGCAAATTTAACAGCCCCGCCGAGCGGGAGTTCGGCGACAACCGCATGTACCGCTGCCTGATGGGCGTGGACGAACTGAAGGAGGTATACAGCCATGAGTGAGGATCGCATCGCCTCTGCCAAGGATTTCTCCAATGCCCCCCTGTGCCTCAGCGGCCGCCATGTGACCAAGGTGTTCGGCTTCGGCGAGAAGAAGACCATCGCCGTCAACGACGTGAGCTTTGACTTCCACGAGGGCGAGTTCGTCTCCATCGTCGGCGAGTCCGGCTCCGGCAAGACCACCCTGTCCAAAATTCTGCTGGGTCTGCTGAACCATACCGAGGGCGAGATCCTCTTTCAGGGTCAGCCCCGGGATATCTCCAGCACCAAGAAGCGGAACAACTATTGGAAGGGCATCCAGGCCATCTTCCAGGACCCCTTCTCGTCCTACAACTCCTTCCATAAGATCGATGCCGTGCTGCTGGACTGCATCAATATGCGCGGCGGCAAGCACCTGCCCATGGAAAAGAAGATCGAGATGATGACCGAGGCCTGCTCCTTCGTCAACCTGAAATTCGCGGAGCTGACCAACAAGTATCCCTTCGAGCTGTCCGGCGGCCAGATGCAGCGGCTGATGATCGCCCGCATCTTCCTGCTCAAGCCCAAGATCCTGCTGGCCGACGAGCCCACCTCCATGGTGGACGCCTGCTCCCGGGCCACCATCCTGGACATGCTGCTCCAGCTGCGCGACGAGATCGGCATGACCATCATCTTCATCACCCACGACATCGGCCTGGCCTACTACATCTCCGACACTGTCTACATTATGGAGCACGGCAAATTCGTGGAGTACGGCAAGGCAGACGAGGTCATCCTCAATCCCCAGGCCGCCTACACCAAGCGCCTGATCTCCGACGTGCCCAAGATCCACGAGGAGTGGGACCTGTCCACCGTGGACTTGAAGCAGGAGTAATTTTCCCGCCCATTTTTACCACCCCCGGCGAACCCCTTCGCCGGGGGCCTTTTCAAAACCCCGCCCGTTGAACGAAACGCACCCCGTCACGTTGAATGGAATGTGCCCCTGCAAACAGTCCATGCAAAAAATGCGCATTGCTTTTTCCTGATCCACGTGATAAACTGGAACCGTAAACGTTTAAGCTCCCCTTCCAGGGGAGCCAGGATCGGGCAACGTTCAAATCAATTCAAAGGAGAGTCGATATGCGCTACGGTTATTTTGACGACGCAAGAAAAGAGTACGTAATTCAGACCCCCGCGACCCCCATGCCCTGGATCAACTATCTGGGCAGCAAGGATTTCTTCTCCCTCATCAGCAATACCGCCGGCGGCTACTGCTTCTATCGGGATGCCAAGCTCCAGCGGCTGCTGCGCTACCGCTATAACAATGTCCCCGCCGACATCGGCGGCCGCTTCTTCTACATCAAGGAGGCCGGAAAGGCCCCCTGGAGCCCCGCCTTCCACCCCTGCGACACCCCCCTGGATGCCTATTCCTGCCGCCATGGCATGGGCTACACCATTTTCCAGTCCGAGAAGGACGGCATTGCCGCCGAAATGACCTTTCTGGTGCCGGGAGACGAGAACTGTGAGCTTCAGCAGGTCCGCCTGACCAACAAGTCCGCCGAAAAGCGGAGCTTCCGCTTTACCGCCGCCGTGGAGTGGTGCCTGTGGAACGCGGTGGACGACTCCACCAATTTCCAGCGCAACCTGAACATCGGTGAGCTGGAGGTGGAGGGCAGTGTGATCTACCACAAGACCGAGTACCGGGAGCGCCGGGACCACTATGCCTACTACGGCGTGAACGCCCCCCTGTCCGGCTACGACACTGACCGGGATCACTTCCTGGGCCTGTTCGGCAGCTTCGCCGCCCCCCAGGCCATTGTCAGCGGCACCGCCGGTGACTTTGTCGCCCACGGCGGCGCGCCCATGGCGGCCCTGCACCTGGACGTGGAGCTGCTGCCCGGCGAAAGCAAGTCCTTTGTGTTCGTCCTGGGCTACGCCAGAAATGCCAGAGATCAGAAGTTCATCGCCCCCGGCGTTATCCGCAAGGACGGCGCTTACCGGGTGCTGAAGGAGTTCAGCACCGACGCGGCGGTGGATCAGGCCATGGCCGACCTGGCCGCCTATTGGGACGGTCTGCTGGGCACCTATACCCTGAGCAGCAAGGATGAGAAGCTGAACCGGGCCGTGAACATCTGGCATCAATACCAGTGCATGGTCACCTATAATATGAGCCGCTCCGCCAGTTATTTCGAGTCCGGCACCGGCCGGGGCATGGGCTTCCGGGACAGCTGCCAGGACCTGCTGGGCTTCGTCCACATCGCCCCCGACCGGGCGCGGGAGCGGATCATCGACATCGCCTCCGTCCAGTGGGCGGACGGCTCCACCTATCACCAGTACCAGCCCCTGACCAAGCGGGGCAACAACGACATCGGCTCCGGCTTCAATGACGACCCCCTGTGGCTGGTGGCCGCCACCCATGCCTACATTGCCGAGACCGGCGACTGGAGCATCCTGGATCATCCCACCCCCTTTGATAATGTCCCCGGCTCCGAGCAGCCCCTGATGGAGCACCTGCGCCGCAGCGTGGGCTATACCATGACCCACAAAGGCCCTCATGACCTGCCCCTGATCGGCCGGGCCGACTGGAACGACTGCCTGAACCTGAACTGCTTCTCCGAGGAGCCGGGCGAGAGCTTCCAGACCTCCGGCCCCTCCGAAGGCCCCGTGGCCGAGTCCGTGTTCATCGGCGGCATGTTCGTGCTCTATGGCCGTGCCTATGCCGAAATTTGCCGGGCCCGCGGTCTGACCGGAGAGGCCCAGACCGTCCTGGCCGCCGTGGCGGAGATGGACAAGGCCATCCAGACCGCCGGATGGGACGGCGAGTGGTTCGTCCGCGCCTACGACGCCTTCTCCAACCCCGTCGGCTCCCACACCTGCGACGAGGGCAAGATCTACATCGAGCCCCAGGGCATGTGCGTCATGGCCGGTGTGGGCACGGACAATGGCAAGGCCGTGCAGGCCCTGGATTCCGTCCGCAAGCATCTGCTGGGCAAGTACGGCGTGGAGCTGCTGGCCCCCTGCTACACCGTTTACCACAAGGAGCTGGGCGAAATTTCCTCCTATCCTCCCGGATACAAGGAAAACGGCTCCATCTTCTGCCACAATAACCCCTGGATCTCCATCGCCGAGACCGTGGTGGGCCGGGGCGACAACGCCTTTGATATCTACAAGCGCACCGCCCCCGTCTATCAGGAGGAAAACAGCGACATCCGCCGGGTGGAGCCCTATGTGTACGCCCAGACCGTGGCCGCCCGCGCCTCCTTCGAGGAGGGCGCCGCCCGCAACAGCTGGCTCACCGGCACCGCTTCCTGGACCTTCGTCAATATCAGCCAGTACATCCTGGGCATCAAGCCCACCCTGGCGGGCCTGAGTGTGGATCCCTGCCTGCCCGCCGACTTCGGCGACTACACCGTCACCCGCCGCTTCCGGGGCGCGGTCTACCACATCCATGTGCGCCAGACCGGCGGCTACAGCCTGACCGTGGACGGCGAGATCCTCCCCGGCAAGGTGATCCCCGATACCGGCAAAAAAGAATATAACGTGGAGGTTAGCGTATGATGTTTCCCGAGAATTTCCTGTGGGGCGTGGCCTGCGCCTCCTATCAGTGCGAGGGCGGCTGGAACGAGGACGGCAAGGGCCTGAGCATCTGGGACGAATTCACCCATATCCCCGGCAACGTCTATAACGGCGACACCGGCGACACCGCCTGCGACAGCTATCACCGCTGCGCGCAGGACGTAGCCCTGATGAAGGCGCATGGCATTCAGGCCTACCGCTTCTCCGTCAGCTGGCCCCGCATCATCCCCGACGGGGACGGCGGAGTAAACGAGCAGGGCTTTGCCTACTATGACAGCCTGGTGAACGCGCTGCTGGAAAACGGCATCAAGCCCATGATCACCCTGTACCATTGGGACCTGCCCAGCGCCCTTCAGGACAAGGGCGGCTGGCTGAACCGGGACATCGTGGCCGCCTTCGGCCGGTACGCCGCCGTGGTGGCGGAGCATTTCGCCGGACGGGTGGATACCTACATGACCCTGAACGAGCCCCAGTGCGTCACCGCCCTGGGCTACGTCGCCGGCGTCCACGCCCCCGGCTGGAAGCTGGGCGAACCCGAGGCGCTGAAATGCTACTTCAACCTCTGCCTGGCCCACAGCGAGGCCACCCGGCAGATCCGCCGGGCTGCCCCCGGCGCGGTGGTGGGCCTGGCCTCCTGCGGCCGCCTGTGCTATCCAAGGGTGGATACCCCCGCGGGCCGTCAGGGCGCCTATGACGCCACCTTTGACCCCACTGACTGGATGTTCAGCATGAACGTGTTCCTGGACCCCCTGTTCTTCCGCCGCTACGCCGAAGGCTCCCCCAAGGTGGTGGAGGATTTCGCCGCGAAGATTCCCCAGGCGGACTGGGACAAAATGGAAAAGCCGGACTTCATAGGCGTCAACGTCTACCAGGGCGACCCGGTGGAGGAGGACGGGAGCAAGTCCCCCATCCCCGCGGGCTTCCCCCTCACCGCGACCAAGTGGAAGGTCACCCCGGAGGTGATGCACTTCGGCATCCTGAATGTGCACAAGCGCTACGCCTGCCCCATCTACATCACGGAAAACGGCCTGTCCTGCAATGACCGCGTTTATCTGGACGGGGCCGTCCACGACGCCGACCGCATCGATTTCCTCACCCGCTACCTGCGGGAGCTGTCCAAGTGCCTGGAAGACGGCGTGGATCTGCGGGGCTATCTGCAATGGAGCTTCCTGGATAATTTCGAGTGGAGCAGCGGTTACAGCGAGCGCTTCGGCATCGTCTATGTGGACTACGCCACCGGCTGCCGCACCCCCAAGGACTCCGCCCGCTGGTACAGCTCCGTCATCGAATCCAACGGTGAGATCCTGAAATAACCCCAAGCGCCCTTGGTTCCCCCAGGAACCAAGGGCGCAATCCATTCAATCGGCCTCTTCCATTTCCCCAAAATCTGTTGTATAATGTTCCCAAAACGACCACGGAGAGGCTGTATGAAGGAATTTATTGAGATCACGGATTTTCAGGACCCGGAGCTGGATGTGTTCGCCCGGCTCACCGAGGCCCAGCTGCTGAATCGGTTCGAGCCGAAGAAGGGCATGTTCATTGCGGAAAGCCCCAAGGTCATCCGGCGGGCGCTGGCCGCCGGGTGCCGCCCGGCCAAGCTGCTGGTGGAGCGCAGCCACTGCAACCGGGAGGCCATGGAGGCCATCGAGGCCTGCGGCGATGTGCCGGTGTATACCGCGCCGCTGCCGGTGCTGACCCAGCTCACCGGCTTCCAGCTCACCCGGGGAATGCTCTGCGCCATGTACCGCCCGCCCCTGGGCCGGGCGGAGGATATTCTGCGCAACGCCCGCCGGGTGGCGGTGCTGGAGGACGTGATGAACCCCACCAACCTGGGGGCGATCTTCCGCTCCGCCGCCGCATTGAACATGGACGCCGTGCTGCTCACCCCCGCCTGCACGGACCCGCTGTACCGCCGCTGCGCCCGGGTGAGCATGGGCACCGTTTTCCAGGTCCCCTGGGCCTACCTGGGGGGCGACTGGCAGGCACTGCTCCACGATTGCGGCTTCCGCACCGCCGCCATGGCCCTGACGGACGACAGCGTCTCCATCGACCACCCCGCCCTGGCCGCGGAACCCAGGCTCGCCATCGTCCTGGGTACCGAGGGCGACGGCCTGGCCCGGACCACCATCGCCGCCTGCGACTACACGGTGAAGATCCCCATGTCCCACGGCGTGGATTCCCTCAACGTCGCCGCCGCCAGCGCCGTGGCCTTCTGGCAGCTGGGAAGATAATATTTAAGGAAACTCTGAATAAATCGCCTGCGGCTGGACAGCAGGTCTTTTGCCCCCATGCTGCGGGATGAAAAATGGGAAATATCGCGCAGCCGTTGCCAGCGTAAGCTGGCTTACGGATGCGGCATACCCCTTGCGGGTACACAAAGTATTCCTCCATTTTCCATCCCTTGCCTGGAAACAAAATCCCTCGCCGCCAGCTCTTGCCGATTTAATCAGAGCTTCCTTGAGAAATCCCTGAATACAAAATGGGCACACTGCGTTTTACTTTGCAGTGTGCCCATTGTTTATCAGGCCAGGACGGATTCGATGGCGGCGGCCAGGGCTTCCTTCTGGGCCTCGGCCTGGGCCAGATCCTTGCCCAGGGTGGTGAAGTAGAGCTTGATCTTCGGCTCCGTGCCGGAGGGGCGGACGATGACGGACGCGCCGCCCTCCAGGGCAAAGCGCAGCACATTGGAGGCGGGCAGCCCGGTCTTTTCCGGCTGCTCATAGTCCGTGAATTCCGTCACCCGGTAGCCCGCGATCTGGGCGGGGGGCGCGGTGCGCAGCGTCTGCATGATGGAGGCCATCTTGTCCATGCCGCTCAGGCCGGGGAATTCAAAGGAATCGGTCTTGTTCAGATACCGGCCGTAGCTGGCATAGATCTCATCCAGCCGCTCCCGCAGGGACGAGCCGACGGAGCGGTAGTAGGCGGCCATTTCGCAGATCAGCATGGAGCTGACGATGGCGTCCTTGTCCCGGACGTAGGGGCCAGCCAGGTAGCCGTAGCTCTCCTCGAAGCCGAAGATGAACCGCTGGACCTCACCGGCCTGCTCCAGCCGGGCGATCTGGTCGCCGATCCACTTGAAGCCGGTGAGCACACTGCGCATCTCCACGCCATAGTGCTTGGCCACCGCGTCTGCCAGGGGGGTGGAGACGATGGATTTCACCGCCACGGGCCGCTGGGGCATGGTGCCGTTTTCGATCCGCCCGGCGCAGATGTAGTCCAGCAGCAGCGCGCCCACCTCGTTGCCGGTGAGCAGCTCATAGCTGCCGTCCTTGCAGCGCACGGCGATGCCCACCCGGTCGGCGTCCGGGTCGGTGGCCAGCATCAGGTCGGCCCCGGTTTTCTTGGCCAGCTCCAGGCCCAGCCGCAGGGCCTCGAAGATCTCGGGATTGGGGTAGGGGCAGGTGGGGAAGTGGCCGTCGGGCTTTTCCTGCTCCGGCACCACGGTGATGTCGCTGATGCCGATGTCATGGAGCACCCGGGTCACCGGCACCAGGCCGGAGCCGTTCAGCGGGGAATAGACCAGCTTCAGCCCGGCGGTCTTGCACAGGCCGGGGCGGACGGCGCAGCCCTTGATGGCGGCGTACAGCGCCTCCTTGCAGTCGTCGCCCACGTAGGCGATCATGCCGGATGCCAGCCCATCCGCAAAGGGAATGTGCTTCGCACCCTCCAGAATGTCGGTCTTCTGGATCTCGTCGTAGATCACCCCGGCGGCGTGATCGGTCACCTGGCAGCCATCGGGGCCGTAGGCCTTGTAGCCGTTGTACCTGGCGGGGTTGTGGGAGGCGGTGATCATAATGCCCGCGTTGGCGTGGTAGTACCGGGTGGCAAAGGACAGGGCGGGCACCGGCATCAGCACGCCATAGATCCGCACTCGGATGCCGTTGGCGGCCAGCACGCAGGCAGCCTCCCGGGCAAACACGTCGGAATTGATCCGGCTGTCATAGGAGACGGCCACCAGCTGGCTGCCCCCCTGGGTCTTGACCCAGTTGGCCAGGCCCTGGGTGGCCTGACGCACGGTGTAAATATTCATGCGGTTGCTGCCTGCGCCCAGCACACCCCGCAGTCCGCCGGTGCCGAATTTCAGCGCGATGGCAAACCGCTCCTTGATCTCGTCCTCGTTCCCGGCGATGCTCTCCAGCTCCGCCGTCAGCGCCGCATCCTCCAGCTTCGCGGCCCGCCAGCGCTTGTAATCGTCCATATACATCTATCTTCACCGATCCTTTTTTGGATTTTGATTTGGAATATGCAATCAAATATAATATAAAGCATTTCCACCCGCTTGTCAACGTGCGATACCAAAATCCCCCTCCCCGACCGCACACGCTGCGATTCTGTTTGTAGGGGAATCGTCCCCTGCAATCGCGATAGGGTGCGTTCCATTCAACGTACGGGGGGCAAGGCCCCCATTGACAGGGTTCCGTCCGCCTGATAAAATGAGGGAAAAAGGAGCGCGATGCTTATGAGGCGGATGGGGGCGCTGCTGGCGCTGCTGGCGGTGCTGTTGGCCGGGTGCGCGCCGGGGAGGCAGGTGTATGAGGCCACCTTCCTGGATGTGTTCGACACCGTTACCACCCTGCGGGGATACGACGTTTCCCGGCAGACGTTTCAGACCCGGGCGGAGCAGGTGCACGAGGCGCTGCTGGAATACCACCGGCTGTTTGATGTCTATACGGATTTCCCCGGCGGCCTGAAGCGGGTCAATGACAGCGCGGGCATCGACCCTGTGGCGGTGGAGCCGGAGATAATCGCCCTGCTGAAGGACTGCCGGCAGGCTTATGATCTTACCGGGGGCCGGGTGAACGCGGCCATGGGCAGCGTGCTGTCCCTGTGGCACGATGCCCGGGAGGCGGGCCTGGCCGACCCGGACCATGCGGCCCTGCCGGACCGGGCGGCGCTGGAGGAGGCGGCAAAACACATTTCCTTCGACACGGTGCAGCTGGACGAGGAAGCGGGCACGGTGTACCTGGCCGACCCCGCCCAGCGGCTGGACGTGGGGGCCATCGCCAAGGGCTGGGCCGCTCAGCGGGCGGCCCAGCTGCTGCCGGAGGGCTATGTGCTCAGTGTGGGCGGCAATGTGTGCACCCGGGGCGTCAAGCCGAACGGGAGTCGCTGGATGATCGCCGTCCAGTCCCCGGAGCAGGGGGCGGGCAACCTGTGCGTGACGGCCCTCTCCGGCCAGTGCCTGGTCACCAGTGGAGATTATCAGCGCGGCTACACCGTGGACGGGAAGCGCTATCACCACATCATCGACCCCGATACCCTGATGCCGGCTTCCTTCTGGCGCAGTGTGACGGTGCTGGCCCAGGATTCCGCCCTGGCGGACTGCCTGTCCACCGCCCTGTTCCTGCTCCCGCTGGAGGAGGGCAAGGCCCTGGCCGCCCAATGCGGCGCGGAGGCCATGTGGGTGGATGCCGGGCTGAACGTCACCCAGACCCCCGGCTTTGCCGCCGTTGTGCAGTAAAATACCCCGATGCGGCGCGTAAACCGCATCGGGGTGCTCTTTTATGCTCAGGCGATCAGACACAGGTCAGGGAGGCACACGGCGTCCCGCCAGCTGTTGATGAAGGTCATGGCCGCCTTTTCCTCCATGGCGCTGTCCCCTGCCATCAGGGCAGGGTCGCCGTACTGGTTGGAGGTGGTGAAGTAGTAAGCCGTGGAGCCGTCACCCGCGGCATCCGTGGTGTACAGGCCGTTCAGGAACCGCAGCGTGCCGCCGGAATACTGCATCACGCTGTAACAGCTGCTGGCCGCGCCGTTGGAGCCCTCCAGGAAGAGCCTGCCGTCGTTCATCAGGTACAGCCGGGCGCGGACGGTGGAACGGGAGACGCTCACCGGCGCGCCGTTCTGGAGGGTGAAGATCTCAAATAAAAACGTGTCCTGAGGAATGTCGTAGCCGATACCGGCGATGATCAGCTCGTCGGTGCCGTCCCCGTCCAGATCCTGGGTGGCGTAGCCCACGTGGGCGGCGTAGAGGATCATTTCGCTGATGTCGTACTGGTAGGCAACGCTGTCCCCCTCGTCCTTGCGGGCCAGGGCAGTGCGGTATCTTTCGATCACCGCGTCATAGGCCCCCTGGCTCTGGGCCACGGTGATCAGCGCCGCCTGACTGGTGACGGAGCCGCCGGGGCCGTCAAACCTGGCCCGGGCGGACCAGCCGTTGAGGGACAGGGGCACATTCTCCAGGGTGATCGTATCCTCCTTGGAGATGTCCAGCAGCAGGCCGGGGTGCATGGTCATGGTGTCCGTGACGGAGTACACCGCCCCCTCCGGGGACAGGAACTCCCAGGTCAGGATGCTGGCCCCCTCCGCACGGGCCACGAACCAGGTCTTTCCGCCGGGAGCCAGCTTCTCCCCGGTGGGGTCCTTGGTCACCACCGGCGGCTGGGCCGGGGCGTCCGTCGCCTCCGTGGGCGGCTGGGTCGTCTGCGTTATTTCAACCGTTGTCTCCGGCGCTGTTGCCTCCGGCGCGGCCGGGGAGGCGCACCCGCACAGCAGCACCGCCGTCAGCAGCGCGGCAATCCATTTTTTCAATCCGATCCACTCCTTAACTTACGGCCGCACCGTCTTGCCGCCCCCTTTGGGGGTGGTGCTCCGCGCAGCGAATCAAGATAGCAATGATTGCCGATGGCAATCATACTTCTGCTTCGTGCCGCGATAGCGGCAAAGGGGGTGCCGTTGGTATTTTTGACCTGTTACCGTTCAACGAACCACACCCCCTCAGTCTTGCTTTGCTCGACAGCTCCCCCATCGGGGAGCCAAGGGATCAATCCTTTGCCTTGGGGTATTCGTTGCACAGCAGGCGGTAGGGGGGCTCGTCCTCCTCGATGGTGGGGAAGCGGCCCACGGGGGGATTGAAGCGGTTGTCCGTGTTGTCGTCGTTGCACTGGCTGACCTCGCCCAGCAGCACCGGGCCGGTGCCCTCCTCCACGGAGAAGTCATGGTACAGATACTGCTGCACATGGATGCTCTCGCCGGGGGTCAGGCGGATCTGAGTTCCGGCGGGCACGGTGTAGGTGCGGCCGTCGGTATGGACGGTGACATCGCTCTTGTAGTCGATCTCCTCGTCGGGCAGGCTGTTGTATACCCGGATCAGCACGTTTCCGCCGCCCCGGTTGATGATGTCCTCGGTTTTGTACCAGTGGAAATGGTTAGGGGCGTACTGCCCTTCCTTCAGGTACAGCAGCTTTTCGGCATAGACCTTGGGGTACTTGTCCGCCATCTTGCGGTTGCCGTTGCGGATGGTGATGAGGGAGAAGCCGAACTTATCGAAATTGCCCATGCCGTAGTCGGTGATGTCCCAGCCCAGCATGCAGTCGCGCACCTCGTCGTATTCGTGGCCGATGCTCTGCCACTGCTCCGGAGTGAAATTGCAGAAGGGAGGCAGGTAGCAGCAGTGCTTGGCGCACATGGCCTCCAGCTCCTTCAGCGCCTTGTTGATTTCGGAACGCTTCATAAGAGGGAACCCCTTTCATATTTCTTTACATAAATATTATACCTGATTTTTGGGGAAACGCAAGAGAAAAGTGACTGTTTGCCCCTTATTCCGCCGCATATTCCGGCAAGGGCGTCTGGGTCTGCCACAGGGCCAGCAGGGTGCCGGAGGCGGCGGTGACGCTGGCGGCCTGGCCCTCAAAGTGATTGCTCACGCCCAGGGGAAAGTCGGCGGTGAGGCGCACCCCCTCCGCCTCGTAGTGCAGCCCCCGGATGGTCACGCCCAGGGCGTCCGCCCCCAGGCAGAAGAGGGAAAAATCCCCCCGCAGCCCGGCGGGAAGCCGCAGCGTGCCGCCCCGGAAGGCGCAGGCCAAATATTCCCGGCCCACCAGGAAGCCGAAGCCCCCGTGGGAGGCCAGATATCCCAGCGTCTGGAAATTCGCCACGGTGTGGTCCAGCCGTTTGCCGTCCAGCCCGCCGTAGAGCACAAAGCGCCGGTAGCCCAATTCCAGGCCCCGCTTCACCGCCAGCATGGAGTCGGTGTCGTCCTTCTCCACCGGGAACACCGCGCTGCCCCGGGGCACATACCCCAGGGAGTCGAAGTCGCCGATGATCTCTTTGGGGGTGATGCCCAGGCGCTGGGTGTGGACCAGGCCGCCGTCGGCGGCAATGACGTGATCCTCCGGCCGGACCGGCTCGATCAAATTGTCAAACTCTGCCGCGCCGAAGATGATGCAGCTGGCCATATCAGCGGACGAACCGGGTGGTCAGGGTGGTGCTCCATTCCTCGCCGGGGGCAAGGATGGCGGCGGCGGGCTTCTTCATCCAATCGGTGCCGCTGCCCTCCATGCTGGGCAGGCTGTTCCAGGGCTCGATGCACACAAACTGGGGCACCCCCGGCTTGCTCCACAGCAGGGTATAGGGGAAATCCTTGATGCTGCACACCACGGCCCGGCCGGTGTCCTTTTCGTAGATGCCCAGGGTATCGGAGCTGAGGTTGGTCATGCAGTGGCTGTCCCCCGCAAAGAGCGCCTCGTCGATGGGAATGCGGTCGATGTTGTCGCCCAGGTAGTAGCAGCTGCCGTGGAGCAGACCCAGGGGCTGGGTGCCCAGGCACAGAGGGGATTCCATCTTGTTAAACCGCAGCTCGTAGTCGGCGTAGGTATGCCGGTCGTCAAAGGGGATGGCAAAGGCGGGGTGGAAGCCGATGCCGAAGGGCATGACCTCCCCGTCCCGGTTCTTCACCGTCAGGGTGTGGTGCAGCTTGTCGCCCTCCAGAGCGAAGGTGGAGGTCAGCCGGAATTCATAGGGGAAGTGGGCCAGGGTTTCCGGGTTGCTGTGCAGCTCCAGCTCCAGGGTGGTGGCCGTCTGGCGCACCCAGTCGTGCTCCATCAGCCGGGCAAATCCATGCTGGCCGGAGGGGTAATCCTGTCCCTTGGCATGGATGATGTCGTCCACCACCTTCCCGGCGTGGGGGAACAGAATGGGCGCGTGGTAGCCCCAGACATTGCTGTCCGCCTGCCACATATGCTCCACCCCGTCGCACTTGCGCACCACGCTCTTCACCTGCGCGCCCCAGGTAGTAACGGTCACTCTCAAAAATTCATTCTCAATGGTATATTCCTGAAAATCCATAATTTTCTCCTTTATAAAGTTAAAATCCAAACCTCCCCTGAAAGGTTTAGCAGGTGTAGCCGTCCTTGACGGCGTACAGCTGCTTAATGCAAAGCTGAGGCGGCGCATCGCGCCGGAGGGGTCAGGCGCGGTACGCAGAATACCAATCGGAATGCACCAAGGCGAATTCGCACAGACCCCTTGCTGCCCCCTTTGGGGGTGGTGCTCCGCGCAGCGAATCAAGATAGCAATGATTGCCGATGGCAATCATACTTCTGCTTCGTGCCGCGAAGCGGCAAAGGGGGTGTTGTTGGTATTTTTGACTTGTTACCATTTAACGAACGACATCCCCTCAGTCAGCCCTTACGGGCTGCCAGCTCCCCCATCGGGGAGCCAAGGTGGACTGTACGGATTCGCCTGAGATTTTATAAAACCATAACTGCCTACCGCAACCCCTCAGCCGCTGCGGCGGCAGCTCCCCTTTCAAGGGCGCTTTGGTGCATCTCCAGAGGGGGGAGCCGAGGTTTACATTACTTCACCCAGAAGTAGATCAGCACCACGATGCCCAGGATGATGCGGTAGACGCCGAAGGCGCTGAAAGAATGGCGGCGGACGTAGGACATCAGCCCCTTGATGACCAGCAGGCTCACAACGTAGGAAACGATGCATCCTACCAGCAGGATCAGCAGATCCATGGCGCCAAAATCCACCCCGGACAGGAAGAACTTCAGCAGCTTGATGCCGCTGGCCCCCAGCATGGTGGGAATGGCCATGAAGAAGCTGAATTCCGCCGCCGCGCCCCGGGAGACCCCCGCCAGGATGCCCCCCAGAATGGTGGAGCCGGAGCGGGAGGTGCCGGGCACCAGGCTCAGGCACTGGCTCAGGCCGATGACCATGGCGGTGGACATGGGAATGTCGTGCACGTCATGGATCCGCATTTCCCGGTGCTCGTTCCGCTTTTCCACCAGAATAAAGGCCACGCCGTAGACGATCAGGGCAATGGACACCACGATCCCGTTGTGCAGGTGGGCGTCCATCCAGTCGTCGAACAGCACCCCCACGATGCCGGAGGGGATGATGGCCGCGATCACCTTGAACCACAGGCTCCAGGTTTGCTTCTTCTGCTGCTCATTTTTCCCGCTGTCAAAGGGATTGAGCTTGCGGAAAAACAGCGCGCACACCGCCAGAATGGCCCCCAGCTGGATCACCACGTCGAACATGCTCTGAAATTCGTCGCTGACGTTCAGGTTGATAAACTCATTCAGCAGGATCAGATGCCCCGTGGACGAAACGGGCAGCCATTCCGTGATGCCCTCCACGATGCCAAAGAGCACCGCCTTCAAAACCTCGATCATTTCTGAACCCTCCTCCTCCGGCTCGCCGCCGATTTGTTCTTAGCTCCCCTATCATACAGGAATCACCGGCACATTTCAATA
Source organism: uncultured Eubacteriales bacterium (assembly GCA_900553805.1). GTDB lineage: Bacteria > Bacillota > Clostridia > Oscillospirales > Oscillospiraceae > Faecousia. Next base: position 30,672 of record USEU01000013.1, read on the forward strand.
GCTTTTTAAACCACACCACCGGGACGGGAAAGATTTTTCTTCCCCATCCCGGTGGTGATATTCGGCAGGCGCGGCCGGGCGTTTACCAGGCCAGCATTTTCTGAAACAGAGCCATGTACTTTCCGGCGGGGACGTTCCAGCTGAAGTCCTGGGACATTTCCCGGTGCTGGAGGGCGCGGAAGGCTTCCCGGTTGTTGTTGTACAGGTTCAGGGCGCGCAGGATGGCGGCGAAGAAATCGTCGGCGTTGTAGCTCTGGAAGGTGAAGCCCAGGCCGTCCTCGCCCTGCTCGTTGCAGGGGGGCACCGTGTCCTTCAGACCGCCGGTGGCGTGGACCACGGGCACCGTGCCGTAGCGCATGGCGTTCATCTGGCTCAGGCCGCAGGGCTCGCTCTTGGAGGGCATCAGATAGATGTCGCCGCCGGCGTACAGCCGGGAGGCCAGCCCCAGGTCGAATTTGATCTGGGCGGAGACTTGCTCGGGGAACTGGGCCTGCAGGTCCCGGAAGAAGGCTTCGTACTGCGGCTCGCCGGTGCCCACCACGATCATCTGGGCATCCTGCTCCCACATCAGCCGCCGGGCGATGTAGCACAGCAGATCCAGCCCCTTGTGCCCGGCCAGCCGGGTGACCATCACCATCAGCGGCACGTCGGGCTTCCGGGGCAGGCCCACCTCCGCCTGGAGGGCGGCCTTCACCGCCGCCTTGCCCTGGGCAAAGGAATCCGCGTTATAATGCGCGGGCAGCGCCGGATCGGTCTCCGGGTTGAAGGTGTTCACGTCGATGCCGTTGGTGATGCCCGTCAGCTTCCAGGAGGCCCCGGCGATGATATTGTCCAGCCCGTGGGCGTAGTAGGGATACATCAGCTCCCGGGCATAGGTCTCAGAAACGGTGGTGAGCATGTCGCAGCACTCGATGCCGCCCTTCATCACGTTCACAGAGTGGTTCATGTCCAGAGCGCCCCGGTAGTCCCAGGGCAGGCCCAGCACATCGTCGAAGAAATTGGCGTTTGCCCAGCCCTGGTATTCAACGTTGTGGATGGTGTACATGATCCGGGTGCCGGGGAACTGAGCGCGGTACATGGCCTTGAGATACACGGGGATCAGGCCGGTCTGCCAGTCGTTGCACTGGATGATATCCGGCACGAAGTCCAGCGCTGCCATGGCGTCCAGGCAGCCCCGGGAGAAGAAGGCGAACCGCTCGCCGTCGTCCATGTCGCCGTAGATGGCCCCGGTGCGGGCACCGAAATAATATTCGCTGTCCAGGAAATAGACCTGCACGCCGTCGCCGCGGCCCAGCAGCTTCATCACGCCGCAGTATTGCTGCCGCCAGCCCAGCCGCACCCGGAACTCGGCCACCTTCTCCGTCACATAGGCGGCGTTATGCTTGATTTTATGGTAGTAGGGCAGGAACAGCGCCACCTCGTTGCCGCCGATCCGGGACAATGCGGCGGGCAGCGCCTCCATCACATCTCCCAGGCCGCCGGACTTGGCATAGGGCGCGCCCTCGGAGGCACAAATGGCAATCTTCATACGGTTTCACCTCGCTTGATGACGATGGGGTTGGCATGGGTGCCGAAGAGCCGGGTGCCGGGGGTAACGGTGACGTTCTTATCCAGGATCACGTTCTTCAGCTCGCAGCCCGCGCCCACCGCGCTGTCGTTCATAATGACGCAGTTTTCCACGCTGCTGCCCTCGGCAATGGTCACCTGGCGGAACAGCACGGAATTTTTCACGCTGCCCTCCACGATGCAGCCGTCGGCCAGCACCACGTTTTCCAGCTGGCAGTCCTCGCCGTAGTAGCTGGGCACCCGGCTGCGGACCTTGGTATAGATGGGATGGATGCCGCCGAACAGCCCCTCCCGCACTTCCTTCTTGGTCAGCTCCAGGCTGTGCTCAAAGTATTCCTGGGTGGATTCGTTGAACATCACCACGCCCTCGTGCTGATAGGCGTTGACGGTGACCTTGCGGCTTCTCCAGCCGCCCATCACCAGGTCCCGGTCCATGTGGAAGTAGTTCTTGGCCACCAGGACCCGGACCTCCCGGATCAGCATCTGACGGCTCATCACGTAGATGTCCATGGAGGCCTGGTAGTCCTCCGGGGCGGCATAGTCGCAGACCATGTCCTCCACCTGGCCGTCGCCGTCCAGCTTCAGGGCGAAGTCCATCACCTTCCGGCCGTTGCACACATTCTTGCAGGTGACCACGGTGATGTCCTTGCCGGAGGCAATGTGATCGGCCAGCACCTTGTTCAGGTCCACGTTGGAGAGCACGGCGGAGTCGATCATCACCACATAGTCGTCGTCGCCGAATCCCAGAAAGTCCATGTTGTAATACAGGGATTCCAGCTTGCCCCGGTAGGAGTGGTTGGTGGAGGTGGCGTAGGGGGTCAGGAACTCCAGTCCGCCCTCGCCCAGCTCCAGGCCCCATTCCTCGCCGTCGCCCACGTGGTTCATCAGCGACTGATAGCTGAACCGGGCGATGATGCCCACGTGCCGGATGCCGGCGTAGGCAAAGTTGGAAAGGCCGAAGTCCACCTGGCGGTAACGCCCGCCGAAGGGCAGGGAGGCCAGGGTGCGCTTGTTGGTCAGCTCGCCGATGCTGGCGTCATTGGTAAAGAGAATACCCATTACGTTCATTTCCGTTCCCTCCTTACAGCATGTCGCCCGGGGCCAGTACGGCGTTTTCCTCGATGATGACGCCCTTGCCCGCGACACTGATCTTCTTCTTCTCCTTGGGGCCGAACGCGCCGCCCACCACGGCGTTGCGGCAGACCTTGCTGTCCTCACCCAGGATGGCGTGGCGGACGATGGCGCCCGGCTCCACGATCACGCCGGGCATGACCACGGAGTCCTCGATCAGCGCGCCCTCGCCGATGGTGCAGCCGGTGCTGACCACGCTGTGCCGCACGGTGCCGTAGACCTCGCAGCCCTCGGCCACGAAGGAATTGACGATCCTGGCGGAGGCGTCAATATAGGAGGAGGGGAAGGCGGAGTTGCGGGCGTAGATCTTGGTGCGTTCGTCGCCCCGGATGTTGAAGGCGGGCTCCTTGCCCAGCAGGTCCATGTTGGCCTCCCACAGGGAATTGATGGTGCCCACGTCCTTCCAGTAGCCGTCGAAATTATAGGCCATCAGCTTGTGCCCGTCGGCCAGGAGCATGGGGATGATGTTTTTGCCGAAATCGTTGGAGCTGTCGGGATTTTCTTCGTCGGCGATCAGTGCCTCCCGCATCACCTTCCAGGTGAAGCAGTAGATGCCCATGGAGGCGTTGGTGGACTTGGGCTTCTTGGGCTTTTCCTCGAATTCGTAGATGGTGTTGTCCGGGTTGGTGTTCAGGATGCCGAAGCGGCTGGCCTCCTCCAGCGGCACGTTGCGCACGGCGATGGTGCAGGCCGCGCCGTTCTTCTCGTGGTAGGCCACCATCTTGGAGTAGTCCATTTTATAGATATGGTCGCCGGAGAGCACCACCACATATTCCGGGTCGAACCGATCGATGAAGTCGATGTTCTGGTAGATGGCGTTGGCGGTGCCCTTGTACCAGCCCTGCTTCTTGTCGTGCCGCTCATAGGGGGGCAGCACCTGGGCGCAGCTGTGGGTCTTGTTCAGGTTCCAGGGCTGGCCGTTGCCGATGTACTCGTTCAGCTCCAGGGGCTGATACTGGGTCAGGATGCCCACGGTGTCGATGCCGGAATTGATGCAGTTGGACAGGGGAAAATCGATGATGCGGTACTTGCCGCCGAAGGGGACGGCGGGCTTGGCGGTTTTTTCTGTCAGCACGTACAGCCGACTGCCCTGTCCGCCCGCCAGCAGCATGGCAATGCAGCGTTTTTTCTGAAAATACATGGTCACAGCTCCTTATGTAAATGAATTTGCTACCGTGTCGATGGAGGTGTGGATATAGCACCTCCATGAATAACATATCATATTTTGGCCAAAGAAAAAAGTGACAATTTGTCTAAAATATCGCTGGATTTTTCTACGTCTTGTATAAACCAAATTCTCCTATATCGCAGCGGTATCAACATAGCACCGCACCAACTTGCTGCCCCCCTTGGGGGAAGTGCCGCGCAGCGGCAAAGGGGGTGACGTTGGTATTTTTGACCTGTTACCATTCAACGAACCACACCCCCCTCTGCGACTCGCTAAGAGCCGCCTGACGGCGGTTGCTCGCTTGCATGGCGCCTGCGGGCGCACAAGTCAGCCCTTGCGGGCTGCCAGCTCCCCCATTGGGGAGCCAAGGGCCGTATTATCTTTCGCAGAGCGGCAAAAAAGGGGGCCGCTTCCTGGGAAGCGGCCCCCTTCAAAATTACTTGTTTTCCATTTCCTTCAGGGCGTCCTTGCGGCTGAAGTTGGCGCGGCCCTTCTCGTCGAAGCCCATGAACTTCACGTAGGTCATGTCGCCCAGGTTCAGAACGTCCTCTACCTTCTCCACCCTGCGGTTCTCCAGCTTGGAGATGTGCACCATGCCGTCGTGGCCCGGCGCGATCTCCACGAAAGCGCCGATGGGCAGAATGCGTACCACCTTGCCGTAGTAGATCTTACCCACCTCGGGCACGAAGCAGATGTCGTCCACCATCTTCTTGGCGGCGTAGGCGGCGGCGGAATCCACAGCGGAGATGAACACGGAGCCGTCGTCGTCAATGTCCACCTTGGCACCGGTGTCGGCGCAGATCTTCTGGATGGTCTTGCCGCCGGAGCCGATGACCTCGCGGATCTTGTCCACGGGGATCTTCAGGCTGAGCATCTTGGGCGCGAACTCGGAAACCTCGGGCCGGGGCGCGGCGATGCAGGGCAGCATGATCTCATTCAGGATCTCCAGGCGGGCCTTGCGGCAGCGCTCCAGGGCGTCGGCAATGATCTCCATGGTCAGGCCCTTGTTCTTCAGGTCCATCTGGATGGCGGTGACGCCCTCGGTGGTGCCGGCCACCTTGAAGTCCATCTCACCGTGGAAGTCCTCCACGCCCTGAATGTCGGTGAAGGTTCTCCACTCGCCGGTCTCCTGGTCGGAGATCAGGCCGCAGGAGATGCCGGCCACAGGCCGCTTGATGGGCACACCGGCATCCATCAGCGCCAGGGTGGAGCCGCAGATGGAGCCCTGGGAGGTGGAGCCGTTGGAGGACAGCACTTCGGAGACCACCCGGATGGCGTAGGGGAACTCCTCCACGCTGGGGATCACGGGCAGCAGGGCCTTCTCGGCCAGCGCGCCGTGGCCGATCTCCCGGCGGGAGGTGGAGCGGGCGGCACGGGCCTCGCCGGTGGAATAGGCGGGGAAGTTATAGTGGTGGATATACCGCTTGGTATCCTCCTGATAGATGGTGTCCAGCTTCTGGGCGGCGGACAGGGTGTTCAGGGTGCACACGGACAGCACCTGAGTCTGGCCGCGGGTGAACAGGCCGGAGCCGTGCACTCTGGGCAGTACGCCGACCTCGGCGGCCAGGGGACGGATCTCGTCCATGCCGCGGCCGTCCACGCGCTTGCCCTGGAGCAGCCACTTCTTGACCACCTTCTTCTGCATCTTGTACAGGCAGACCTCAATGTGGGTGTCGAAATCCTCATACTTGTCCGCGAACTTCTCGGCGAAGTCCAGCCGGGCGGCGGTCAGCCGCTCTTCCCGGACGTTCTTGTCGGGGGTATCCAGAGCGTACTCGATCTGATCCAGGCCGTAGTTCATCAGGTCGTCCAGCAGCTCGTGATTCACGGCGGCCTTCTCGAAGGTGAACTTGGGCTTGCCGATCTCGGCTACGATGCCGTTGATGAACTTCACGATCTCCATATTGGTCTCGTGAGCAATGCGGATGGCCTCCAGGACCACGGACTCGGGGGCCTCGTTGGCCTCGGTCTCGATCATGACCACCTTCTCGAAGGTGGAGGAGATGCACACGAAGCAGGAAGAAGCCTCCCGCTCGTCGGTGGAGGGGTTGATGATATACTGGCCGTTCAGGTAGCACACGTTGGTGGTGGCCACAGGCCCGTTCCAGGGCACGTCGGAGGAGGCGATGGCGATGGAAGCGCCCAGGGACGCCACGATCTCCACGGGGTTGTCGTAGTCGTTGGCCAGCACGGTGCAGGTGACCACGGTGTCGTTGCGCAGCTCCTCGTCAAACAGGGGACGCATGGGCCGGTCGATGATCCGGCTGTTCAGGATACCCCGCTCGCTGGGCTTGCCCTCCCGGCGGTTGAAGGAGCCGGGGATGCGGCCCACGGAGTACATCCGCTCTTCAAATTCGATGGTCAGGGGGAAGTAGTCGATGCCCGCCTTGGGGATGGGGTTGGCGGTGCAGGTGGTCAGCACCACGGTGTCGCCGTAGCGGCAGATGCACTCGGCGTTGGCAAGCTCTGCCACCTTGCCGGTCTCCACGGTGAAGGGGCGGCCGCCGATCTCCATTTCGTAAACCTTGTGGTTCGGGAACTGTCTGTGAGTTACCATTGTTTTACCTCCATATAATATAATTTGTTTTTCGGGAGGTTTAGCCATTGAAACTGTCTCCAAAATTCTATTGGGGGACACTTTCAATCGCTAAAACAGCTCCCGTGAAAAAGGCGACAGGTTGCCCCGTCGCCTTTTGGTGAACTTACTTACGGATACCCAGCTTGGCGATCAGGGCACGGTAACGGTTGATGTCCTTATTGGCCAGATAGTCCAGCATCTTGCGGCGCTTACCAACCATCATCAGCAGACCACGGCGGGAGTGGTTGTCGTGCTT
>USEU01000014.1 GCA_900553805.1 uncultured Eubacteriales bacterium
GGGGCAAAAAGACGGCTGCGGCTCGCAGACACAATTGCGCGGTGTTGCCTTAATTTTGCAACAGCCTCGTTCAATTCTTTAGCAGCTCCTCGGAAAAGCTCTCGTAGATGGAGGCCGTGGTCGCCTCCGACTCATAGCCGATCCAATAGATGCCGTCGGCCGTGGTCACCTGCATGACCCGCTGAAAGGACCTGAAATTGCACAGCACATACTCCCCCAGCGCATCGTTTCTCCAAAGGCCGTACTTGAACTGCCTGTCCGACGTACCGGAGACGCACTCCCCGTAATCCGGGTCTTCGATCAGCTCCAGTCCCTGGATGGTGTCATAGGGGATGGCATGGCTTTCCCCATCGGGAAGCGTAAGGGTAAAAACCCCGTCGTCCCACGCCAGCATCTGAGAGGCCGTCTGCCTGCCCCTGAGCACGGGAAAAAGAAGAAAGACCGCCGCAAAAAACACCAGCGCAATCGCCATATTGGCCTTCCCCGCCTTCCGGCTGCGCTCAACCTCGCGGTCAAATAATGCATCTGCCATATTCTGCCTCCTACATGATCCATTTTGGTATTTCCGCATTCAAATCGGCATTCTGTTTCCGACCGATATGCCCATTATCAGTTACAATATACCATACGCAATACCGGCTTTCAAGAGAATCCTGTTCCCGTTCTTTTCTTGTTCATTGCAGCTCCTGCTCAAATGAACCTGGGAAAGCTCTGCGGCAGAGAAGTCCCTGCCTGCGAAGCAAAATGAGAAAGCAGTTTCCTTTTTAAGTAAAAACGCAAGCTGAATTTCCCACTTTTTCTCAAGAAATTTCAATGGAATAATTTCATATTGCACAAAATACATGTCGTTTTTTGCAGCATTTTATCCATGTCCTTTTGCGAAATTACTTTCGCAATACGGCATTGACGGTGGGAAATACGGGTGCTATATTGGGCTTACCAACAAAAAACAGGAGGATATACCATGAAAAAGATATTTGCGATCCTGCTATCCGTTGTGATGCTGCTTGGGATGCTGTCCGCAACGGCTTTCGCGGAGGGTGAGACGGAAACGGATGAGGTCATGATCCCCGTGGTCGTTCAGGTGCCGGAGGGCTGGGATGCTCCGAATCTGTGGGCCTGGGCAGACGACGGGACCAACGCCTTTGCGGCCTGGCCCGGTGAGGAAATGGAGGCTCTGGCAGAGGGCTGGTACTACACCTACGTTCCCGACTTCGTGCAGAACGTCATCGTGAACGCGAACCAGGGCACGGACGAGGCGGTTCAGACCGACGGCATCGCGGTGGAGGCCGGTAAGGAGGTCTGGATCACGGTTGCGGAGGATCAGACCGCGGCCGTCTCCTATGATGCTCAGCTGCGGGGCGAGATCCCTGCCTACGTGGAGAAGTTCGTGGTCCACGCCTATGTTCCCCTGTCCTGGAAAACCGTGAACCTGTGGGCCTGGTCCGCGCCGGACGGCACCAACGCTTTTGAAAGCTGGCCGGGCAAGGCCATGCGGGAGGGCGACAACGGCTGGTTCACCTGCAAGGCGCCCACCTGGGTCAATTCCCTGATCGTAAACGGCAACGACGGCACCGAGCAGACCGAGGACGTGAGCGTCGAGGGCAAGGAGCTGTGGATCACCGTTTACAAGGATCTGACCTATGAGCTGAGCTACGAGGATCCCGACAAGGCGGTGGACGACATCACCGTGCATGCACAGGTCCCCGCGGATTGGGAGGCTCCCAGCCTGTGGGCCTGGTCCGCGCCGGACGGCACCAACGCCTTCACCGCCTGGCCCGGCGAGGCGCTGACCAAGGACGGCGACTGGTACAGCATTCAGGTCCCCGGTTGGATCAACTCCGTGATCATCAACGCCAATGAAGGTTCCGTCCAGACCACCGACCTGTCCGTGGAGACCGGCAAGGATATCTGGGTCGTGGTAACGGATGCCGAGAGCGCTCAGGTGTTCTACGAGGAGCCGGCGTAACAGGCTCCCCCGCAAGAAAGAAACTTACTGTATCCCCCGGCGGGTACACGGCTGCCGTGTACCCGCTGACGGTCTATCAAGGAGGCCCTTATGAAACGGTTGATTACTCTGATCCTGTGCCTTTTAATGCTACTGAGTCTGACCGCCTGCGGCGGCAGCACTGACAGTGCGGACGCGAACAAGCTCGTCATCTGGCATGACAAGGAGGAGGCGGTGATCGCCGCCCTTTCCGATTATCTTGCCCAGGCCGCGCCGGACCTGGATGTTCAATTTGAGAAGAAGACCAGCCTGACCGATTCCCTGAAGCTGGTCGGCAATGACCCCTCCGCCGCCCCGGATCTGTTTCTGTTTGCCCACGACAAGATCGGTGTCTTTGCGGAAATGGGGATCCTGGCCCCGGTGGCGCCGCTGCTGGAGGACGGGACGCTGGATGCCTTCCTGCCCATGACCATTGACGCGGCCACCTACAAGGGCACCCTGTACCAGCTGCCGCTGTATTTTGAGACGCTGCTGTTCATGTACAACCGCCGCTACATGCGCGACGAGGAGGTCCCAGCCACAACGGAGGCGCTTTACAGCTACATGGAGAACAACACCGGGCGGGGCCGCTATGGCTTTGTGGAGCAGCACAGCACCGCCTACTACTGCGCGGCCTGGATCCATGGCTTCGGCGGCTCCATCATCGACAGCAGCGCGGTCCCCTTCCCGGATGAGCAGGCCGTCCAGGAGGCCCTGGCCTATCATCTGAAATTCGTAAAGCTGATGCCGGGCGAAACGGAATACAACACCGTCAACACCCTGTTCCTGGAGGGGAAGGCGGACGCCACCATCGGCGGCCCGTGGATGGTCCCCTCCGCCAGAGAAGCCGGGATCGACCTGGGCATCGCCCCCATGCCCACCGTGGATGAGACCGGGCTGGCCCTGGCTCCCTACTCCGGCGTACAGGGCCTCCACGTTCTGAAGGCCGCCGCCGAAAAGAAGACCGACGCGGTAAAGGCGCTGCTGTGCGCCCTGGCAAAGCCGGAGATCGGCACCTCCCTGGCTCTGGCCAGCGGATGCGCCCCGGCGAACAGCGAATGCTATGAGGATGCCCGGGTCGCGGAGGATCCCCTGGTCCAGGCCATGCGGCAGACGGCTGAGATCGCCGTTCCCATGCCCAACATCCCCGAGATGGATGTGATGTGGACGGTGGTCAGCAACCTGCTGACGGATGTGAACCTTTCCGGCAAGGATATTGCCTCCAGCTTCCAGGCGGCCAAGGCCCAGGCGGAAAGCCTGATCGCGGGAATGCATTAACAGGAGCGCACCATGGAGAAAAAGAAACGGAGGGAATGGATCCGCTCCTACGTCTGGTCAGCGCCGTCTTTGGTGCTGATCGGACTGATGGTGGTATTTCCGATCCTGTATACCTTCTATATCAGTCTGACCAATATGAACGTCTACCATTGGTTTGACTTTACCCTGGTGGGGCTGGACAACTACATCCGCGCGCTGTTCGTTTTCGACTCCGGCTTTCTGTCCGCGCTGCTGGCAACGGTCCTGTGGACTGTGGTGAGTATGGTCCTGCAGCTGGTCATTGCCTTTCTGCTGGCGAATCTTTTGAACATCCAAAAGCTCCGGCTGCGCAAGCTCTACAAAACGGTGCTGATGTTTCCCTGGGCCATGCCCGGATATGTGGGCATTCTGCTCTGGAAGACGGGGATGTTCAACACCCAGTTCGGCCTGCTGAACCAATGGATGAACAAGCTGGGGCTGGCGGCCGTCCGATGGCTGTCCTCCGATGTGTCGGCCTTCTTGAGCTGCACGGTGGTCAATCTGTGGCTGGCACTGCCCTTTATGATCATGATCATGGACGGGGCGCTGCAAAGCATTGACAGGAGCTACTACGAAAGCGCCATTCTGGACGGCGCGGGTGCGTTCGCACGGGCGAAATCCATCACCATTCCCGCCATGCGGCCCATCATTGCCCCGGCGGTGATCATCACGGTATTTACGACCTTCAAGCAGTTTGACGTCGTCTACCTGCTGACCCAACAGGCGGGCGCGAAGACCGGCTCCGGCTTCCACACCATCCTGACCTACGCCTACGAAAATGCGTTCATCACCAACAATTACGGCTATTCCTCCGCAATCTCCATGATCATTTTCGTACTGCTGCTTCTGTTCTCCGCCAAATTTCAGCTGAAGGAGGATGCCTGATGAACAAGCGAAAATGGAGCGAGGGCATCGGCCTGACGGCGCTGAATGTATTTTTCATCGGGCTGTGCTTTCTAACGCTGATCCCCATTCTCTATGCCCTGAGCGTCTCCCTGAACGGGTCCAACAGTCTGCTGAGCTCCGATTTCTCTTTCATTCCCAAGAATTTTACCCTCAAAAACTACCAGGAGGTCCTGTTTGGGGAGAACATTGCCCTTTGGTTCCGAAACACCATCTTTCTGGCGGTCATGACGGTGCTTTTCTCCCTTTGCGCGGCGGTCCCGGCGGCCTACTGCTTCTCCCGCCGCCGCTTTCCGGGCAGAAAAGCGATCCTGCGGTGCCTGGTGCTGCTCAATTCCTTCCCGGCGATCCTGTCCATGTTCGCCATCTACCGGCTTCTGCGGCCCATGGGCCTGGTCAATACCCGGCTGGGCCTGATCCTGGTCTACACCGGGACCATGGCGGTGTTCAGCCTTTGGAACACCAAGGGCTATTTTGACACCATCCCCACGGAAATCGAGGAAGCGGCCAGGATCGACGGTGCTTCCGACCTGCAAATCGTCCTGAAGATCGTCATGCCTCTGGCAAAGCCCAGCATCATCACCACCGCCCTGCAGGTGCTGATCTACGTGTGGAACGAATATATCTACGCCACCACCTTCCTGACCGGCGAACGGAAATATACGCTGGCCGCCGGACTGAACGCCCTTCAGGCAACGGAGATGACCGGCTCCTGGCCGGTTTTCGCGGCGGCGGCCATTACCGTCTCCGTGCCGGTGCTGGTGATCTTCTTCCTGTGCCAGAGGTATATGACCTCCGGGCTGACGGCGGGAGGTGTAAAGGGATGAAGCTGGATGCCATTCTGCACCTTCCCATGTCGGAATACTGCTGCGGGCTGGATGAGCGCCGCATCGTCTACCGGCTGCGCTGCGCCAGGGGAGATCTGAAGCAGGTGACGCTCTTCTATGCCGATACCGCGTGCAGGGTCGATCCCATCCTTTTTACCGCCGTCCCCATGAAAAAGCTCCTGTCGGATGCCTGCCACGATTACTGGCAGGTGATCGTGGACAGCCCCTATAACCGGGTCTATTACTATTTCCTGCTGGACGACGGCGAGAAAACAACGCTTTATTACAGCAATCTTTTTACGGACCGGCTTGCCCGGGATCGCTCGGAGTATTTCAAGCTCCCGTTCAACCACCGCAGCGACATTGCCCGTGTGCCGCAGTGGGTCAGAGACGCTGTTGTGTACAATATTTTCCCGGACAGCTTTGCCTCCGGCAAGTGCGAAATCGCCGGGCTTTCTCATCCGCGGCGCTTTGAGCAGCACACCGTACACGGGAAGCTGGGCGGAACACTGGAAGGCGTGACCCGGAATGTGGATTACCTGAAGACGCTGGGCATCAACTGCGTTTATCTGAACCCAATCTTTGCCGCCGGGGAATACCACAAGTACGATCTGCTGGATTACTATCACGTGGACCCCTGCTTCGGCGGAAACGAGGCATTCCGGGCCATGGTCAGCGCCCTGCACGCCGCTGGCATCCGGGTCATCATCGACGGCGTCTTCAATCACTGCGGCTGGCATTTCTTTGCCTTTGAGGACGTGGTCAGGAATCAGGAAAAATCTCCGTACAGGAACTGGTTCTATAATCTGACCTTCCCGGTGCATCGCCCCGAAACGCCGGAGGAAATTCCGGGCTACGCCTGCTTCGCCTATGAGCGGATGATGCCGAAATTGAATACCGCCGACCCAGAGGTGCAGAAATACTTCTGCGATGTGGGCGCTTATTGGGTGCGGGAATTCGGCATCGACGGCTGGCGGCTGGACGTGGCCAGCGAGATCAACGACGGCTTCTGGCGCGCGTTCCGCCGCGCGGTCAAGCGCGAAAACCCGGAGGCGCTGCTCATCGGCGAGGTATGGGAAAGCGCCGGCCACTGGCTCCAGGGAGACATGTTCGACTCCACCATGAACTACGACTTCCGAAAGCACTGCTGCGCGTTTTTCGCCGAAAAGCGCATTGACGCGGCGGAATTCTCCGGGCGCGTCACCGATATGCTCATGCGCTACCGCCTGCAAATGCTCCCCGCCCAGCTGAACCTGCTGGACAGCCACGATGTCAGCCGCTTCCTGTCGCTGTGCGGCGGAGATACCGCGGGCTACCGGCTGGCGGTCCTGTTTATGATGTGCTTTGTGGGGATGCCCACCGTGTTTTACGGGGACGAGCTTGGTGTCCAGGGCCTCCGCGAGGAGGAGTACCGCGCCCCCATGCCCTGGAGCGGCGGAGATCTTGCCCTGCTGGGCTTTTTCCGAAAGGCCATCGCCATGCGCCATGAGCTGCCTGCGCTGCGGGAAGGGGATTTTCAAATGCTGTCCGCCGACGAAGGCAGCCGTGTACTCCACTTCCGCAGAAGCACGCCGATGTGCTCCGTGACGGTTTCCGTCAACGCGGGAACCACCGATGCCGCGATCCCCGCCCAGGAGGGGAAGCCGTATTGGGCGGAGGGATTCCGGGACGGCATTCTGGCCCCCGGCGGTTTTTTGGTAACATCCAGTGCGGGAACCTGCGAGTAAATCTTGGAACTGTTGCCTTAAAACTTGCAAAAATACTTCCTCCCATAAGTTAGAAATAGCGGTAGAAATCACGAAATAATCGTGGTTTCTACCGCTGAGTTATTAGGATGATTTTATGGCAGCACCGCGCAATTGTGTCTGCGAGCCGCGGCCATCTTTTTGCCCCACTTCTTCAGTTTGAAAAACGAGAAATACATACAGTATTCCTTCGTTTTCCAAACTTTGAATTGAGCCAAAAATCCAGGCTGGGGCTTCTTGCCAAATTGTGCGGTGTTGCCTTATGAAAAGACTATTTTGCAACAGCCCCAAATTGTGATATACTGATAAAAAAAGGCGGTGAAAAATATGGGTGTTACCATCAAGGACGTGGCCCGGGCGGCGGGCGTTTCCATTTCGACGGTCTCCAAGGTCCTGAACGGACATTACAGCATTTCCGAGCAAACGGCGCAGCGGGTCCGCGGCATTATGCGGGAAATGAATTACTACCCCAATGCCAACGCCCAGAGCTTTGCCAGCGGCTCCAGCCACTGCGTGGTGCTGCTGGCAGACCTGGCCCCCAACGCCGCCTTTCAGAACCCGCACATGTTTGAGATCATCGCCGGTCTGGAGGAGGCGCTGTGCAAGCGGGGCTACCGCCTGATCCTGCGGGGCACGGACGCGACCTCCGCCTGCGGCATCGCGGAGGAGATCATCTCCCGCCGCAGCGCGGACGCCATTGCCATTCATGTCGGCGTCATGTCCCACCCCCTGGCCGCCGTGCTGACCCGGCTGCAATTTCCCCACATGGTCCTGGGCGCGCCGGACTTTGACAGCCAGGCTTGCTGGATCGACAACAGCAACACCTACTCCGGCACCGTGGCAGCCGGCTACCTCCTGTCGCGGGGATACCAGCGCATCGCCTTCATCGGCGGGAAGTCCTATGATCTGGGCTCCGCTCTGCGCCTGCAAGGGGTGAAGCAGGGCCTGTCCAACGCGGGCAGGCGGCTGGAGGATCAATATATCTGGCTGGGGGAATCCACCCGGGCAGACGGCCTGCGGATGACGGAAGGCCTTTTGAGCCAGAAGGAGCTGCCGGACGCCATCATCTGTGCCAACAACTATATTGCCCTCAGCTGCGTGGACGCGGTCCTGAAAAAGGGCCTGCGCATCCCCGGGGACATCGGCATCATGGCCTTTGACGACTACCCCTTCTCCCGCATCATCGAGCCGCCGCTGACCGTCGTGGACATCAACGTCCGGGACATGGGGACCCAGGCCGCAAAATTCCTGACAGACATCATCCGCCACCCCAACATGCAGATCCAGACCTACATCACCACCTCCAACATCATCGCAAGAGCATCAACGCGGTAAAACCGGTGCGGCATAACGCGCCGGGATGCCCCCGGCCGCGCTAATGCGTTCAGCCAGCTTTCCATGCCCGCATGATATAAGCCGCGGATCTTGGTTACATGGCTACACCTTAACATGAGGCTGCTGCAAAAACGAACTTTGCAGCAGCCCCTAAAAATATTACGTCACTTTTTGAGAATGCGACTTACAGCAGCCTTTTCAGTTTTAGTCAAGCCAGAACTCATCCAGCAGTGCCTGCACTTTTGCATTTGCCTCGTTCAAAGCCGTTTCGGGGTCCTTTCCATTAAGGACGACCTCGTCGATGGCATCCAGCATGATCTGGCGGTCAGCGGATTCATCCACATAGAAATAGCTGGTCGCGTACTCAAGGGCACTCAGGAAAGGTTTCAGAGTCGGGTCGCTCTGGAATGTCTCATTGTCCGCAATAGATTTCCGCGCGCCGATTTCTCCAACTTCCTCCGTCCAGCGTTCCATGACCTTCTCAGAAGCCAAGAATTCCAGGAATTTCAAAGAGGCATCATACTTGTCTGGGTCAGACTGGGTCAGCGCGGTAATACCGTTGGTCCAGAAGGAACCAAAGGAGCCCTTATTCCCGTTGTACGCAGGCAGCTCCATCACGCCCCACTCAAAGTCACTTACGCTGGAGCGCAGCGTTCCCAGGCGATAGGAGCCGTCGACATGGAAATAGGCCTTTCCGCTGGAGAAAGCAGTCACGTCATCCGTGTAGAAGTTTTTCACACCAACCTTCAGGTCAGTGTTCAAACCAATAAAGAACTTAAATGCTTCCAAGCATTCGGGGCTGTTCCAGCTGGCAGTCTTTCCGTCCTCAGAAAGAGGCGTTCCGCCGAACTGAGTCATCAGGACAGGGCGCACCCAGGAGTGATACTGGCCATCGGGCTGCCAGGTGCAACCCGCAACTTCCAGCGTATCACCGTTCCATTTCGCCAGATCCGAGGCCATCTGTGCCCAAGCCATCAGTTCAGTGGGGATGTCTTCAATTGCGATCCCTGCTTCATCCAGGAGTGTTTTGTTATAGAACAGGGCCGTTGCACGCACAGCGGTAGGAATGGTGTAGTACGCACCCTCAATTTTGTTGATCTGTGCCATCGGAGTAAAGTTCTCTTCAATGTCCTTCGCAAAAGATTCCGGGAGGGAACTCAGCACGCCGGACTTTACATATTTGGGCACCCAGCCATAGAACATGTTGATAATATTGGGGCCCTCACCCGTCGTCGCGGCAGCGGCCAGCTCTGCCGCCAGCTTCTGCTCATAGTCCGCATAGGGGAAAGTCTTGTGGACAACTTTGATGCCAGGGTTAGCCGCTTCAAATTCAGGGATCAGCTCGTCAACCAACTTGACCTTGGATTCATAGGCATACTGCCAGTACTCAATCGTAATCTCTTTCGCATCGCCACTGGCAGGCTGTGCCGATGCTTCCGTGGGGGCAGCAGTCGACGGTTGACTGCTCTCAGATCCACATCCAGCAAATAATGTGGATAAAATCGCCATTGTCAAAAGAACCGCAAAAAACTTTTTCATACTGTTTCCTCCTGATTGTTTTTATAAGTGTGGTTTTTCAGCGCATGGATCACTGCGCCGAGAGCACCACCGTACTCACCCGTTTGGTTGTGCTGCAAGGATACTTGGTTGTGGACCAAGCGCTTGAGCCTTGCAGAGAGCTGCTGATTTAAAAAGTCCCATTCTTTTGTAATTCCGCCCGCAATAACCACTGTTTGCGGATTCAGAATTGTTACAATATTGGCAATACCAACTGCCAGGTAGTCCATTTTCTGGCAGATAAAAGATTGCGCCGCTGCATCACTGGAGTCTTTGAAACGCTCGTATATCTCCGCTACGGTCGCCCGGCTGTTAATACTGGCGCGGTAATCCCGTTCGATTGCAGCCGCAGAAGCCTTGGATTCAAAGCTCCCAAATTCATCAAAGGATCTTGCCTGTCCCTGCAAGTCTTCCAAGAAAACCATATAGCCGATTTCTCCAGCCGCAAGGTCTGACCCTTTATAAATCTGACCGTTAATTACAATGCAGGAGCCAATTCCAGTCCCAATCGTGATGAATACATAATCAGAGACACCCCGGCAGCATCCGCATTCCCCTTCTGCGATTGCCCAGCAGGCCACGTCGTTTTCAACGGATACTTCAATCCCGACGCGTGCGGACAGTTCTCTTTTTATATTCCTCTCCCCTGCGAAGATCGCCGGGGCGGTATGGATACTCCCCGTTTCAGGATCCACGGTTCCCGGGAACCCCAGACCAACATGAGTTATACCTGGAAAAAGCATCCTACTTTCGGCTATCAAGTTATCTAGGAATTCAACGATATCCAACGATTTCTCTGTGGCTAACTCCCAGCCCTTTAAAATATGAAGTTCCGTATCAACAACGCACAGTTTTGTATTTGTACCGCCGACATCAATTCCTAAATACACCCAACTCACCGCCAATTACTGATCGATCAGGCGACTCACTGCCTCTGTCAAAGCCTCATGCGCCCTTTCATATTTATTTTTGGTTTCCCGCAAAACGTTCATTTCCTCCGCATAGTTCTTCAGGCGCTCTTTATACATCCCCTCCGCGACCTTTGGGGAAGGGCCTCCGACGATGCTGCGAATTTCAACAAAATGGACCGGATCCAATGCCAACTTAATAACATCCGCGTCAATCTCGACCTGCCGGCCCAAAACCTCACGGCTGACTTGATTCAGGAAATCCTGCGTAATATTGTCTGCTGTCAAATTCTCACCATAGAGCTTCCGAACGATCGCGCTGGTGATACTATGGCCCTCGCGGAAAGACAGGCCGACCTCACGTACAAGAGTGTCCGCAAGCTCCGTAACCGTGATAAAATTCTCGTGGGCACGCTGCAGCAGCAGCGCTTTGTTGATCCGCATTGTCCCGAGCACATTGGCCGTCACATCCATAGCACGCACGATGTAGCCCACAGAGCGGTACAGATGCTCCTGAAGCTCTTCTTCACTGTCTACGATATCGCCATAGGGTGTATTATGCATAATGGTGAAAATCGCCTGTGCCTCTGCCATGGCCTTGCTGATGATGGGCCGGCAATGCTCCAAAGACGAAGGGTTGCGTTTCTGCGGCATAATGCTGGATTTCTGGACATAGCCATCCGCGAGGTAGAAAAAACCGAACTCCTTTGTGCAGTAGTCCAGCACATCTTTCATAAAGCGGGACATATCCACGGCCAGCACCTGCAATACACCGGCGAACTCCATCGTATGGTCGGCAGCAGCAATGCAATCATAACTGTTCTCCAGCAGGCCATCAAAGCCAAGCAGCTCGCTGACACGCTCCCGGCTAATGGGGAATCCCGTCGTCGTAATGGCCGCCGCACCCAGAGGCGAACGATTGATGGACTTTTCCACCGCCGTCAGCCGTGTCATGTCTCTCGTAAGCACATCATACATGGAAAGCAAATAATGAGCCAAAGTGGACGGCTGCGCCGGCTGCGTATGCGTATACATTGGCATGACCGTATCAAAGTTTTCGCTGATCAGCGTGAGCAGTGTGTCCTTCAGCCGCAGGATACTTGCCTTGACCTTAACCAACTCCTGGCGCATGACCATGCGGAACTCGCCGACTCCTATGTCATTGCGGCTTCTCGCCGTATGGACTCGTCCGGCAAGAGTTGAACCGATCTTTTCCTCCAATGCTTTCTCAAACATGAAAAACATGTCCTCGAAATGCGGGTCATATTCCCGCTCCTCGAAGGGGATCTGCTCCACCTCAAGGATTCCCTTGAGAATTGTTTTGGTGTCCTCCGGCGTGACCAGGCCCTGTTCACTGAGCATTATCACGTGGGCCTTTGTCATTTCAATAAAGCAGCGGAAATAGTACTCCTTCTGAATATCAAAGATAGGGGCCAGCACGTTTTTCTGGAAGCTCAATGCCGGAAATTGCGTCCCGTCAACGGCTTCAATTTCTGCTTTTGTAATCATGTTTTCACTCCTTCATTTCAATACCTAACCTTTGATTGAGCACCAGATAGGTTCCGCCGAGCGTAATGGCATCCTCTCCCAGATACGAAAACCTTATATCACAGGGCATCGGGCAGAGCTGATGTACCTGGCGCTCAAAATACGCTCCAATCGCCGCTTTGGCATGGCGAAACCGGCCACTAACGATGATCACGGAGGGATTCAGCAGCAGGATCGCATTTGTAATGCCCATAGCAAGCGTATCGCACATGGCATACAGATCCTGCATGATCGCGGCATTTCTTTCCGCCAACGCAATCACCTGTTCGAATGGTGCACAGTATTTTTCCTCAAGCCGCCGTACGGAAGTTATTTCCTCGAAATAGCCGAAATCATCCAAGGTGTACGGCCGCTCCCGATAGGCTCGCTTATCCACCGCCATAAAACCCATTTCGCCTGCAAGTCCCATTGCTCCGTTAATGAGCTTGGAATCGACGATCGCCGCGCTGCCAATGCCACTGCTTATCCATACGCACAGGAAATCCGTCTGCTTCTGTGCGCACCCCCTCCAGCGCTCTCCATAGGCCATATTGTACACGTCGCGCTCTACGAAGACGTCCATTCCCAGTTCCTGAGAGAACTTTTTGCCTAAATTAAGCTTTTTTGCATCAAAATAGGGGGAGAAAACTACTTCATTATTGCGAATATTCCCCGGGACTGAAATTCCAACGCCAAGGAAGCGCGCGCGTCCAAACTCTTCTATCGCCCTCCGGCACAACCCCACCGTTTCATCGATCATCTGGGAAAAGTCCTCGTAATACTGCTTTAAAAAAGGGTACTTGCATCTGATCTCGCCAGTAATGTCAACGATCTGCACAATGGGATCGCCCGGCCTTACAAGAATCGAGATTACAAGGCAGGCCTCTGAATTCAGGCAAAGATTGACCGGTTTCGGTCCGCCCTTCGGCGATGCCTCCGAAACGCCCTTTTCCAGTAATATTCCCTGACGCAGAAGTTCGTCTACGCTGTACGTCACTGCAGCGCGGGAAAGGCCGGTAGCCTGGGCAATGTCTTTTCTGGAAAGCATCTTTCTGCTAAAGAGGGCAGACAGGACCTTTTTTGTACTTTCATTTGCAACGGTCATTTTCAAGGTCTGAATTCACTCCAAATGCGCTCGATATTACCCGAAAAAATCAGGTTGACATCCTCATCCTTAAAGCCAAGCTCGAAACAATCACGAATTTGTGCATCAAAGTACTTCATGACGAAGCCTCTGGGAAACCAGGAGCCATCTGTACCGAAGATGATGCGCTCCGGGCCGATTGTTTCATAATATCTACTCAGGAGATCCTTCACTGTGATCTTATAGGGCATCCATCGGGTCCACTGATTGGAGCCGGATGTGTCAATGCATACATTGGGGCAAACCCAGCACAGCATGAAGGTATCCTCCAACTGGCCGCACCCGAAATGAGGGACAATAAATTTGACCCGTGGAAACGCCTTTGCCACGTCATGGATAATGGCCGGTGAGATATTAATGTGATGAGAAATGCCGCCTGCGGCGCCCATAATGCCGAAATGGAACAAGATGGGAATATTATGTCTTTCGGCGGTCTCCCACAGAGGCCACAATTCCTTACTATCCAGAGGGCGATCCAGCTGCGGGCCCAGGATCTTCATTCCGCGCAGGCCCTTGTTCACAATGGCGTCCTCAAGCAATTCGGCGGCATTGGGCGCAAATGGATCGTGGTACGCATATCCCACGAAGCGGCCTTTCCCCAGCTCAACAATTTTCTGCATGCTGTCATTGGAGTTCTCCATAGAGCCAGCAGTGACAAAGCACAGCTTATCCACGCCTTTCTCATCCATGTCCTTGAGCCAAAGGGCAACGCTTTCCTCAATGGTTTCAGGCACAGGGGCTTCTGGTGGAAAGCCCCAGGCTTTTTTCCACTGATCCGTCTGATATTGGCTCATTTCGCGCACCAGCTGCTGCGTTTCCGCTCCGTTCTTTTTCGCCATGGTGTTGTTGACATTGCTGATCTCTGTTCCCTTTACCATAAAGTGAACATGAGAATCATAGACGCGAATACCATTGATCATTCTTTTTACCTCCTCTTTCTACCCTTTTACACCAGTAAGTTGAATTCCTTCAATGATCTGCTTTTGGAAAATCAGGAAAATGACCAAGACCGGCAATGTCGCGATGGATGCGCTGGTCATAATCAGATCCCACTGATTCAGCATTTCACTGGAAAACTGCGCAACACCGACAGTAATTGTATACATGCTTTTATCGTTCAGGACGATGACAGGCCACAAAAAGCTGTTCCAGCATCCGAGGAATGTAAAAATCCCCAAGGCGGACAGGGCCGGTTTCACAAGCGGAAGAGCAATTTTTCGATAAATTGCGAGCTCACTTAAGCCATCGATGCGGCCTGCGTCCAGCAGATCCGTAGGAACACCAGTAAAAAACTGCCGCATCATAAAGATTCCGAAGGCACTCATCAGCCCTGGGAAGAGTAGGGAGAACAGTGTATTTGTCAATCTGAGCTTTACAACTGAGAGATACCACGGAATAATCATCATTTCCGTTGGGATCATCAATGTTGACAGGATCAAGAGGAATATGAGTTCTTTTCCGCGGAAATGGTACTTTGAAAACACATAGCCGACCAAAGGGTCGAAAATCAGTACAGAGGCAGTAGTAATGCCGGAAACCAGGAAACTGTTCCAGAACCACAAAAGGAATGGAGACGCCCCCAGGATCTTTTTGTAGTTTGCGATAGAGAAATGCTTGGGGATCAAACTCATGGAATATACTTCCGACCCGACTTTAAAGCTCGTGGCAACCATCCACAGGAAGGGAAAAACCATAATAAAGCCGCACACAGAAAGAATGATATACGCTGCGGTCCTTTTAAATCTTTTCCTCGATTTCATAGGCCTCTCCTAATCTGTTTCTCTGTTCAGCACCTTCATTTGGAAGATGGTGATCAGCATAATAATGACAAACAGCACAACGGTAATCGCACTGGCACGTCCCATTTTATAGCGTTTGAAAGCAGTCAGATAGATTTCCAGGACCAAGCTGGTGGTGGACTTCAACGGTCCTCCCTCAACGCCCGCAATGTTATATACCTGGGTAAAGACCTGCAATGTGCGAATCGTGCCCATCACCGCAATATAAACAAGCGTCGGATTCAGTTGGGGGACTGTGATATGCCAAAACTGCTGCCAAGAAGATGCTCCGTCCATCTGAGCAGCCTCATAATAGGTCTGGGGGATCTGCATCAATCCCGCAAGCATGATTATCGTATTAAACCCAATACTCGCCCAAATCACATTTGTCATAATGACCAAAATCGACTGTGACGTGGAATTCAAGAACTGCTGTGCGGGCAGTCCCAATGCCTTGAATATCATATTGATGACGCCACCGTTGGCCATGAACATCCATTTCCAAACCCAGGAAATGGCTACCACGCTGGTAACATAAGGGATGAAAACCAGCAGCCTGAAAAAGCTGCGTCCCTTTACGATCTCATTGAGCAGGAGCGCCAAAATCAAGCTCAGGACGGTCATCACCGGGACACAGACGATCACATACTCAAAAGTGTTGATAAGTGCCGCAGAAATCGCGGGGTCCTTCATAATAGCCTTATAGTTATCCAAGAAAACAAAGCTTTTTTGCGGACTTAGCAAATCCCACTTCATAAAGCTCAGGACAAACGAAAAGATTGTCGGCAACGCCCTTGTAATTACAAAATACAGGACAGGGATAGCGATAAATTTGTAGGCAGTACGCTCTCTTGCTTTTCCAAGGGGTGTCAGTTTTTTATCCTTTATGGACCGCGATGCCAATGCAACCATCTCCCGTATAATTAAGTTAGTTGATTCATTTAATTAACTAACCAGATTATATCATAGACCAGTTCAAATGTCCAGGTTATTTTTGCAAATTGCACAAGTTCTACGCTTTCTACAAAAAACAGTAGGTCAATTTGTACATTCCCGAAAACATAATTGGTTGTCAAGGCTCAAATATAGCATTTCCCGCTTCATATTTTCGGCTAGTGCAGACATGTCTTGCCACAACCAAAACTTCCAATCAAAACAGTACATCAATATAGTCTCCTTCTCAATTCTAAGGCAACACCGCACAATTGTGTCTGCGAGCCGCAGCCGCCTTTTTGCCCCACTTCTTCAGATTGAAAAACGAGAAATACATACAGTATTCCTTCGTTTTCCAAACTTTGAATTGAGCCAAAAATCCAGGCTGGGGCTTCTTGCCAAATTGTGCGGTGTTGCCCTAATTTTCCGCCCCATTACATATTTCCCCTTTTCCTGCAAATACTTCTTCTGGAGCAACACGCGCGATATGCGCTTCAAAGGAGAAGAAATTATGAAGGCAACAGGCATTGTACGCCGGGTGGACGATCTGGGGCGGATCGTGATCCCGAAGGAGATCCGAAGGACCCTGCGCATCCGCGAGGGTGACCCGTTGGAGATTTATACGGAGAAGGATGGCGGGGTGATATTTCGGAAGTATTCGCCGATGGGGGATCTGCAGGAGTTTGCGTCGCAGATGTGTGAGTCCATTGTGGCAGCCACGGGGCATATTGCGGCGGTGGCGGATCGGGACAGCATTATTGCGCTGCATGGCGCGCCCAAGCGGGATCTGATGGACAAGCCCAATTCCCCTGAGCTGGAGCGGATCATGGAGCAGCGGAAGAACTATTTATATCAGAGCGGCGAATCCCCCATCCGGGCGGCGGACGGAACGGACAAGTACCATCTGGGCGCGGCGGCCCCCATTCTGTCCCAGGGGGATCTGATGGGGTGCGTCATGCTGCTGCTGGGCGAAAACGACTCCCCACTCCAGGATTCCGACCGCACCCTGGCGCGGACGGCAGCCAGTTTTTTGGGCATGCAGCTGGAAAGCTGACCCTTTATATGCAGCACAGCGGCGCAGACCCCGACGGAGGGTTTGCGCCGTTGAAGCTTCCTCTTGACATTGCATTTTCGCTTGGCTATAATTGGTGTACATACAACGATGTACATACAACTAACATGGTGGAGGTGTACATATGGACATCACCCAACGAAAAATCACGAAGATCGCCCGGGAAGCGGAGAAGCTGGTGCTGCTGACCCTGCGGGACGAGGGGGTCGGAACGGCGGAGATCGATCTGATCCACGCCCTGCGCCATGAGCCGGGCTGCACCCAGGCCAAGCTTGCGGAAATTCTGCACGCGGACAAGGCTGCCATCGCCCGCAGGACGAAGAATCTGGAGGCAAAGGGCTTCCTGGTGCGCAGGGATGACCCGAGCGACCGGCGCAGCCAGCTGCTCTTCCCCACCCCGCAGGCAGAAGCATTGAAATCCTCCAAAGCGGAGATCGAGGCGGGCTTTTATGAATACCTGACCTCCGCGCTCACTGCGGAGGAGGCGGCGACCTTTGGGGCGATGCTGGACAAGCTCTATGCCGCGTCGAAGGCCGAGAGCCGGGCAGGCTTTCCCCACTTCATTCATCGCTGAAAGGAAGTGACGGGGGAATATGGAAACAAAAAAGGCATTTACCCCTGACAGGATTGGCTCCTATTTCCGGGCCGAATGGCTGTCGCTGACCTTTGTCACCCTTTCGGGGCTGTTTTACAATGTGGGCCTGTTGGCCACCCCCTGGTTCGAGGGACGGCTGGCGCAGTGCCTTGCCGATATTCTGGGCGGCAATGAAACCGCCGGAAAAATGGCGGTGCTGGTGCTGGCCTATCTGGCGGTCACGCTGGCCGTGCAGGGGGCGCGGTTTATCAAGCGCTTTTACGTCCGGCGCTTTGCAAACAACATCAACCGCAGGATGAAGGGCATTCTCTATGCCAATCTGGTGCGTCAGAGCCGGGCCTCCCTGGAGCAGGAGGGGGCCGGAGAACTGATGACCAAGGCCATCTCCGATGTGGACGACTGCGTGGAGGGAATGCGCAAATTCACCACCGAGGTATTCGACACCGGCGTGGTGATGGTCAGCTACGCGGTCATGCTTCTGGTATACGACTGGCGCCTGGCCCTGCTGAGTCTGCTCTTTACGCCGATTTCCTACGTCTGCGCGGCGTGGATGAAAAAGCCCGTGCAGCAGGCGGGGGCGGCCTATAAAAAGGCGGCGGGAGCGCTGAGCGCCGCCACCTTGGACCGGGCCGGGAACGCCGTGACCTACCGCATTTACGGCTGTGAGGAAGCGACCGAGGCCCGCTATGAGCAGACGCTGGGAGACTATGAGCGGACCGCCGTGCGCTCCAACGTGTGGCAGTCCGCGCTGCCGCCGCTGTATCTGGCGGCGTCGGAGGCGGGGGTGCTGTTCATCCTGTGGTTCGGTGCGAAAAATGTGCTGGGCACCGGGTGGCGCGCATGGGATATTGCGGCCTTCACCACCTTTCTCTCCTGCTTTACCAAGCTGACGGTGAAATCCTCCAAGGTGGCAAAGCTCTTCAACTCCGTGCAGAAGGCCGAGGTCTCCTGGAAGCGGATCCGGCCGCTGATGAAATCACCGGAGCCGCTGGAGCCCCTTCATGTTCCCGCGCCGGCGGACGTGACTCTTGAAAAGCTCTCCTTTGCCTATACCCAGGAGCCGATCTTCTCCAACCTTTCATTGACGGCCCATCCCGGCGACATCATCGGCGTGACCGGGCCGGTGGCCTGCGGCAAATCCACCTTTGGCCGGGTGTTCCTCTGCGAAGCGCCCTATGGCGGCTCCGCCCGATTCGGCGGAACGGAGTTTTCCCACCTTACGCCCCGGCAAATCGCCGCCACGGTGGGGTATCTGGGACATGACCCGGAGCTGAGCAGTGACACGGTGCAAAGCAATGTTCTATGCGGCAGCAATGAGGACGCTCTGGTCGATCTCTCCGCCACCGCGCTGAAGGACGAGGTGCTCAGCATGGAGGATGGCCTGGATACCATCATCGGCAGCAGCGGCGTCCGCCTGTCCGGCGGGCAGGCACAGCGGCTGGCGCTGGCCCGGACGCTGGCGCACCCCCGCCCGGTGCTGGTGCTGGACGATCCGTTTTCCGCCCTGGATCGCAAAACCGGGGATACGGTGTTTGCAAACCTGCGGGAATACGCAAAGGACAAGGTCGTTTTCCTGATCTCTCACCGGCTGTACCACTTCCCGCAGATGCGGCAGATCATCTTTATGGAGGACGGAAGGGTCGAGGTCGGGACGCATGATAAGCTGATGGCGTCCATACCGGCGTATCGCCATCTTTATGAAAGCCAGACAGGAGGGGATTGCCATGAAGCGCAGGAATAATACCGGGGTATTCGCCGCCCTGCGAACGGCCGCGCTGACCCATCGCTTGCTCACCATCGGGACGCTCCTGTGTGTCGCAGCGTCGGTGGTTGCGTCCCTGGTCCCGCCGCTGCTGCTGGCCCGCGTTATCGACCGGCTGACCGGGGGACTTCCGCTGGCATTTGCCGCAGTGCTCCTCTATTTTGGCAGCCTTGCCCTGGAGGGGGCGCTGTCCTCCGCCCAGGAGACGCTGCTGGTGCTTTTCGGGCAAAAGATGACCCACGCGCTGCGCTCGGAAATGTCCCAGAAGCTTACGCACCTGCCTGCCGGGACGCTGGTGAGCCAGGCCCCCGGCGAGGTGGCCGCCCGGTTTTCCGGGGATGTGGATACCGTGGAGGCACTGTTCACCGCCGGCATCATCAGCATGGTGGCGGACGCCTGCCGGATTATTTCGATCCTGGTGGTGATCGCGGTAAAGAACATGGGCCTGGCGCTGATCCTGCTGGTGGTGCTGCCATTCCTTGCCCTCTTCACCCGCCACGTGCAGGAACGGATGCTGGCCGCTCAGCTGGAAAACCGCCGGGCCGTGGCCGCCGTGTCCGGGCAGGTGCCGGAGACGCTGCACAACATCCGCACCATTCACGCTCTTGGGCTGGAGGGCTACATGGAGCAGCGCTATGACCGGCGCATCGGCGAAAGCTACGCCGCCATGGAAAAGACGAACTTCTACAACGCCGTCTACTCCCCCGTGGTGCTGCTGCTGAACGCCGCCGTGGTGGGCATCGTCATGCTGCTCTCCGCCTCCGGCCGGGCGAAGGTACTGACCCTGTTCGGTATGTCGGTGGGCACCTCGGTGGCCGTGATCAATTACATCTCCCGGATTTTCGCCCCCATTGAGAGCCTGGGCACGGAGATCCAGACCATCCAGTCGGCCATGGCGGGCGTCAAGCGGATCGATGCCTTCCTGAGCCAAACGGAGCGCGCTATCCCGCCGGAGCGGGAGAAAGCCGCCCGTGGGGACGTGGTCCTTTCCCATGTGACCTTCGGCTACGAAGAAAAGCCTGTGATCCAGGACTTTTCCATGACGGTGAAGGAGGGGGAGCAGGTCACGCTGGTGGGCCGGACCGGTGCGGGAAAGAGCACCCTCTTCCGCCTGCTGCTGGGGCTTTACCCGCCGGAGGCCGGAACCATCACCATCGGCGGCGTGGAGGTTTCCAAAATCACCGACCGGGAGCGGCGGGCCTGCATCAGCTGTGTGGAGCAGCATTTCTCCCGGGTGCCGGGAACAGTCCTGGAACAGATCACCCTGGGTGACCCCCGGATCACGGAGGAAATGGCGCGAAACGCGGCCAGGCTGGCCGGGATCGACGAGGCCATCGCCTCCCTGCCCGACGGCTACGCCACCGAATGCACCGACGGGATGTTCTCCCAGGGCGAGTGGCAGCTTCTGTCCATTGCCAGGGCTGCGGCAGCCGACCCGGCGGTGCTTCTGCTGGACGAGATCACCGCCAACCTGGACGCTGAAACCGAGGCCCGGGTACTGGAAGCGCTGCACCGCGCCTCCGAAGGGCGCACCGTGCTCTCCATCTCCCACCGGGTCTACCAAAGCCTGGGCGGCAGGACGATAGAGATCAAGGCAATTACATAAACAAGCAATTCCCCCGATGCTTTCAGGCTGCATCGGGGGAATATTGTTATCGCTCAAAAAGTTCCCTTGGCGTAGAGCTTGGGGAAGCTGCGCCGATCCAGGGGGTAGACCAGGGCGTACAGTACGATGCCCACCAGGCCGATTCCCATAAAAATCAGCCACAGCAGGTGATACTGTCCCTCCGCCGCCATGAGCACAAAGCTGATCAGGTATTGGTTAAGGGTTTGAAAAACAGAATACAGCACATTGCCGATGCCCCCGATGCGGCCCCGGTGAGAAGCCGGAACCCGGCGGGAGGCATAGGGGTTCGTGCCCAGCACAGCCACGACCTCCCCCAGCGTGTACACAAAGATACCGGCATACAGCACCCACATTGCCCCGCCCCGCAGGAACAGCGCCATGCTGCCCAGGAAAAAGGAGACCCGGCGTAAAATGCCGGGTCTCCCATGGTGCCCCCTTATTCCCTGCCGGTGCAGTAGATGCTCTCACCGGCTCTGGCCATGCCGTGGATGTTGCCGCAGCGGAGGTTGTCTCCGGCCTGGGCGTTGCCGCCCACGTCGCCGCAGGTGATGCTGTCCCCTGCCCTGATGCTGCCGCGGACGGTGCTGCAGGTCACGCCGTCACCGGCCTGCACATCGCCGCCCACATCGCCGCAGATCACACCGTCACCGGCCATGATGCTCCCGTGGACGGTGGTGTTTGTGCATTGGACGGAGAATTCCGACTGGATGGTATCCACCGTGCCGCTGAAGTCCAGCCGAACGCTGCCCCGCTCCGCTCCGCCCCGGGGGATGTCCTGGTGCTTGATCAGCCTGTGGCCCAGGAAGCACACGGCGCGAAGGTCGTTGTCGTCCGGCCAGGGCAGCTCCGCGGGCGCGCTCTGGGGTCTGCCGAACAGCTCATCCAGGGTGATCCCCAGCAGGTCCGCCAGGGCGGGCAGCTGCATAATGTCCGGGCAGCACTGATCGCTCTCCCACTTGGATACCGCCTGATTGGTAATGCCCAGCTTCTGTGCCATGGCCTCCTGGGTCATCCCCCGCTCCCGCCGGAGCTGGGCGATCCGCTGGCCGAAATAAATCTGTTCCATATCAAATACCGCCTTTTTATTCATTTCGTTTTTCTCGAGCGCTCTGCGACCAGCATAGTGGAAATGGGTCAAAAAAGCAAGTGTTTCGTAGTTGGAGGGTATCCAACCTGCGGTTGGACGCAGTTTCAAACAGTGTTTTTACCTCAAATTTCTGGTAAATGCTGCCATATGGTTCCCATACGGTCCTTTATTATTTATGGATATTTCATAAAGATTGATAAAACGCGAAAATAACGCTTTACTTCTTTAGCGAACTAAAGTATAATACAGCCATCAAATGAAATACGCCCTCTGCGGAGGGCAAAAAAAGGAGAAATGAATTATGAAAAAGCTTACCGCACTGCTGACCGCTCTGGTAATGATGATGGCCCTGGCGCTGCCCGCTTTTGCCGCCGATCCTGCCGACTCCGAGTACGTCAAGGAAAAGGGCACCCTGGTGGTCGGCATCACGGATTTTGAGCCGATGGACTTCAAGGACGAGGACGGTAACTGGATCGGCTTCGATGCCGACATGGCCGCCGCCTTTGCCGAGTACCTGGGCGTGGAAGTGGAATTTGTGGAAATCGAGTGGGACAACAAGGTGCTGGAGCTGAACTCCAAGAGCATCGACTGCGTGTGGAACGGCATGACCCTCACCGATGAGGTCACCTCCTCCATGGCCTGCTCCAACGCCTACTGCAACAACGCGCAGGTGGTCATCATCCCCGCCGAGCTGGCCGACCAGTACCAGACCGCTGAGGACTGCGCCGACCTGGTGTTTGCCGTGGAGGCGGGCAGCGCCGGCGAGGCGGAGATCACTGCCCTGGGCTATGAGTGCACTCCGGTGCAGTCCCAGGCCAGCGCCCTGATGGAGGTTGCCGCCGGGACCTGCGACGCCGCCGTGATCGACTCCCTGATGGCCGCCGCCATGGTGGGCGAGGGCACCAGCTACGAGGACCTGACCTATACCGTCCAGCTCAACAGCGAGGAATACGGCGTGGGCTTCCGCAGCGATTCCGACCTGGCCGAGGCGCTGAATGAATTCTTCCTGGCCGCCTACGCCGACGGCACCATGCAGGAGATCGCCGAGACCTACGGCGTCCAGGCCGCGCTGATCGAGCAGAAGTAAAAAGGCCGTAACAAACAGAAAATACCGCAGGAACGACCGCCCAGCTTTCCCGGGCGGCCCGTTTCTGCGTAAAAGGCGGGTATACTATGGAAACATTTCTCCGGCAATTTCCCATTGTTTTTCAGTCCCTGAATATCGGCTTTCTGCAAACCCTGCGGCTGTTCGCGGTGACGCTGCTGGGGGCGGTGCCCCTGGGGCTGGTCATCATGTTCGGCTCCATGTCGAAGTTCAAGCCCCTGAGCATCCTGACCAATCTCTTCGTCTGGGTCATTCGGGGCACGCCGCTGATGATCCAGCTGCTGATCATCTATTATTTCCCCGGCCTGGTGCTGAAGGTCACCTTCTGGCCCAAGGGTGAGAGCGGGCGGTTTGCCGCCTCTGCCTTTGCCTTCATCGTCAACTACGCCTGCTATTTCTCCGAGATCTACCGGGGCGGCCTTCAGAGCATCCCCGTGGGCCAGTGGGAGGCCGGTCAGGTGCTGGGCATGACCAAGGGGCAGATCTTCTTCAAGGTGATCCTGCTGCAGGTCATCAAGCGCATCCTGCCCCCCATGGGCAATGAGGTCATCACCCTGGTCAAGGACACGGCGCTGGCCCGCATCATCGCCCTGCAGGAGATCATCTGGGCGGGCACCGCTTTCCTGAAAGGCTCCCAGGGCATCTCCGGGCAGGTATGGCCCCTGTTCTTCACCGCGATCTACTATCTGATCTTCAGCGGCGTGCTCACGGTGGGGCTGAGCCGGCTGGAAAAGAAAATGGACTATTTCAGGGGGTAAGGCATATGGCGATTCTGGAAGTGAAGCACATTCAAAAGAGCTTCGGCGGCACCGACGTGCTGAAGGACATCTCCTTTTCCCTGGAAAAGGGGCAGGTGCTGTCCATCATCGGCTCCTCCGGCAGCGGCAAGACCACTCTGCTGCGATGCCTGAACTTTTTGGAGACGGCGGAGAGCGGCACCATCTGCGTCAACGGGAAGGAACTATTCAACGGTGAGGCCCACCGGCATGTCAGCGACGAGGAAATTCGGAAAAACCGGCTGCACTTCGGGCTGGTGTTCCAATCCTTCAACCTGTTCCCCCAATACACGGTGCTGGAAAATGTGATGCTGGCTCCCAAGCTGCTGAAAAAGGCACCCCCGGCGGCGCTGGAGCAGAATGCCTGCAGGCTCATCGACCAGGTGGGGCTGACGGCCCGGATCGGCAATTATCCCTGTCAGCTCTCCGGCGGGCAGCAGCAGCGGGTGGCTATTGCCCGTGCCCTGGCGCTGGAGCCGGACATCCTGTGCTTCGACGAGCCCACCTCCGCTCTGGACCCGGAGCTGACCGGGGAGGTGCTGCGCGTCATTCGGGGCTTGAAAAATGCGGACAGAACCATTATTATAGTAACACACGAGATGGAGTTTGCCAGGTCCATCTCCGACCGGGTAATCTTCATGGCGGACGGCATCATCGAGGAGGACGGCTCCCCCGAGCAGGTGTTCGGCTCTCCTCAGTCCGCCAAGACCCGTCAGTTTTTAAGCAGCTCCCTGGAAAAAATCTGATTTGGAGGAACGGACATGCCCCAGCATCAGTTTGACGAGGAAATGATCCACGAATTGTATCAGGCCTTCATGAAAATCGACAGCGAAGAAGAATGCGCCGCCTTTCTGGACGACCTGTGCACCCGCAAGGAGGTGGAGCAGATGGCCCAGCGGCTCCGGGCAGCCAAGCTTCTTTTTGAGGGCAAGACCTATTCCCAGGTGATCGAGCAGACCAACATCTCCTCCGCCACCCTGAGCCGGGTCTCCCGTTGCGTCCAATACGGCAGCGGATACCGGCAGTTCGTTACAAAAGGTGAGTGATTTTGCCTTTTTAAGCGTGTTCCCTCCGCAATTATATTTATTTCGTGTGTTCCCCTCTTGCTTTTCGGAAGAAAATGGATTAGAATAAACCGGTAGTCCATCCTTCAGAACTGTTTTCATTTTCCGTCACAAAGGAGAGAGGATAACCATGCAATGTATCAAATGTGGTGCAACGATTGCGGAACAAGCAAAGTTTTGCCCAGAGTGTGGTGCTTCACAAAGCTCACCCTGCTGTCCGAGCTGCCAGGCCCCAGTTGTCCCTGGCACATCTTTCTGCACAAATTGTGGTGCTCAGTTGATGACTCGTCAAGCAAATGCTATGCAGCAAGCCATCCAGCAGCCACAGTATCAGCCTTCCCAATATCAGCAGCCGATTTACCAAGCCCCACAGCCTACGATAATTGTCAACAACAATAATAACAACAACAATAATAATGACAACCGGGGTGCGCGGTCCGCAGCAGATGCAATGACCTCAGAAAAGAGCCGTTGGCTCGCTTTCTTCCTGTGTCTCCTATTGGGTGGAGCTGGTATCCACCGCTTTTATGTCGGCAAGGTTGGAACGGGAATTCTGTGGCTCCTGACTGCGGGCATGTTTGGAATCGGTTGGTTGCTGGATCTAATCACAATTCTGTGTGGCTCCTTCCGTGACAAATACGGTTTGTGGCTCCGTCATTGATTTTCCAGTATTTCCCGGCTGAACGCTTATTCAGCCGGGATTTTGCTTTCATAAACTTTCCATTAAGTTTTTCGGCATATTGTTGACTTCCTGCCCTCTTCGCGCTATGATAGTATGGTTTTACAGTTCTGTTTTCGGAGGACGGCTCTATGGATAAGAGCAGACGGAAAAAGCGATGGATCGCCGCGGGCCTGATCGCCGCGGTTCTGATTTTCAGCGTTGTGATCTGGAAATTTGTGGGCACCCCCATGGTCAATTTCATCTCCGACCCGGCGGCGTTCCGCGTCTGGGTGGAGGCGAACGGCTGGCACGCCCGGCTGATCTTCGCCGGAATGGTCATTTTCCAGGTGGTGATCGCCGCCATCCCCGGCGAGCCCTTTGAGATCGCCGCCGGATATGCCTTCGGCGTGGTGGAGGGGACGATCCTGTCCATCGCCGCCGCTGCCATCGGCAGCATCATCACCTTCTGGCTGGTGCGGAAATTCGGGATGCGGCTGGTGCGGGTCTTTTTCAGCGAAGAGAATATCAACTCCGTGAAATTCCTGAAAACCAGCGAGACCCGGGATTTCCTCTTCCTGATCGTCTATATGCTTCCCGGCACGCCCAAGGACCTATTGGGCTATTTCGCGGGGCTGACGGATATCCCGTTTCCCATCTTCTGTCTGATCTGCACCCTGGGGCGGATCCCCTCGGTGATCACCTCCACCATTGGCGGCAACGCCCTGGGCACCAAGCGCTATGGCGCGGCCATCATCACCTTTGCCGTCACCCTGGCCGTCAGCGGCATCGGGCTGCTGATATACAACCGCATCTGCAAGAAGCACAAGTCCAAGGACAAGGACGAAGAAAAATAAGGGCGGCTCCGTTTCGTGGGGGCTGCACAATAGAGAAAAAGGGGATCTCATGCTCAAGAAACTATACCGCGCCGTCTGCCGCCTGCTCACCCGGGTCATCCCGGAATACACGGTGCTGCCGCTGCTGTGCACCCTGGGCTTTCAGGTGTGTGTTTATTCCGGCACCAAGCTGTTTACGGACGGTGCGCACCACTATAATTTTGAATCAGCGGCGGACCTGGCCATTCCGTTCCTGCCCTGGACCGTGGCCATCTACGTTGGGGCGTTTGTATTCTGGTACGTGTGCTACGCGCTGATCCTGCGCAGCGGGAAGGAGAACGCATTCCGCTTTCTCTGCGCTCATGTGCTGTCGCTGTTCGTATTTCTGCTGTGCTTCCTTTTCCTGCCTACCACCAACACCCGTCCAGAGGTAACGGGCCACTCCCTGTGGGATTTCGGAATGCGCACCATCTACGCCTCGGATACGCCCACGAATCTCTTCCCCTCCCTGCACTGCCAATTCAGCTGGCTGTGCTGCCGGGGACTGAAAAAAACCAAGGCTCCAAAATGGTTCCAGGTCTTTGCCTATGTCTTTGCCCTGCTGATCTTCGTCTCCACCCTGACCACCAAGCAGCATGTGATCGTGGACGTGCTCTCCGGGTGGCTGCTTGGCGAGGTTGCCTTTGACCTGTGCAAAAGCAAGAAGATTACCCGCCCCTTCTACCGGCTCTTTGACCGGGAAACCGCAGCCGCATAAAAATTCAGCCAGCGCACAAGCGCTGGCTGAACGTGTTTTTGAGCCGATCCTTCAGGCCTTCTCGACCTGGAAGGTGTAGACGGCATCCTCGTTGATCTCGGTGGCGTCCACGCTGGTGGAAGCGTACTCGCCGTCGATGTAGAATGCCCAGTAGCTGCCGTCGGTGTCGTAGTCGGCGGTGACGTTGTTCACGGTCTTGACGTACAGGCCGAAGTCGCTGTCTTCGCCCGCCACAATGCCCAGCTCGGCCAGGGCAGCGCCCACGGTGTCGGCATCGGTGGAGACGGTCACGGCGGTCTCATTGCCCTCGCCGTCGATTACCTGGAACACAAAGGTCTTGTCGCCCAGGCCGTAGTTCTTGCCGTTTTCCAGAGGAATGGTGGTGCCGTCCTCCAGCTCGACGCCCTCCACCTGGAACAGGTAGGTGCTGTCCTCGCTGATCTCGGTGGCGTCCACGCCGGTGGTGGCATACTCGCCGTCGATGTAGAACGCCCAGTAGCTGCCGTCGGTGTCGTAGTCAGCCAGATAGCCGTCCACAGTCTTGACGTACAGGCCAAAGTCGCTGTCCACACCGGCAATGATGTTCAGCGCGGCCAGGGCAGCGCCCACGGTCTGCTCATCAGTGTGCACAGTGCAGATGGTGACCTGATTCAGATGATTGGTCACCAGGGTGAAGGTCTTTGCGCCCTCGCCGTATTCCGCGCCCATTTCCAGCAGGATGGTCTCATGGTTTTCGTCCCAGAGGATCTCAGCAGCCTCGGTGGGCTCATCGGTGGCTTCTACCGCCTCGGCAGAGGCGAAGCAGGCCAGGCTCAGCACCATGGCCAGGCAGAGCAGCAGGGATATCAGTTTCTTCATGGGTATATCTCCTTTTCAATTTTTTGCGGCATCATTTTATCATGTTTCGAAGCAAAAATCAATCAAAAACGTACATTCCAAAAAATGCAAGCAGCCCCTCGCCGCAGTCGTATTCCATGCCGCAGCTTTCCGCCAGCTTCCGCACAAAGATGCAGTAAGCGGACATGCAGGAATAGCGCAGCTCCGGGTAGGTGCAGGGCTGGCCGTTCTTCAGGGCGCAGGGACTGCACAGGGCGCACCCGCTGGCTCCCACCAGAAAGCCCGGGCAGCCCTTGCTGCGGAATTCCTTCATCAGCCGGATGGACGCGGCGTTGTGGGACTGCTTGGCATGCTTGATGGCCTTTTTGTCCGTATAATCCGATATCTCCCAGATGGTTTGCAGCACCAGCCCGTGCTTGTGGGCCAGCACCCGCTGCTTCATCTGCTCCGGCGTTCCGCAGTCCGGGGGGCAGGAATAATTCACGCCGTACTGCCCGCACAGGTTCTCCTCGCAGAACGGGCGGAACATGGGGTCGAACACGATCTTTCCCGTATCCACCACCGCTGCGGCGGCAAAGCCCTCCGCCTCCGCTCTTGCGATCATTTCTTTTTCTGTCATCATGGCACCTCCCATGCCGTCATTTTACGCCCGGGCAGTCCAAAAGTCAAGGAACCGCTTTGACGTTCCTTTTAGCGGTTGCCTTTTGGGGGCAAAATTGGTATAATAGGGCGGTCAATGAGATCGGAGCTGTAAAATGCGGAAAGGATGTGCGGCAGTGCGAGGCGACGCGTTTTCCGGGTGTCATCCGGCGGTGAATTTTCTGTTCTTCGTGGGCGCCATCGGCTTTGGGGCGACCATCCAGCATCCGGCCTACTGCGCCGCCGGATGCGTGTGCGCTGCCGTCTACTACCTTCTGCTGAATGGGCGAAAGGGGCTTAAAATGCTGGGCGGCATGGCCGGCGTCTTTCTGCTGCTGTCGCTCATCAATCCGCTGCTGAATAAATCCGGCAAGCATGTGCTGTTTACATGGCTTGGCCGTCCCTATACCCTGGAGGCGCTGTATTACGGCATGGCCCTGGGCGCGATCATGGTGGTGATGCTGCTGTGGTTCGGCTGTTACAGCGCCGTGCTCACCAGCGATAAGTTTACGGCGCTGTTCGGGAACCTGATCCCGGCGCTGTCGCTGCTGCTGGTGATGGTGCTGCAAATGATTCCAGCGCTGACCCGGAAGGCAAAGCAGGTCCTTCTGGCCCGCCGGGCCATCGGCAAGGGCGCGTCCCAGGCCGGGAAGCTGCCGGACAAGGCCCGGGACGGGGCCACGGTGCTCTCCGCCCTGACGGACTGGGCGCTGGAGGGGAGCCTGGTCACGGCGGATTCCATGCGCTCCCGGGGCTACGGCACCGGCAAGCGTACCCGCTTCCAGCTCTACCGCATGACCGGGCAGGATGTTTTTCTGCTGGTGCTGATCCTGGGGCTGGAAATTGCGGTGATCACGGCGGGCGGCACCCAGGCCAGCTTCACGCCGAAGCTGAAGATCAGCCCCCTGGGCTGGGGCTTTCCCGCCTACTGCTGCCTGCTGCTGATCCCGACGCTGCTGCACATCAAGGAGGTAATCGCGTGGCAAATCTCACGCTGGAACATGTAAGCTTCACCTACCCCGGCGCGTCCGCTCCCGCGCTGCGTGATATCACCATGCGGCTGTCCCAGGGGGAATATGTGCTGCTGTGCGGCCAGTCCGGCAGCGGAAAGACCACCCTGCTGCGGCATCTGAAAACCGTGCTGACCCCCCACGGGAGCCGAAGCGGCGAGATCTCGCTGGACGGCGTGCCCCTGGCCCAGGTCAGCCTGGGGGAGCAGGCCGCTAAGATCGGCTTTGTGATGCAGGACCCGGACGACCAGATCGTCACCGATAAGGTGTGGCACGAGCTGGCCTTCGGGCTGGAAAACCTGGGCTGCCAGCAGAGCGTCATGCGGCTGCGGGTGGCGGAGATGGCCAGCTTTTTCGGCATCCAGGATTGGTTCCACCGGGAGGTAACGACGCTCTCCGGCGGGCAGAAGCAGCTGCTGAATCTGGCCGCCGTGATGGTCATGCAGCCGGAAATTCTGATCCTGGACGAGCCCACCAGCCAGCTGGACCCCATTGCCGCCGCCGATTTTCTGAATACACTGAAAAAAATCAACCGGGAGCTGGGCACCACCGTTCTGATCACCGAGCATCGGACGGAGGACGTATACCCCGCCGCCGACCGGGTGATCGTAGTGGAGGACGGCCGCGTCACCGCCGACGCCGGTCCCCGGACGGTAGCCGGGCAGCTGTACGCGGCTGACAGCCGGATGTTCCCTGCCCTGCCCGCGCCGGTGCGGATCTTCTATGGGGCAAAGGCCAGCGGCGACTGCCCGCTGACGGTGCGGGAGGGGCGGCGCTGGCTCACTTGCCGGTTCCCCGCACCCCCCAAGGTCCCGGCGCTGCCGCCGGAGGAACCGTTTCCCGCCGGGAAGATCCCCGCGCTGGAGATCAAGGAGGGGTGGTTCCGCTACGAGCGCAATGCCCCGGACGTGCTCAAAGGCGTCCGCCTTGACGTCCCCCAGGGGGCGCTGTACGCCGTAGTGGGCGGCAACGGCACGGGAAAATCCACCATGCTGAAAGCCGCCTGCGGTATCTGTAAGCTGTACCGGGGCAGGGTAAGGCTCTTTGGCCGGGAGCTGTCCGGCTATAAGAAGGAGCTGTTTCAGGGCTGCCTTTCCATGCTGCCCCAGGATCCCAAGTGCCTGTTCGTCAAGCAGACCGTGCTGGAAGACCTGAAGGAAATGACGGCGGACGAGGCAAAAATCGCACAGATCGCCGACACCTGCCAGATCACCCACCTGCTGTCCAAGCATCCGGGCGACCTGTCCGGCGGCGAGGTGCAGCGCACCGCGCTGGCCAAGGTGCTGCTGAACCAGCCCCGGCTCCTGCTGCTGGACGAGCCGACCAAGGGCCTGGACAATTTCTTCAAGCAATCCTTTGCGGACATTCTGAAACGGCTGTGCCGGGAGGGAATGACCGTGGTGATGGTATCCCACGATGTGGAATTCTGCGCGGAGTACGCGGACATGGTGGGCATGTTCTTTGACGGGCAGCTGCTGGCCTCCGATACCCCCCGGCGCTTTTTCGGCTCCAACAGCTTCTATACCACCGCCGCCAACCGCATGAGCCGGAGCGTATTTCAGGGTGCCGTCACCGCCGGGGACGTGGTAGCGCTGCTGGCGCAGAACGGGGAGGGCGCATGAAAAAATCCACCTTCTTTTCCATTCTGGTGATCTTCCTGCTGATCCCGCTGACGCTGTATCTGGGCACCCGGGTAAAAGGGCGGTGGTACTATCTCATCAGCACCATGATCATCATAGAGCTGATGCTTCCCTTTTTCTTCCGCTTTGAGGCCCGCAGGCCCCAGGCCCGGGAGCTGGCGATCCTGACGGTGATGGCCGCGCTGGCGGCGGTATCCCGGGTGGCATTCTCCTTCTCTCCCTTTCTGAAAACCATCACCGGCATCATTATGATCACCGGCATTGCCTTCGGCCCGGAGGCGGGCTTTCTCACCGGGGCGGTGGCGGCCTTTGCCAGCAATTTCTTCTTCAGCCAGGGGCCGTGGACGCCCTGGCAGATGTTTGCCTACGGCTTCGGCGGCTTCTTCGCCGGGCTGGTATTTCACAATCACCGCGCCTGGGCAAAGCCCTGGGTGCTGGCCCCCTTTGGCTTTTTCACCATTTTACTGATTGTCGGCCCCATGCTGGACAGCTGCACGGTATTTACCATGCTGAGCAAGTTCACAAAGAAAAGCGTGCTGGCCATTTACAGTGCGGGCGTGATGTACAACGTCAATCATGGCATCGGCGCGGCGCTGACCCTGTTCTTCGTCAGCCGTCCCCTGCTGGCCAAGCTGGATCGACTGCAAACCAAATACGGCATTCTGGAGATCTGACCGTGAAACGCAAACAGCTTTATCTTTCCACCATCGACTCCAGGGCGGGCGACATTGCCCGCGCCGCCGGGCTGGGGGTGGAAATCGCGGAATTCTGCACCGCGGTCAACGCGGATGAATATTTTGATGCCGCCAATGCCCGCGTTCTGGAGCAGGTGCGCGGCGTGCCCCGGCGGGCGCTCCACGGGGCGTTCAACGAGCTGTTCCCCTGCGCCATCGACCCGCTGGCCCGGAAGCTGGCGGCGTATCGCTACGCCCAGGCACTGGAGCTGGCGGCGCGGTACGGCGCAGGCAAGGTGATCCTGCACGGGGGCTTCTCCCCCAAGCTGTACTATCCCTGCTGGTATGTGGAGCAATCCGTGATCTTCTGGCGGGAATTCCTGAAAACTCATCCGGGAAAATACGAAATCTGCCTGGAAAACGTAATGGAGGAGGAGCCGGAGACGCTGCTCTCCATCGTCAGCCAGGTGGACGACCCCCGGCTGCGGCTGTGCCTGGACGTGGGACATGTGAACCATTATTCCAGGCGTCCGGCGCTGGAATGGATGGAATGCTGGGGCGGCTGGCTCTCCCACCTCCATCTTCACAACAACGACGGCTCGGCGGACAGTCATGGCAGCCTGCAACACGGGAGCCTGCCCATTGCGGACATCATCCGCCGCATCGACGGCTCCATGACCGCCACCCTGGAGCTGATCGAAATCGGAAACGACATACACTGGCTGGAGGAAGCCGGGCTGCTGGACGAATAAAGGAGCAAATAATGAGCATCGAGCTGGATTCTCTTTTGGAAAAGATCAAAGCGCCGGACCAGGCGGCAATGGACGCCGCCCGGGCCTATCAGGCCACCCTGGCCAAGCCCCCGGAAAGCCTGGGGCGGCTGGAGGCGCTGTCCATCCAGCTGGCAGGCATCACCGGGAAAATCCACAATCGGATGGAGCGCACGCATCTGCTGGTATTCGCGGCAGACAACGGCGTGGTGGAGGAGGGCGTTTCCAGCGCCCCCCAGTCGGTGACCTTACAGCAAACCATCAACCTGACCCGGGCCAAGACCGGGGCCTCCACCCTGTGCCGTCACTTTGGGGTGGGCATCACGGTGTGCGACGTGGGCGTGAATGCTGAAATCCACGACAAAGCGGTGCTGAACCGCAAGATCGCCTATGGGACGAATAACATTGCCAAAATGCCCGCCATGACCAGGGAGCAGGCCATCACCGCCATTCTCACCGGCGCGGGAGTGGCCATCCACACGGAGGCGGATGCCCTGGGCGTGGGAGAAATGGGCATCGGCAACACCACCACCTCCGCCGCCGTGCTCAGCGCGCTGCTGGACGTGCCGCCGGAGCAGGTGACCGGCCGGGGCGGCGGCATCACGGACGAGGCCTTTCAGCGAAAAAAGGAGGTCATCCGCCGCGCCATCGAAACAAACAGGCCGGACAAAACCGATGTGATAGACGTTCTTTCCAAGGTGGGCGGCCTGGACATTGCCGCCATGTGCGGCGCGTTCCTGGGCGCTGCCGCCACCCGGCGGCCGGTGGTCATCGACGGCTTTATCTCCGCCGTGGCCGCCCTGTGCGCCGTCCGGCTGAAGCCGGAGGCGCGGCACTATCTGGTGCCCAGCCACGCCTCCTTTGAGATCGGCTATACCCTGGTCATGCAGGCCATGGACCTGCAGCCCATGCTGCTTCTGGGCATGCGCCTGGGCGAGGGCAGCGGCTGTCCCCTGGCCTTCCAGGTACTGGACGCCGCCTGCGCCATCATCAACGAAATGGCCACCTTCCAGCAGGCCGGCATCGACGACGGCTATCTGGAGGAAATTCGCCAGGGGGACAAATTCACCGTGGAGGGACGCCAATGATCGTTTTCATCACCGGGGGCGCGAAGAATGGAAAATCCTCCTTTGCCCAGTCCCTGGCCGTAAAGCTGGCTGCGGGAGGCAGGCGCTACTACATCGCCACCATGATCCCCGTGGACGACGAGGACCGGGAGCGCATCCGCCGCCACATTGCCGACCGGGAGGGGCTGGGCTTTGAAACCGTGGAGCAGGGCAAGAACATTCTGGAATGCCTGAAAACCTGCGACCCCGGCGCCTCCTTCCTGCTGGACAGCACCACCGCCCTGCTGATGAACGAGCTGTTCATCCCGCCGGACTGGCATCTGGACGAGCAGGCGGGGGCGCGGTGCGCCGAGGAAGTCGCCCGATTTGCCCAAAGCGTAAAAAACATCGTGCTGGTCAGCGACTACATCTATTCCGACGCCCTGCGCTACGACGAGGTCACGGAGACCTATCGCAGGGGACTGGCCGCCATCGACCGAAAAATCGCCGCCATCAGCGACGTGGTGCTGGAAATGTCCGGCGGCAATCTGATCGTCCACAAGGGGGTGCTGCCGCAATGAGGCTGTGGCTCTATGGGCTGGGAATGTGCCAATCCATGTTCTGCGCCCTCCCCTTCCCCTGGCACGGATGGGAGGAAAAGGCGCGGGACCGCATGCTGCTGTGCCTGCCCATCGTTGGGCTGGAGATCGGGCTGCTCTGGTGGGGCATCGGGGCGCTGTGCCGGTACCTGGCGCTGCCGGGCCTGCTGGGCGCCGCCGTGCTCTGCGCCGCGCCCTATCTGCTGACGGGCTTTATGCACCTGGACGGCTTTATGGACGTAACGGACGCAGTACGCTCCTATCGCTCCCTGGAGCGCAGGCGGGAAATTCTGAAGGATTCCTACGTGGGCAGCTTCGCGGTGATCGGCGTGGTGCTGGTAATCCTATTCCAGTACAGCGCCTGCGCCGGTCTGACCGCCGCGGGCGACCTGCGCGCTCTGGTGCTGATCCCGGCGGTGAGCCGGTGCTGCAGCGTGCTGGCCATCCAGCTGCTGCCCCCCATGCAGACCAGCCAATATGCCCACCGGCAGGTCCACTGGGTGGTGCCCGTGCTGATGCTGATGGCGGCCAGTGGCTTTGGCTTCTGGCTGAGCGCCGTGACCGGCCTGGCTTTGCTGGCGGTGATCGCCGGTTTCTGCCTGGCTCTGCTGCGGGCCTACCGCTCCCTGCAAGGCATGAACGGCGATATCTCCGGCTACTGCATCACTCTGGGGGAGCTGGCCGGGCTGTGCGCCCTGGCCATTTTGTGCCGGTAAACACTTTGGGAGGTTTTTATGAATCTGATCATTGGCGGGGCCTATCAGGGGAAACGGGACTTTGCAAAGGAAACCTATTCTCTGACCGACTCCGATATCTACACCTGCCGGGGAAGCGAGATCGATTTTTCCCGCCCCTGCATCGACCATATTGAGGAATTCACCCTGGCCTGCGTACGGGAGGGGATCGACCCGATCACATACTTTCAGGCCCACCGGACGGCGTGGCAGGGAAGCGTCCTGATCTGTCAGGATATTTTCTGCGGCGTGGTGCCCATGGAGGCGGAGCTGCGGGCCTGGCGGAACGTCACCGGGCAGCTGTGCCAGTACCTGAGCCGGGAAGCCCGGCGGGTGAGCCGGATCTTCTGCGGACTGGAGCAGCGACTGAAATGAATCCGATCTATCTGATCCGACACGGGAAAACCGAGGCAAACCTGCGCCATCTTTACTGCGGCAGCAGCGATCTGCCCCTGGCCCCGGAGGGAATTGCGGAATTAAAGCAGCTGCGCTACTGCCTGCCTCCGTCGCGGTTTCTCACCAGCGGCATGGTGCGGACGGAGCAGACCCTGGCGCTGCTCTTTGGCGACGTGCCCCATGAGCGCCGCCCGGAGTTCCGGGAGATCGACTTTGGGAAATTCGAGCTGCACACCTATGAGCAGCTGAAGGACGACCCGGAATACATCGCCTGGATCACCGGGGACAACCTGCGCAACGTGCCCCCCGGCGGGGAGAGCGGCGAGGCCATGACCCGGCGGGTGCTGGAGGCCTTCGCCCGGCTGAAAGCGAAGGATATTCCCACCGTCCTCGTCACCCACGGGGGTGTGATCGCCGCCATCATGGCGCACGAATTTCCCGCCGAAAAAAAGTCCCGGTACCAGTGGCAGCCGGAACCGGGACACGGATATGCAATTTTGGAAGCAGGCTACCGGGAGATCCCCTGAGGGGCTACTCCCCTACCAGGGTATAATCGGGTCTGCCGTACCCGGCGATACCGGGGTCATGGAGGTCGTAGCTTTTCTGCGCCACGCAGCCGCCGTTGGCAATGATGCCCGCCTGATCGGAGGTGTTGCCCTCCACGGTGTATACCCTGCCGTCCTTCACCTCGGTGACCAGGCCGGTGTGGCAGATTTTCCCATCCCGGCGGAAGAATATCTGGTCGCCGGGCTGAGGTTCTGCGGCAATCCGGCCGGTCTCCTCATAATAGCCGTAGGAATACCGGCAGCCCGCTCCCCTGCTCAGAATGGGCTGGCACAGCAGACGCCGGGCGGCGCTCACGCCGTAGGCCTCCACAAAGCACCAGTCCACAAACACATCGCACCAGGGAAGGCCCTGCTTGCCGCCCCGGTAAAAGCCCAGGTGGGCGTGCATGTCCCTGGCGTATTTGGTATAGTTCTCATCCCCGGGGTTGCTGAGCTTCTCGTCCAGCTGCTCCGGGGTCTGCTTTTCCAGATAGCCCACCTCGGCCAGCGCGATCATTACGGATTTGTGCATGATTCCTCCCAGGGCAGCTCCACGGTGATGGGCGCGTGGTGCATGGCGGGCAGCAGCTTTTCCGTCACATCCTGCATGCGCAGACGCAGGCTGGAGGTATTGATGCAGGGATGGCAGCCCAGCCAGCTCTGGCGCAGCACGTCCCCATCCATCACCAGCTGCACCCGATTCTCGGTGTCGTTCATCAGGCCCAGAATGGAGGCCGAGCCGGGCGTGTTGTCCAGGAAGCGCTCCATACGCTCCTCCTTGCCGAAGGACAGCCGGGATACCCCCAGCTGGGCGGAGAGGTACTTGGTCTTAAAGGGCTTGTTTCCGGGGATCATCAGCAGGTAAAAGGCCGTCTCCTGGCGGTTGCTCAAAAAAAGATTTTTGCAGATCAGCGCATTCAGGCTCTTGTCGATCTGGGCGCAGACCTCCATGGTCTGCGCGGGGGCATGGTCCAGGCGCTGGTAATCGATGCCCAGGCCGTCCAAAAGGTCATAGCATCTGATTTCCTTTTCCAATCGCCCGGTGCAGTCCGCCGGG
This sequence comes from uncultured Eubacteriales bacterium, assembly GCA_900553805.1. Classification (GTDB taxonomy): domain Bacteria; phylum Bacillota; class Clostridia; order Oscillospirales; family Oscillospiraceae; genus Faecousia. The sequence goes on from USEU01000014.1 coordinate 37,227, forward strand.
CGTCCATTCATCAGGGTCAGCATGGTTTCCTCCGAAGTATTTTTTCGATATTATATCCCCTTTTCCCCCGCTTGGCAAGGCTTTACTTTTATGGCAACACCGCACAATTTGGCAAGAAGCCCCAGCCTGGATTTTTGGCTC
>USEU01000015.1 GCA_900553805.1 uncultured Eubacteriales bacterium
GGGGCAAAAAGACGGCTGCGGCTCGCAGACACAATTGCGCGGTGTTGCCTTATATTTTGTGTCCAATGTCAAGCGGCGCAACAGAGCGGAAAAGTTTTTTCCACCTCAGGTACATCAATATCTTTTTGACAAAGAATAAGTGTATCCAATATCCACAGCCACAAGAGCTGCCAGAATGGCCATTGCCCACAAAAAGCAGGCAGTTCCTCTGGTTAAAAAGCACGTAACGATGATCACTGTGCCACCGGCAATGAAGGAGATTCCACCAAAGCGCTGGCTTTTCCTCCATGTCGTTTCATTTTTCATGCTCCAGGTCGTGCGCAATCCGACGGCGGAGTTCATGCGCAGCTTCGGCATGATGTTGCCGAGGACGACCATTGCAATGCCAAGTAGTCCGAACATCATCTGATTTATATCCAGTGCCATTGCGGAAAGATTTTGGACTGCATGGAAATCGGTATACAGGAAATAAGCGGTCATTGCGTTCAGCAGCGCCATAGAGGCGATGCCGACGGCAAGGCATACCCTCTCGTTATTGCTCCTGGTTTCCTCCTGTTTGGAAGAAAATCTCGTCAAGGCAAGCATAATAAGGCCCAGCAGCAGCGTCATTGCGGGGAAAATCAGAGCTTCATACTTACTCCCCCACCGCGTCACCTGGCCATCAAAGTCATAGTGGGCAGGAATTTGATCAGGCAAAAAATGCAGCGCGATCAGGACGGCGGCCAGGGGCAAAAACATCAGGATATAAAAAGCGAGCTTCTTTTTCATGTTGAACCTCCACGCAAGTTGCTAATCCACAAAATGGTCTCATCCAAAATTGTCAGGTTTAATTCGTAGTAAATAAAGTTTTTATGGCGGGTTTCGTAAATCAAATCCGCTTTTTTCAGCTTTAATAAGTGATAGGACATCGCCTGGGGCGTCAAATTCAGTTCTGCCGCCAAATCCCCTGCGCTGATCCTCCCCTCCTGAAGTTTCAGGAGGATCCTCCGGCGGGTGTCGTCCGCCAAAGCCGCCAGGACCTCATTGATTGCCAAGCTGGCACCTCCCGGATATTTCAAATATTTCTTAAATAGATTATAGCAACGCAGCATGCGTTTGTAAAGTGGTATTTCAAAATATTTTTAAATGTTTGCCAGCAGAACGCAGAATCTGTTCACCGGAAAGAGCCACCGTATTTTTTTGACGGGAAATGACAGGACAAATCCGCTTTATTGCGCTATACTCATCATAAACTCGAGTGAAGGAGCAGTTTTGATGGAACCGATAAAAATTCAAAGGGTTATCGATTACATAGAAGCCCACCTGACGGAGGAATTACCCTATAATCGGATTGCCGCCATGTTGGCAGTATCGGAGGCGGATTTACAACGGTCATTCAAAATGATTACCGGCATGACGATCAGCGAATAAATTCGCTATCGCCGTCTATCGAGCGCGGCAATCGACTTGAAGAACAACAGCAAGGTCTGGATGTTGCCTTCAACTATGGCTACCAAACGGCGGAGAGCTTCAGCAAGGCGTTCAAGCAGTATCATGGATGTACGCCCATGGAGGCCAAAAGTGCAAATCATGCAATTCGTTTCTTGAATCCTCTCATGATTAAACTTGCCAAGCGCGGCGGGAATGTGACGGAATGCAATACGGAGCATATTGGAAACGTGGATACCATTACGGCATATTATAACGCCAGTGACGAATATCACCGCCTGAAAAAGGACAGACATTCGCAAATAGAGTATTTGATTACGATGAAATATTTGCAGGAGGTCATCCCGGAAAGCAGCAGAATCCTGGACTGCTGTGCCGGGCCTGGCGTGTATGCCTTTGAGTAACGCCGCCTCCACCCAGGCTTGTGATTTTCACCCATTGGAATGTACACTCACTAGACATACCAGACAAAACGGCAGACCCGATTTACCCGGGTCTGCCGTTTTGAAAAAGCTTATTTATTTGACCTTCTTGGCAGCCTTGGCCTTGGCCTTGGCTTCCTGTATCTTCTTGGCCTCGGCCTTCTTGGCTTCTACCGCGGTCTCGTTGGTGGACATTGCCCACTTGGCCAGCTCGATGCGAACCTGGTCGGCGCCAGTCTCCAGAACCAGCTTGTCATCCTTCACGCTGACGACGGTACCGCAGATACCGCCAATGGTGGTGATCTTATCGCCCACCTTCACGGCAGAGCGCATCTGCTCGGCTTCCTTCTTGCGCTTGTTCTCAGGGCGGATCAGCATGAAATAGAAAACGGCCAGCATCATCACCAGCATAACAATGGTGCTGGTCATGCCTCCGGCTGCGGTGCCTGTGGCGGCTGCATCGGTGAGGAAAAGATTCATTGGAAAAACTCCTTTTGTGTTTAATATCTTTTTTATTATATCATTCCAAGAGGAAAAAGCAAGTACGAATTAGATTCTGCGTGCCAATTTTTCCGAATATTCCCGGCGGAACTCGGCAAAGGTCCCCTGGTCCAGGGCGTCACGAATGCGCTGCATGAGCTTATTGTAGAAGTACAGGTTGTGCATCACCGCCAGGCGCATGGCCAGCATTTCCTCTGCCACAAACAGGTGGCGAATGTAGGCCCTGGAATAGCGGCGGCACACCGGGCAATCGCACTGGGGGTCAATGGGCGATTCATCCAGCATGTATTTGGCATTTTTGAGATTGATGGCTCCCTCCCAGGTGAAGAGGCGGGCATGGCGGGCATTCCGAGCAGGCATCACGCAGTCAAAGAAATCCACGCCCCGTGCAACGCTTTCAATGATATTCGTCGGGGTGCCAACGCCCATCAGGTAGCGGGTTTTATTGGCCGGCATGTATTCTTCCACCGCCTCGATGATGTCATACATCTCCTCAGCAGTCTCACCCACGGCCAGACCGCCAATGGCATAACCGGGCAGATCCAGCTCCGCAATGCGCTGCATATGCTGAATGCGCAGGTCCCGGTAGGTGCCGCCCTGGTTAATGCCCCAGAGCATCTGGTGGGGGTTCACCGTATCCGGCAGCGCGTTCAGCCGGGCATTCTCTGCCTTGCAGCGCACCAGCCAGCGATAGGTGCGGTCAATGCTTTTCTGCACATAATCCCTGGGGGAAGGATTTTCGATGCACTCATCAAAGGCCATACACATGTCGGAGCCGAGGTTGGACTGAATCTGCATGCTCTCCTCCGGCCCCATGAATATCTTTCTCCCATCAATGTGAGAGGAGAAATAGACGCCCTCCTCTTTGATGCGGCGCAGGGAAGCCAGGCTGAACACCTGGAAGCCGCCGGAGTCCGTGAGGATGGGGCTACCCCAGGTCATGAATTTGTGAAGGCCGCCCATCTGCCTGACCACCTGATCGGTGGGGCGCAGATGAAGGTGATAGGTATTGGAAAGCTCCACCTGGCAACCGATGTTCTTCAGGTCAGCGGCGCTGAGCGCACCCTTGATCGCTCCCTGGGTGCCTACGTTCATAAAAACAGGGGTCTGCACCACGCCGTGCGCACAGGTAAATTCGCCCCGGCGGGCTTTCCCCTCGGTTTTCAGAAGCTTAAACATAGTGAAATTCTCCTGTTGGATTCTTTGGTGAGTAGCGGATGTAGGTGACGATATCCTCCGTCACGCCGGTGGGAAGCTGGCGCTCGGCCTCGTCCAGAAACGCAAAGCCGCATTTTTCGATGGTGTGCATGGAACGCTCATTGCGCCGGAATGCGCCGCAGGTGACGAAATCATAGCCCAAGGCATCAAAGCAGTGCTCACACACGGCCAGCACCGCCTCCGGCATCAGTCCCCTGCCCCAGTAATCACGGTTCAGATCAAAGCCCAGCTCCCGGCCCCGAAGCGCCTGATTGATGGGATATTCGCCCCAGGGGCGCTTCTGGACAGAGAGCGTACCGATCATCTGGCCGTTTTCCTTCAGGACAAGGGCAAGCGTCTCGTTCTGCGCAACGTGACTCTGCGCAAACGTCTCCGCCTCCTGTTCTGTCACCACCGGCTTCCAGCCTGTCAGGTCGGCGATCTCCCGGTCGGTCAGCGTGGGATACAGGGCCCCCCAATCCTCCGAAGCCAGCGGACGCAGCAGCAGGCGCAGCGTCTCAAGGCGGGTGGCAGAGGCATCAAAGGGCGCAGATATCTTTGCCGGATTATGCAGGATATAAAGGGCTTCCCGCTCCTGCGTTCCATACCGCGTCTGATACAACCCATCGCGCAGGTACTGAAAGCCTGCCTTCTCGATCACACGGCGGGAGCGCTGATTCCGCAGAAAATGGCCGCAGGTGAGGTAATCCATCCCCAGCTCGGAAAAGCAATAGGAGATCACCGCCTTGACAGCCTCCGGCATCAAGCCGCGGCCCCAATAGTCTTTGTTGAGCACATAGCCCAGCTCCCGGCCAAAGCGTCCCTCCCCCACCGGGTCCGGGCGCAGCTCTTCCACGCCCAGGGAGCCGATCACCTTGCCACTTTCCCGCAGCTCCAGTGCAAAGGTCTTTTTTTGCTCGATAAAGGAGCTGAGAATTTGCCTGGATTCCTCTATGGATTTGTGAGGCAGCCATCCGGCCATCTGGCCCACATCCTCCACCCGAGCGTATTCATAAAAATCATTCAGATCCGCCATCGTCCAGGGGCGCAGGATCAAGCGGTCAGTTACAATGCGCACGTCGGTAACGTCAATTTCTGCGTTCATGGTCTTCACTTCCTTTTCCCTATACTTTACCCGTATTGCGCAGAAATGTCAATACAATATGTTCCTGCGCAGCAGATCAACGTAAAAACCACACCGACCAGTTTCTGAACCGGCCGATGTGGTTTTTTCTGTTATACAGCCTTTACCCGCTCCGGGGAGATGGTAAAAAAGGTGAGCAGAAAGCCCATGACGCAGCTGATGCAAAGGCCGATGCAATACAGCAGCATTCCCTTTGTTCCCACCGGGCCCGCGCCCATCATGGGAATTCCCAGCAGGCCGGAGGCTCCCCAGCCGCTGGACGCCACGCCAGAGGCCATGATGAACGCACCGCCGAACCCGCCGCCCAGGCAGGCAGTCACAAAGGGCTTGCCCAGAGGCAGGGTCACACCGTACAGTAGCGGTGAGCCGACACCCATCATTCCCGGCAAAATCGAAGCCCGGATCACATTGGCAAACCGCTCGTTTTGAGCAGACTTGGCCTTTAACAGCAGCGCGATCCCCGCGCCCACCTGTCCCGCACCGGCCATCGCCAGCGTTGGGAACAGCGTAACATAGCCAAAGGTATCCAGCTCCATGGAATACAGCGCGACAAAGGCATACTGCATTCCCATCATCACCGCAACCAGAAACAGCGCCGTACAGCCATAGCCAGCCAGTACCCGAACCAGCGGATGCTCGCTCATGCATACAAGACGGACGCCGGTGCACAAGACGGTGGAGATCAGCCCCGTCAGCGGCATGACCAGGAAAATGTAGGGGATCAACACCAAAACCAGTACGCAGAACGGCGTGACCACCATATCCATGCTCTTCGGCATTCGCTGCCGCATCCACTTTTCCAGCTTGGCGATCAGCCAAGCGCCCAGAATGGCCGCGATAATACCGCCCCGCCCACTGCAAAGGATCGATGCAGCCGGGTCCGCCAGATCGTACAGGCCCACGGCCTGCGACAGCGTGTTGATACCCTCCAGCCCGGTGATCATGCCCAGCATACCGCCCAGAATGGCTGTACCTCCAAACTGCTTGCAGGCAGAATAGCCAACCCAGGCGGACATAAAGCTCATAAAGGACATGCTGACCAGGCTCAGCAGGCAATACAGTACCGCTATCACTGGCCGGTCCGTATAATTTGGAACAAACTGGGCAATCAGAGCGGCAAAGCCGGAGCATATCCCCGCGGTGACAATCCCCGGAATGACCGGGTCAAATATTTGACCAAAAATCCGAAAATCCGGCCCTTTCCGATTTTCAATTTCAGTTCTGTTTTTCATTCTACTCCAATATGCGCCTTACAGGCTGATCTTGCCCATGACCACCGGGTTTTGGGCGCCTGTGACCGAGGGCACATTGTTGCATCCGGCAAAGATGGCTTCGTTTGCCATCACCGCAAAGGCTACTGCCTCTTTGGCGTTGCTGTCGTAGCCCAGTTCTTCATTTGTCATCACCTTGCAGCCCGGAAGAGCCTTTGCGATATCCTGTACCAGCGTTCGGTTCATGCTCCCGCCGCCGCCAATGATGAGCCGGTCCGGCTTCACCGGGAAATAATGCTCGACGCTGTAACGGATGGTCTCGGCAGTGAAAGCCGTCACCGTTGCCATCAGGTCGGCATCAGAAATGCGGTTTTCGTGGGCAAAGTCCATGATCTTCGCCACGTAAGCAGGCCCGTAATACTCCCGGCCGGTGGTTTTGGGCGGCTTGCAGACAAGATACGGATCCTCCATCAGCCAATTCAGCAGCCCTTGATGGACGGTTCCGGCAGCTGCAAACTCACCGCCTGCATCATAGGTCTGCTTTCCGCCGGTCAGCTCAGACAGCACGGCGTCCATCACCATATTGCCCGGGCCGGTATCAAAGGCAAACACATCCTCCAGCTTGCAGTCCGGCAGCAGGCAAGTGATGTTGCCGATACCGCCGATGTTTTGCAGTGCGACACACTCGGTCTTGCTGCGGTAGATCAGGAATTCGCTGTACGGCACCAGAGGTGCTCCCAGCCCATCCGCTGCCACATCCCGGACACGGAAGTCGCCCACCACCGGGCAGCCAAAATGCTGCGCCAGCACAGAGCATTCGCCCAGCTGGAATGTGCTGCGGAAGCTATGGCCCAGGTAATCCTCCTTCTGGGGAATGTGCCAGAAGGTCTGACCGTGACTTCCGATCAGGTCGATCTCGTCACCGCGGATGCCGGCTTGCGCGCACAGCGCCTCCACCGCCTGAACATACAGCTCCCCCAGCAGGAAATTGATCCTGCAAAAATCGGCAGCACAGGCGCTTTTTCCGCTGGCAAGCCGAAGGATTTCCTGACGTACCTCCGGGGCAAAGGGCTGGAACACAAAGCTCAGCTGCTGAATTTCAGACTGAACACCGTGCCCGGTGATGTGGCACAGCGCCGCATCCACGCCGTCGGCGGAGGTGCCGGACATCAGGCCCACCACCAAACGGCTGGGTTTTTCCATACATGAAACAATTGGATGCATACTTTCACCTCACAGCATCTCTTGGGCAAGCATGACCGCTCCGGCAGCAGCGTCCCGGTGAGGCAGCACACAAGCCATTTGCGGGTATTGCCTCGCCATCTCCGCCTGGAACTGGGCGCGCAGCATTGTCTCGTTCTCCAGCAGGCCGCCCAGCATGGCAACCTCCGGCGCTTCCAGCTCCAGCTGCTTCGCCACAGTGCCTACAAGTCTGGTCATCAGCACCGCATTGGCACAGATAATACCCAGGGCCACATGGTCATCCCGCGCGGCTGCCTGCTCTACCAGGCGGGAAAGGGCAGCAATTCTGCTCTTGTCTCCGCCGTAGGTGTAGGAAATAATTTTTTTCTGATCGTCCAATCCCAGCTCCGAGGCCAGCAGCTCAGAGAGGAGCGTCCTCTCTCCCCAGCCGTCCCAGGCGCGGGCCACTGCCGTCAGGGCATCCCGACCCAGGGCGTAGCCGCTGCCCTCGTCTCCGATCAGGTGGCCCCAGCCGCCGGAGCGGGCAAACTGCCCGGCAGTATTTTTACCAAAGCAGATGGACCCGGTACCGGCGATCAGCGCAATGCCCGGTCGCCCCTCCAACGCGCCATTCAGTGCAATCACCTGGTCGCCCACCAGCTTCCAGTTTTTAATGCCGCCCCGCTGCATTCCCTCGGCAACCAGGCGAGTCATCTCCTGGTTGCTGATCCCGGCGGAGCCGATGCACAGCGCCAGGCACTGGCCCTGCTGGTTCAGCCAGGTACAGATCTCATCCAGCAGCGCCGCGAAACGCTCCGCGCCGATGCTGTTGAGATTAAAGGGGCCAAACACCTGGCTCAGCAGGGCCTCCCCCTCCGGCGACGCCGCAACGACCTTGGTCTTTGTTCCGCCGCCGTCGATTCCGGCAATAAACTTCATTCTGTTCCTCCCTTGTTCACTCACCCAGCAGATAGGTCATGGCTTTGCATACCGCCGCATCCCAAAACACCCAGTTGTGGATTCCCTCCCAGTGCTCAAACTGGACATCAGCGCCCAAACCCATCAGCTCTTCCGTCAGGCGGACATTGGACGCATACAGAGCGTCCTGCTCGCCGCAGGCAATGTAGAGTTTGGGAAGTGCCCCAGCATCTGATTTCCGCGCCAGTGCGAACAGGTCGCTTTCCGCAGGGATACTCAGCGTCTCCCCAAAAATTGCCTGAAGCTGCCGCTTCTCGCCTCCGCTTTTACTGCCTGCGTACTGAGCAATGTCAGCAACTGCTGAAAACGCAGCCGCGCCGGCATAGCGTTCCGGCGTTTGAAGCACACATTTCAGCGAACCATAACCGCCCATGGAAAGGCCCATGATATAGTTTTTCTCCCGCGCCGGCGAAAAACCGAAGAAATTCCGACAAATTTCCGGCAGCTCATCGTGTATAAACGTAAAATAGGAAATCCCCTGATCCATATCCGCATAGAAGCTTCTCTGAACCTCCGGGATCACCAGCGCGACGCCCTTTTCCCGGGCATACCGCTCCACACTGGTGTACCGGGACCAGCCGGTGCAGTTATCCGCCAGCCCATGCAGCAGGTACACCACCGGCACCTCCGACTGCTTTACCCCCTCCGGCAGTATCACCGTCATGGAGGTGTTCATGTCCATTGTCTCTGAGCGAAAATCACAGCGCAGATGTGCCATTGATCAGTCCTCCCCTATGGCGGATGCCACCCGGTCCTCGTGCTGCGCCAGGAGCTGCTCTGCCTTCCTGGCGTCGCTGCCGGTCCTCAGCATTACAATGGCGACCTTTGCCCGGAAACCGCATTCCTCCAGAGCTCTGGTAGCCGTCTCATAGTTCGCGCCGGTAGCCTGGCAGACGATCCGCTTGCAGCGCTCCACCAGCTTCTCGTTGGAGGGCTTTACGTCCACCATCAGGTTGCCGTATACCTTGCCCAGCTTGATCATTGCGCCGGTGGAGAGCATATTCAGCACCATTTTTTGAGCGGTGCCGCTCTTCATGCGAGTAGAGCCGGTGACGACCTCCGGCCCGGGGATGGGGGTAATGGCAATTTCCGCCGCCTGCTCCACGGGGGAGCCGGAGCTGCAGGAAATGCCGATGACATGCGCCCCCTGCTTGCGGGCATATTCCATGGCTCCCAGCACATAGGGCGTTCTGCCGGAGGCGGCAATTCCGACCAGCACGTCACGGCTGCTGAAATTGATCTTCTTCAGGTCTGCCTCACCCTGCCCGGCGTCGTCCTCCGCGCCTTCCTTTGCCCGGAAGATCGCATCGTTGCCGCCGGCGATCAGCCCGATCACCTCGTCAGGATCGGTGGAATAGGTGGGCGGGCACTCCACGGCGTCCAGGACGCCCAGCCGCCCGGAGGTACCGCAGCCGATATAAACCAGCCTGCCCCCCTGCCTCAGCTGTGCAGCAATGATATCCACTGCCGCCGCGATGTGCTCGGCTTCCTCGCCCACGGCAAGGGCAACCCTCTGATCCTCTTCATTGATCAGCCTCACCATATCCAGCGTGCTCATGGTATCGATATGGGTGGTTTTGCTGTTTCGCTGTTCTGTTTTAATTAAATTGAGATCCATACTGTTCCTCCTCGTTCGGACATCCGCAAAAGGGAAAACGCGATTGACGCCAATTCGATTGAATAAGGTTGCTTTTTGTCAAGCCGTACTTCCCTGTGGTCACTCGCAGAGTGAACAGGCGACAAAGTGTTCCGGGCTGACTTCCTTCAGGCAGATATTCTCCCGGCACTTTTCCGTTGCATAGGGGCAGCGGGGTGCAAAACGGCAGCCCGGTGCGGGATTGATGGGACTGGAGACTTCGCCGCGCAGCACCTGGCGCTCCCGGTTCCGGCGGGACAGATCAATGGTAGGAACCGCATGCAGCAGCGCCTTGGTATAGGGGTGCACAGGATTTGCAAACAGCTCGGCGGTTTTGGCATGCTCCACCACCTGGCCCATGTACATGACCATGATCTCGTCGCTGATGTGCTTCACCACGCACAGGTCATGGGTGATGAACATATAGGACAGCCCGCGCTGCTCCTGCAGGTCCATCAAAAGGTTCAGAATCTGCGCCTGAATGGAAACATCCAGTGCGGAAACCGGCTCGTCACAGACAATGAACTTGGGGCTCACCGCCATGGCCCGGGCCAGACCCACCCGCTGCCGCAGACCGCCGTCCAGCTCATGGGGGTACAGGTTCGCCTGATCCGCAGGCAGGCCGCACATGTCCATGATCTTATGAACATGGTCGTTGATCTCCGTCTTGCTCTTCAGCAGGCCGCAGACCTGCACCGGCTCGGCGATCAGATTGTGCACGGACATCCGAGGATCCAGGGAGCTGTATGGATCCTGGAACACCATCTGCATATTCAGATGGATCTTCTGCATATCCCTGCCCTTGTACTTCAGAATATTCTCTCCGTTGTACAGCACCTCACCGGCGGTGGCGGGCTGGAGGCGAAGAATGGTTCTGCCCAGGGTGGACTTGCCGCAGCCGCTCTCACCCACCACGCCCAGGGTCTTGCCGGGCATGATCTTCAGGTTCACATCCTCCACGGCATGGAGGATACCTGACCCGGTTTTAAAATACTTTTTCAGGTTTCTTGTTTCAACCAGCGGCGTTGCCATATCAGAATTCCTCCTTGTTCCCATAGCGGTGGCACATGATCCCATGGTCGCCACAGACGTGCATGGCAGGCGCTTCCGTCCGGCAGATGTCCGTTGCGTATTCGCATCTGTCCGCAAAGCAGCAGCCCTTGTATTCCTTTCTGGGGTCCGCCATATGTCCGGCAATGGGATGCAGCCGGGGCTGGTCATCCTCCAGGTTAGGGATGCAGTTAAACAGGCCCGCTGTATAAGGATGATTCTCCTTACGCTGGAACACTGTTTCCACCGGGCCGAATTCCACCACACGGCCCGCATACACCACGGAAACCGAGTCACAGAACTGTGCCACAACACCAAGATCATGGGTAATGAGCATCACGGAGGTATTAAACTTTTCCCGCAGCTGCTGCATCAGTTCCAAAATCTGCGCCTGGATGGTCACATCCAGCGCGGTAGTCGGCTCATCTGCCAGCAGCAGCTCCGGCTCGGCCACCAGTGCCATTGCGATCACGATTCTCTGCTTCATGCCGCCGGAGAACTCGTGGGGATAGCTGTTCTTCCGCTCGGGCGGAATGCCCACCAGAGTCATCATCTCATCCACGCGCTTGACCTTTTCGGTCCGGCTCATTTCCGGGAAATGCAGATTCAGCACCTCCAGGATCTGATTGCCAACGGTCTGCGTGGGGTTCAGGCTGGTCATGGGATCCTGGAAGATCATGGAGATCCGCTTGCCCCGCAGGGGAAGCATTTCCGCCTCGGGCAGCTTCAGAAGTTCCTGTCCGTCATAGACGATGGAGCCGCTCTTGATCTCACCCACCCGCTCCGGCAGCAGCCGCAGAATGGACAGTGCCAGGGTGGTCTTTCCTGCGCCGGTCTCACCCACCAGGCCCCGGGCCTCGCCCCGGACCAGATTGAGGTTAAAGTCATTTACCGCATGAACAACGGCGTCGTCGGTATTATACCGGACGGTCAGATCGGAAATTTCCAGCAGATTTTTTTGATTCTTTTCCATCTGTACGTCCTCCTTATTTCTTGGTTCTGGGGTCAAAGGCATCACGCAGGCCGTCGCCGATGAAGTTCACGGCCATAACGGTCAGGCAGATGCAGATGCCGGGAATCAGGCCCAGATAGGGGTATGCCTGAATATTGATCTTGTTCTCGGAAATGATGGTGCCCCATTCCGGAGTGGGAGAAGCAACGCCCAGGCCCAAGTAGCCCATGGAGGAAATACTCAGGATCGTCTGGCCCAGGCACAGCGTTGCCGAAACGATGATCGGGCCGATGCCGTTGGGCAGAATGTGCTTCAGGATGATCCGCAGGGAGCTGCATCCATAGCACTTGGCCGCCTCAATGAATTCCACGTTCCGCAGTGTCAGCACCGAGGAACGGACGATTCTGGCAAACCGCGCCACCTGGGAAATGGCCAGCGCCACAACCAGCTTCCACACGCCGTTGCCCAGCGCGGTAATGATGGCCATGGCCAGCAGGGACGAGGGAACCGCCATCAGCATATCCACAAAGCGCATGAGAATGGTGTCCACCTTGCCGCCAAAGAAGCCGGAGATGCCGCCAATCAGCGCGCCGATCACGAAGGCGATGCCGATGATGGCGAAGGAGCACAGCAGAGAGATTCTGCCGCCGTACAGGACCCGGGCAAACAGGTCGCGGCCAAATTCATCCGTACCGAAGATGTACAGCGCATTGGGGCTGGTGAAGCGGTCAGAAATGTGCATTTTCGTAACGTTCTGGTAGCTGCTCAGGACTGGCGCGGCCAGCACGGCCAGGAACACCAGCACCAGCAGGAACACACCGAACATTGCCAGCTTGTTCTTGCGGAAGCGGAACATCACAAGTTCGCCGGTGCTGTATTCAGAAAGGGATTTTTTGCGACGTTTCAACATATCTCTTGCCCTCCATCAGGATGCCAGGTCAATTCTGGGGTCGATCACCGCACACAGCAGGTCAACCAGCAGATTGATCACGCCAACGATCACCGTAACGAAAATGATCGTACCCAGCACCACGGGAACATCCCGGGATTTCACAGCGTTCAGCAGCATGGTGCCAACGCCGGGAATTGTGAAAATATTTTCTGTGACCACCGCGCCGCCGATGGTACCGGCGAAGCTGACACCGATCTGGGTCACCACGGGGATCAGGCCGTTGCGCAGCGCATGATGGCGAATGACCACCCGGTTGGGGGCGCCCTTTGCCTTGGCGGTGCGGATGTAGTCCTGCCGGATCACGTCCAGCATGCTGGTTCTGCTCATGCGGATCATGGTAGCCATGGTATTGGCGCCCAGGATCAGCGTAGGCAGGATCAGGGATTTGGCGGACGTAAAGCCGGAAGTGGGCAGCCAGTGCAGCGTCAGGCAGAACAGGACCTGACACATAGTGCCCAGCCAGAAGGCTGGTAGAGAGAACAGCAGCATGGCAACAAAGGAGCTGCCGTAATCCAGCAGGCTATACTGCTTGATGGCAGAGCCGATACCCAGGGGCGCACCGACGCCCACGGCAAAAAGCATAGCGAGGGTGGACAGCAGCAGCGTATTGGGCAGACGGCGGGCAAAGCATTCCAGAACCGCTTCGCCATTTTTCCAGGACGTGCCAAAGTCCAGCTTCAGCACACCGCCCATGTAATTGATGTAGCGAACCAGCAGCGGCTTGTCCAAACCCATCTCCGCTTTCTTCGCCGCGATCTGCTCCGCCGTTGCATCGTCACCCAGAAGGGAGCTTGCCAGGTCGCCGGGGGCGGCGGACAGAATCAGATACAATATAAATGTGACGCAAATAATGACCGGGATCAGCATCAGAAGCCGCTTCCCGGCGTATTTCAACCAGGTCATCTTTTTTCCTCCTTGAGAAGATGCGGGGCCTATTTGTGAAAGAAGAGAAGCGGCGCGGCATAAACCGTTCCGCTTCCCTTCGTCACTCACTCAGTCTTTCTTAAAAACAGGGGGATGGGATTATTTGAAGCTCCAGTCGCCGAAGTACATGTTGCCCAGGCAATGTGCCTGCACGCCGTCCATGTTGGAACGGAACGCGATGGTGGACAGGTCGTTCACCAGAGGAACATCGTAGGCTTCTTCGGTCACGATGTTGCAGGCCTCTACGTACAGAGCCTTGCGGTCCTCACCCTGAGCGGCACGGGCCTCCAGCAGGATCTCGGAGATCTCGCCGTCACGCTGGAACACGCGGTCTTCCCAAGGCTCTCTGTCCAGACGGTGGCCGGTGTACACGCCGTCGGCATCCACCAGGGAGCACAGGTTATTCAGCACATAGGCTTCGTAGGTGCGGTTCTTCCACTCGCCGGAGTAGGTGGGGTAATCGGTGGCCTTGATGGTGCAGTTGATGCCAACTTCCATCAGCTGGGCCTGGATGATCTTCGCAACGTTCTCCAGGGCGCTGCCGCTGGGAACGGAGATGGCAAACTCTTCGCCATTGTAGTTGGACTGCGCCAGGTATCCCTGAGCAGCTTCCACGTCATAGGGAACAATCTCAACACCGTCGGCCTCGGTAACGAAGCTCAGGTAGTTGGAGCACATGTCAACATTCAGAATCTCACTGCGGCCAGCATAAACGCCGTCGTTGATCATCTGCTTGTCGATGCCAGCCTGAACAGCCTTACGGAAGTTGACATCCTTGCAGGCGCCGGTCCAGTCGTTCAGGTACAGGGTGATACGGCCGGTGGACAGGGTGCTGTTCCAAGCCACATCGTCATTGCCTTCCAGACGGGTGCAGACATCGATGGAGGGGTTGCGGACCACATCGTAGTCGCCGTTCTGCAGGCCCAGGATCTGGGTGTTGGTATCGGCAACGATCTGGATGATGATGTTCTGGATGGCAGGCTTGCCGCCCCAGTAGTCTTCGTTGGCAATCAGGGTGGTGTGGTCGCCGCTGACCCACTCAACAAACTTGTACGGGCCGGTGCCGATGGGGTTCTTCAGATAGTAGTCGTCGCCGACTTCGTCAAAATAGGACTTGCAGGCAATGCCGCCCAGGCGGGAAGCAACACCGTAGGGGAACGCGGCATAGGGGGTGGTCAGGGTGACCTTGACGGTGTAGTCGTCAATGATCTCGCACTCCTTGAAGTTGACGAACAGAGCAGTGCCGATGGGGCCTTCGAAGCCATAGTCAAAGGTGAACTTCACGTCCTCAGCGGTCATCTCAGCACCGTTGTGGAACTTGACGCCCTTGCGCAGGTGGAAGGTGTACTCCAGGCCGTCGTCAGAGACTTCGTAGCTCTCTGCCAGAGCGGGGGTCAGGGAGCCGTCGGCTTCCAGACGCAGCAGGCAGTCATAGACGTTGGACAGGACCAGGTTGTCCGCGCCGGAGCAGCTCTGCTTGGACTGGGCAAAGAAGCGATAGGGCTCCTCGGAGGTAGCCAGGATAGCGGTGTCCTTCTCAGCAGCAGCGGGAACTGCGCAGACAGAGAACATCATCAGAGCTACCAGCAGCAATACAGCAATCTTTTTCATAATAGCCTCCTATTTTGTTTTTCCGGCGGGTGTTCCGCCTTGGGTGAGTTCAGTTTAGCACTGCGAAACGAATATGTCAACAGTCCTTACCTTTAATGAAACTTTTTTTCGTATTTTGGCTATTTTTAGGTCTAATTGCACGAATGGTTGAAATTCTAATATGGTATTTCAAGCAATATGCACAAATTCAAATCCAATATGTGTGCATTCTGACCTGTGCCTGCAATGCGCTCACCTCTGTACAGTTCCCCTGTTCAATTCTACAAAAGACATTTTTTACAGCGAAAGCACCCGGATCCTGTGAACCGGGTGCCTTGGTCGTAGCTGTTATTTTGTCAATGCCGCAATGGCTGCGGGGATCGGTTCGGAGGCATGTTCCTCGATCGAATAACACAGAATGGAAAAGCCCTTGATATATTTGCAGTAGCGGACGCGCACGGGGCCGTTGGTGGAGTGGCGCTGCTCGATGATGTAGTCATAGTTGTGCTCAGGATCCGCAAGGACCGTATCCAGCGCTTCCAGCACATCCGGCAGGATTCGATTCTCCAGGTCACACATGAAGTGCATGGGGAATACCCAGTCAATCTCGTCCAACCGATCCACCAGCTTGCGGACGCACTCCCGATACTTGTACAGGGAGCATTCCTCCAGCGGATAGCTGACATTGCCGCAGCCGGAAATATCAGCGCAGATATTATCGCCGGGGAACAGGATCCTGTTGTGCTTATCCAGATACATGGCAGCGCCTGCGCCGCCGTGACCATTGGAATTGATCAGTTCGATCTCGTAGCCGCCGCCCAGGTCCCAGGTATAGCCGTCGGGTACACCGATCAGCTCATAGGGGCGGAAGGTGGGTAAATCGGCCTTATCAAATTCCAGCCATTTGTTTTGGAGCGTTTCCTTGTCCCACAAATAATCCCACATATGAGGATTCTGTTCTTTGACCAAGGGAACCAGTGCCTCATGGCAGTATACCCGGTCAAACCGGCAGTTGCCGAAAGCGTGGTCATAGTGATCATGGGTGTTGACAACAATGATCTCCTTGCCCGGTGCCAGGGTCTCCACCAATGCTTTGGTGTCGCCCAGGCCAAAGCCGGTATCTACCAGCAGGCATTTCTCCGGGCCGATGGTCAGCCACTGCCATACGTCTCCCGCGCCATCACAGTTTGGCACAAACAGGCCATACAAATTGTCACGGAATTGGTAAACCTCCACATATGGGTCACAGTCATACACCCTGCGGGTATCGTCATGCTCCCGCAGACGCTTCATATAGGTATAGCTCACCAGGTTCTGAGAGCCGAACCAGGAAAGCCGTTTGGCCTTGGACAGGCCCTGGATCTCTGTCATTTCACGTAGCATAAGTAACTCCTTTCATTTTTCCTTCAGCAAAAGCTTGCGGGTTTTCCATTTCCCGCTGTAAAAGTAAACAATACCGATCACCACCGGCCCCAGCCGAGCCAGGGCATTGCCATAGTAGAATCCGACCACGCCCATCTCCAGCCAATAAGCAAAAGAAAAGCTGATGCCCAGGCGCAGAATGACACCATCCAGCATTCCGGCCAGAAAATTCAGCTTGGCGTGTCCGCTTCCCGTAACGGAAGCCATATATGGCCCCTGAACAGCGGAAAGCACAAATGTGATGACCGAAACACGCATGAAAACGACACCGCCCTCCATAACGGCCTGATCCTGAGTAAAAAGGCTGAAAGCCGTCTTTGGGAAAAACAGTGCGATCACACAAGCTCCCGCGCTGAAAATGGCACACATCCCCAGCGCTGTATAGATGGTTTTTCTGACTCGGTCATATTTTCTGGCTCCCAGGTTCTGCCCCACCATCGCACTGGTGCCGCCATTGATGCTGCTGGTGAAGATATTGACCATCTTATTGACCTTGTTGCCGATGCTGTTGGTCGTGGAGGCCAGTAAGCCAAAGCTGTTGACCTGCGCCGAGCAGATCAGCTGGGAGAAATGGATACATGCGGACTGCAGCGTCAGTGGGATCCCCAACTCCAGGAGGACGCTCAGGTGGCTGCGGCAAATAGAGAAATTGCGGGGCTTAAATTCAAAGTCGAACTTGTGCCCATGCCGCTGCAAGAAAATTGCCGAGGCAAGGAACGAAGCGAACTGTCCGGCCACCGTCGCAATGGCAGTGCCCGCCGCTTCCATAGGGATCACTGCCACCAGCAGCAGATCCAGCAGCAGGTTTGCGACCGCCGCCACGCTGACAAACAGCAGCGGGCGCTTCGATTCTCCCATGCCTCGCAGGGCGCCGCAGATGGCATTATAGCCAAACACAAACGGAAGCCCCAAGCTCACGATCACCATATAATCCCGTGCCTGCCCCAGAGCCTCCGGCGGGCAATTGAGCCAGTCCAGAAACGGATCGCAGAACACAATGCAGGCAGCCGCAAACAGGATGGACAGGAGGACCGAAAATGAGATCAGCGTGCCGATCGTTTCCTTGATTGCCTGGCGCTCCCTGGCGCCGGAGAGCTGCGCAATGTAGATCTGTCCGGCTGTTCCCAGGCTGGTGCCGACAAAGGTCAGCATGGTGGCGATATCGCCGCCGGTGGATACCCCTACAGTTCCCACATTGCCTACGTACTGCCCGATGACGATCATATCCACCGTATTATAAAGCTGTTGGACAAAGTTAGCCAGCAGCAGTGGGATCGCGAACCGAAGCAAAAGTTTAAAAATACTTCCCTCTGTTAAGTTAATTCCAACATTTCCTGCCTTCGCAGGAGTTTCACCCATAGAGGATCGCCTTCCTTTCTGTGTGGAGCATACGCGTTAAAAAACGCAGATGCTCCAGTTGTTTTCCGCCTGCCCGCCGGGGTCAACGGAGCAGACGTCCGCCATGCTGGAAAGCTCCTCTGTCACGCCCTCCCGCCCCGGGAGCATGCTCCACGGCTCAATGCACAGGAAGGGCGCATCGGTATTGGGTGTATGCCAGAATCCAATGTAGGGCATCTGCGGATAGGATACGCAGACACCGCGGCTCCCCTTTGTGCTGGAAAGCGTCACCTTTCGTGGGGCATCCGCCAGGACAATGGCATCTTGGTCAAAAAGATCATGCTTTAGCGGAAGCATACGTCCCTGCTGAAGCGGATAGGGTGTGCGGACACCGGTACAAAGCACATCTTTGCTGAATTCGATCAGCTTCGGCTCGCAGGCCGTATCAAAGGACAGACTGTAATCCGAGAAATTCAGTCCATCCTCCATGGGGACCCGGAAGCCAGGATGGCCGCCAATGCCAAAATGCAGCGTACACTTCGAGCCATTCTGAATTGAAAAAGCGATGTGCAGCGTTTTTTCCACCAGCCGATATGACAGCTGCAGCCGGAATCGATAAGGGTAGACTGCCATCGTCTGCTCTGTATCCTCCGCCACCAGGACGACACTGTCCGGCTCCTGCGCAAGGACCTTCATCGGCTGGCTGGATAAAAAGCCATGGATCTTCATATCATAGCTCTTACCGTTCAGCAGATATCGCTTACCAAACAACCGCCCGATAAAGGGGAACAGATTGGGCGCGGTTCCTTTCCAATAAGCCGGGTCCCCCTGCCAGAGATACTCTGTATCGGTTTTCTTGCCATAAATGGACTGCATTTTGCCGCCGGTCTCCGAAATCAAAACACGGAGATATTGATTGTTCAGCTCAACCATGGGCAGGCCCCTCCGGGATGTAGACGCCCTTCCCTGGGTCATAGCTGATGGTGCCGAAGCCTTTGACAAACTTATGCCAGGACTGCCGGGCCGGGCCACCGGTGGGACTGGGCGACATCTGCGTGAAATCAAAGCACTGCGGATCTTCCACAATGGCGTCAAGTGCCTCCAGGATGTCCAGCAGCAGACTGTTTTCCAGATTCACGATAAAATGGCCCGGAAAAATGTAATCAAATTCATCCAAACGTCGGCACAGCTTCTCCAGCTCGTTCCGATAGGCCTCAATGGTGCAGTACTTGCGATAGGGATCCCCTTCCCGTCCGCCGCTGCCGCAGGCGATCACATCGCTGCAAACATCATCTCCGGCGAACAGTATCCGGGTCTTGTGGTCCAGGAACATAGCGTGGCCGGAATCATGGCCGGGCTGCCAGACCAGTTCCACATTATGGTCGCCACCCAGGTTGAACATGTGATGATTCTCTACCGGGATCAACTCATAGTCCCGATATTGGGGGACATCCTGCTTGTCAAATTGAAGCCAGATGTTATTTCCGTCCTGGTCAAACAGGTAGTCCCACGCGCCTGGGGCGCATTTTCTTGTGATATTGGGTACACAGTATTTGTGACAGTAGACCCGTTCAAAGCGGACATTGCCCATGCAGTGATCCGGCCCGGAGTGGGTATTGACAACCACAAGGGGCATCCCGCCGGTCAACTCATCCACCAGCCCCTTCACGTTACCGATCCCAAAGCCGGTATCGATCACCATGGCCTTTTCTGGACCAATGACCACATACATCCACACGTCCCCTGCCCCATCGCAGTTCTGATTGAAAAGGCCGTAAACATTCTCCCGGAACGGATAGACCTCAATATAGGGGCAGACATCATAGACCCGCACATATCGATCCCGCTCCCGCAGCTGCTTCATAAAGGCCCAGCTGACATGATTCTGGGGCGCGCCCCATTTCAGCCTCTTGGCTTTGCTTAAGCCCTGAATGGGCCACATTCTTCCTTCCATGCCTTTCCCCCTTACAGTTCGTTGATTTCCTTTACACGGCAGCAGGAGACAAAATGCCCGGGCTGGATCTCCTGAAGCGTTTGCGGCTGATGGCAGGCCTCACAGGCATGAGGGCACCGGGCCGCAAAACGGCAGCCGGGCTTGGGATCGATGGGAGAAACCAATTCACCCTTGATCAAAATGCGCTTGGGAGGATTATGAATATCCACAGAAGGGATCGCAGAGAGCAGCGCCTTGGAATAGGGATGAAGGGGCTTTTCAAACAGCTCCTGCGTATCACAGGTCTCCACCAGCTGTCCCAGATACATAACGCAGATTTGATGAGAGATATGCCGCACCACAGACAGGTCATGTGTGACGAACATATAGGTCAATCCCAACTCATCCTGCAAGTCCATCAATAGATTCAGCACCTGCGCCTGAATGGATACATCCAGTGCGGAAACCGGCTCGTCACAAACGATGAACTTTGGCTGCAAGGCCAGCGCGCGGGCAATCCCCACCCGCTGACGCCGCCCGCCATCCATTTCGTGGGGATAGGCGTTATATAGGCGGGACTCAATGCCTACCAGGTCCATCAGGCGGCGGGCCTCCTGTTCCAGTTCCGCGCCCTTGAAGCGCTTGGAAAGCCTCAGCGGCTCAATAATGGTATCGTGGACCGACAGTCTGGGGTTGAGCGAGGAATAGGGATCCTGGAAGACGATCTGCATCTGCATTCTCAGGCGGTTCAGCTCCTTGTCCTTTACATGGGTCACATCCTTGCCCTCGAACAGGATCTGGCCGTCAGTGCTGCTTTGCAGATGAATAATGGTGCGGCCCAGGGTGGATTTGCCGCAGCCGGACTCACCCACCACGCCCATGGTTTTGCCTGCGTTCAAAGAGAAGGACACATCATCTACCGCATGGACGATGCCCTTATTGGTGGGGAAATATTTTTTCAGATGATTCACTTGAAGCAGTGGTGTCATAGCGTTTCCTCCATAGGCTTGCAGCGGATGCAGCGGCAATAGTGGGTCCGCGTGATGTTATACGCAGGGATCTGGTGCTGGCGGCATGCGTCGCAGGCATAGGGACAGCGGGGCGAAAAAGCGCAGCCAGCAGGCAGATTGGTAGGATCGGGGGGCAGTCCATCAATAGGGGCCAGACGGTTGGAGCCCTTGTTCATATCCGGGAGTGCGTGGAACAGGCCCACCGTGTACGGATGGGAGGGATGATCAAAAACATCCGCCAGCGTTCCATACTCAATGATCTTTCCGGCATAGGTCACAGCCACAGCATCGCAGGTCTCCGCAACGACACCAAGGTCGTGGGTGATCATGATCATAGAGGTATTAAATTCCTCCCGCAGATTCTTTATCATGTCCAGCACCTGTGCCTGAATGGTCACATCCAGAGCGGTGGTAGGCTCGTCAGCGATCAGCAGTGCTGGATTGCAGGCCAAAGCCATGGCAATGACCACCCGCTGCTTCATTCCGCCGGAAAATTGGTGTGGATACTCCCCTGCCCGGTCCACGGAGATGCCAACCATCCCCAGCATTTCCTTTGCACGCTCCATTGCTTTCGCCTTTCCGGCATTGCTGTGGAGCTGTACCACTTCGGCGATCTGATCTGACACCGTCTTCACCGGGTTCAATGCCGTCATGGGGTCCTGGAAGATCATGGAGATCACATGCCCCCGCAGGTCCTGCATCTCTTTTTCAGAAAGAGACATGATCTCTTTCCCGTCCAGCCACACAGCGCCATCCTGCCGCTTCGTGGAGTGATCCGGCAATATCCGAAGCAGTGCTTTGGCAATGGAGGTCTTGCCTGCCCCCGTCTCGCCCACCAGGCCAATGGTCTTCCCGCGCTCCAGATCGAAGGAGACACCATTTACGGCATGGACCGTCTCTCCCTCCGACTGATACTCCACCACCAGATCACGAACGGACAAAAACGCATCTTTGTTCAGTTCTTTAAAATCCATATCGCTTGCTTCCTTTCTCAATCCTTCAGCTTGGGATCCAATGCGTCCCGGATCGCGTCACCAATCAGGTTGAAGCTCAGAACGCTCAGCATGATAAACAGGCCGGGGAACATGATCATATGGGGATAGAGCCGGATGTAATTTCTGGCGGAGGCCAGCATTGCGCCCCACTCCGGCGTAGGGGGACGAACTCCCAGGCCGATGAAGCTCAGCGAGGAGGCGGACAGGCCAGCCGCCGCAATGGACATGGAGATCTCAACGATCAGCGGCGCAATGGCATTGGGGATCACATGGCGAATGATGATCCGAGGCTTGCTGCAGGTAATGGAGGTCGCCGCCTCTACGAATTCCTGGTTGCGGATCGTCAGGATGTTTGCGCGCATCATGCGGGCAAAATGAGGGATGCCTGAAATGCCCAAGGCATAAATGCATTTGTCAAAACCTGTGCCCAACACGGCAGATATGGCAATCGCCAGCAGCAGCTGGGGGAAGGCCGCCATCACATCCAGGAGCCGCATGACCACCTGATCGGCCACGCCGCCAAAGTAACCGGCGATTGCGCCCATTGCCACGCCGATGGTGGCAGAAATCAGGACGGAAAGAATGCCGACGCTTAGGGTATAGCGCGCACCGTAGAGCACTCGGGCCAAAATATCCCGGCCCAGCTCATCACAGCCGAACCAGTGCTGGGCGTTGGGCGTCATATATGCGCTGGACATATCGGTTTTCGCATAGTCATAGGGGACAATATATGGGGAAAGGATCGAGAGCACCACCATCGCGCAGATGGTAATGACGCCTGCCAGGGCTAGCGGGTTCTGGCAGATCTTCTGCCAGACATATTTCGCCGAGCCGGGACGAGCTGGTTTCCTGGTTGCTTTTTCTTTCTTGGACTTAGCCATTTGCCTTTCCCTCCTTTTTCGAGCGTTTTTTGCTCTGGCCTTCGTACTGCGCCTTGATGCGAGGATCTACATAAGCGTAGATCAGATCCACCAGCAGCATAACAACGCTGAAGGTAAACGCAATATACAGGACACTGCCTTGTACTGCGGTATAGTCACGGTTGTTGATCCCATCGATCATATAGCTGCCGATACCGGCGATGCCGAACACCGTCTCGATCACCACAGTACCGCCCAACTGGCCGCCGAAGCGTCCGCCGCAGATGGTGATGATTGGGATCAGGGCGTTGGGAAGGGCATGGTGCCAAATCACGTTCCGCTCCGCCACACCTTTTGCTCTGGCGGTAGTCACGTAGTCCGCCCGGATGACCTCCAGCATACTGGAGCGGGTCAGACGGGCAATGCCCGCGATGCCGCCAAGCGCGTTGGCCGCGATGGGCAGGATATAGTACCGCCAGCCCTTATCTCCGCTGGAGGGAAGCCAGTGGAGCTTCAGCGCAAAAAGCAGCACCAGCATCAGTGCCAGCCAGAAGTTGGGCATGGATACGCCGATCATGGAAATAAACATGCTGATGCGGTCGCCGGGGCCATTAGCATGGATCGCCGCGCTGATACCCAGAGGGATACCGATCAGAGTGGAAAGCAGAATGCTTCCGGCTGCAAGGGTAAGGGTTTTGGGGAATCGCTTCATCAGCTCCGCCGCAACACTGGTGCCTTGGATATAGGAGTTGCCAAAGCTCCGATTCACAAGGATCTCCTTCAGGAAATTAAACAATCTCACGATGTAGGGATCGTTCAGGCCCAGCTGCTCCCGCAGGGCCTCCACCTGCACCTCCGTCGCAGAGGCACCCAAGATGATCTCGCAGGGGTCGCCGGGGCAAAAATACATCATGGTAAAAATCAGGATCGCGACACCCAATAGGATCGGAATCATCAGAAGGATCCGCTTTAATACATATCTCCCCATTTTTCTCTCCTTGATAAATTGGCCGCGCCCACGTGCCCTTTGCTGCGGCATATGGGCGCGGCTCTTGTTGAACGATTCGGGTTTACTTGCCGACGGAAACGAAATCAGCGGCAGGGACAATGGTGCTGGGCGTTACGTTGCCAAAGCCGTCCTGGCACATGGTCAGGCCTTCCCGAGCCACGTAGTAGGAGTAGTTCCAGAACATACCAACAGCATAGGCCTGGTCACGCAGATAATTGTGGAATGCTCTCAAATCATCATCGGTGGACTTCTCCGCATCGGCAGCAGCCTCCAGCAGGGCCTGGAGCTGGTCATCATGGGTGAAGCAGGCGGAGCCATTGGCAAAGGAATTGGTATCAAAAACGTTCTGCCAAACCGTTGTGACAAAATCGGTGGTCGCCTTGGAGTCCACGATCATATCCCATTTGGTATCGTCGTACTTGTAGCTGTTGAACAGCGCTTGGTCAACAGGATTCAATTCTACGGTGATGCCGACCTCCGCCAGATAGCTCTGCAGAACGGTCAAGCCTGCGGTAGCGGTGGTGCTGTTCTGATACATCAGGGAAACGGTAATTCCGCCGTCCGGGTAACCGGCCTGGGCCATCAGTTCCTTGGCCTTGTCCAGGTTGTAATCGTAGTAATCCTCCTGGTCCCACTCGTCCAGGTAATCGCTGGCGATGTTGGGCGCAAAATCATGGCAGGGCTTGCCATTGGTGGGGGTATTGCCATAGCCCAGGCGGACGCTGTTGAAATCGATGGCATACAGGACCGCCTGACGCAGTTCCTTGTTGTCGGCAAACACGCTGTTGTCGTTGTTGAACATCAGAACGTTCATACGGCCGTTCTCATCGGGATATACGCTCCAGCCGTCCACCGCAGTACCGTCGTCATTGAGGAAGGTGCTGATCTCCGCAGCAGGCACATTCTGGCAGGCGTCCGTCTCGCCGTTTTCCAGCGCGATCACGCGCATGCTGGATTCTTTCAGAACATTGATGGTAATGGTGTTGTAATACTGGGAATCATAGTAGCTGCGCAGGGATTCATCCGTCTGCCAGTAATCAGGGTTGCGCTCCAGGGTAGTATGAGAGCCGGAGCTGAACTCCTTGAGGAGATAGGCGCCAGTGGTGGCGGGATCGGAGGTCTTGTCCGCGTCAGAAGCAGCGGAGAACCATGCCTTGCTGATGATGGGTACGGTAGTCAGCGACCACTCCATTGCACCCTTGGAGGCGCTGGTCAGGGTGATGCGTACCGTGTAGTCGCCAGTGGCGGTGACCTTGTCCAGGTAGCCGCTCAGCTTTTCCATGGTGCCGCTGGCAATGGCCTGCTCATAGCTGTAAACCACGTCTTCTGCCGTGATGTGGTTGCCCTTGCTGTCCTTAACATAGTCATAGATCTCAACATCTACCGTGGTGCCGTCCACCACATTCCAGGACTTGGCGATCTGACTCTGGAGCTCCTTTACGGTATTGCCCAGGCCATAGCTGGCGCACAGGCAATCGTAGAGCATCCTATAAGTATGATGCCGTCCGCCGGAGTCTCCGCCAAAGGGGGAAAGGTCGCCGTTGTCGCTGCTGATGACGAACACCAGGTTCTTATCCGCTGCGGGCTCATTCACTTCAGCCTCGGTGGCCTCGGGAACTGTTGTCTCAATCGGTGCTTCGGTTGTCTTGCTGGGGGTGTCGCTGGATCCGCATCCGGCCAATAGGCCAATCAGCATGCAGGCGGTGAGAAGCAAACTGAACAACTTTTTTGACATAGAATTATCTCTCCTTCTTTTTTGTGCTGGGGGTATGATGATCCTCAAAGCATTCTGGTCAGTGCATGCTGCCGGCAGTCGTCATTTTGACCAGAGCATTTTGGGAATCGCCGCTCAATTTAGGCAATTTCATTATAGCACAATCCAACGTTGCCGCAATTCCGATTTATGGTGCATTATTATTCCAAAATCGAATAAAGTAGCGAAGGAGGCAATTGTGCACAAATACCAAGGCTGTATACAGGAAGTTCTGCATACAGCCTTTGGCAATTTTATATATTATAAAACTGATTTCTTTGTACAACTTAGCTAAATCAAGCGACGTAGGCGATTGCAAGGATCAGCCCCAGGGCAAAGAAAACAGTGCCCACAGAGATCCAGGGCCACAGGGGCTTTGTTCCCCGCTGGCGGAGCTTCTTGAAATCCTTATAGCTTGTCAGGCGTTCCTTGCTGCTCCTTTTTCCGGCCAGCAAATAACGGGCCTGATAGAGCCAGTAGGCCGCAAAATCCCACACGCCTTTCCGATCCAGGAAGAACGCCCCGGCACAAAGCAGCAGGAGCACTCCTGCGATGGTCACTCCGTCCCCCCATAGCAGCAGTGCCTGCGGGCCAGACCGGGTCAAACCCCCATTGGGGATCGCATACAAAAGCACCAGCGCAACACCAAAAATGGCCGCAGACCGCAGCGAGATCATGATCTGATACTTTTTCATTCCGCCTGTCAATAGTGTGGATCGTTTCAATCACTTCACGCTCCCTGTCAAGAATACCCGGATTATAACAATCCCATCGATATTTGTCAATTCGAAGCCATACCCAGTTTATTCCCAGCTGGAATAAACTTCCGGCTTATATTTGAATTGCTTAATTTCCGGCAAAAAGCTACAATATTAATTGTCAGATACGGCAAAAGCTCACCCGTTCCCGTCCTCCCCAAGCAAGGGGTAGGCAAAGCGGGACAGGTTTTCTTTCATCCATTGGCGGAAAACGCGCTTTTCCTGCGTATCCGGCAAATCGACCCGTTCCAGAAGCATAGCAGGAAGCTCCTGTACCTCCTGCAAATGCAGCGCCCGTGCGCCGGTCAGATTGAAGCCAGCCAGTTCCCTGCTGCAAAAGAAGCCGATCCCCTCCCCCACCACGATTCGGCGGATGGCCTCATGTCGCTGAATCGTCGTATCGTCCGAGGGGTAGATGCCCTGCGGCGCATAGGAAAAGTATTTCATCATCTGATAAAGGATCTGCTTGGTGAAATTGCTTTGAATCGCGGTGTAGCCGGTCAGCTCCCGCAGCGATACGATTTTTTGGCGGCTCAGCGGGTAGCGGTTGGAGATCAGCACCAGCAGCTCATCCTTCAAAAGCTCCTGTGCCCGGATCTGAGGCGGCACAAGGAATGGTCGGACCGTCAGGCAGAAATCGAAACTCTCCGTTTGGATGCGCTTGATGACGGTGCCGAAAGCAGGCGACGCCGTAACCTCCACATTGATCCCCGGATGGGTCGCGTTGAACTCTCTGCAGGCATCCCGATAGTAAAACGCGTTGGGGCAGATCAAGCAGCGCAGCACGGTATCCGTTCGGTGATGGCGCAGCTCCTCCATCGCATCCAGGTACTTCTGCTCCAGGGGCTTGAAATGCTGATAAAAGCATGTTCCGGCAGGTGTCAGAGAAATGGGATGACGTGAACGGTCGAAAAGCTTCACATCCAGCTCCTGCTCCAACCGTATGATTGCTTTGGACAGGGATGACTGGGAAATATTGCACAATTCGGCGGACTCTGAAAAGCTGTGGGTCTCCGCGACACTCAGGAAAAACTTGATGCCTTGAATATCCATGAACGCCAGATACCTCCATTGAATGTGTAACGCTCTTATTATATCACCCTTTTTAAACTTGTCAAATAACGCCGAATCCCATGGCTCAGTTTTTTGCGCGTAAGCTATGTGGCTTCGCGAAGAAGAAAGGACTTGATCACTTGACCGCAACAAAACAGTTGGGCCGCGACCTGACCCAGGGACCCATTATGAAGGGGCTGCTCCTGTTTGCCATTCCCATTGTGCTGACCAACTTGGTTCAGCAGCTGTATTCCATGGTGGACCTGATGGTCATCGGCAAATACGTGGGCAGCATCGGCACTGTAGGCGTCAACACCGGCGGCGAAATTGCAGACTTGGTCAGCCCCGTTGCCATGGGCTTTTCCAGCGCCGGGCAAATTTACATTGCTCAACTGGCAGGCGCAAAAAATGAAGAAAAAATCAAGCGGACCGTTGGGACCCTGCTGGGCTTTATGCTCAGCGCCGCTGCTATCCTGGCCGTTATCACCATTGCGTTCAGCCATTCCCTGCTGGAGCTGCTGAACTGCCCGGCAGAGGCAATGGCCCAGGCCCGGGACTACATGATCATCACTGCCATCGGCTTTCCCTTTACCTTCGGCTACTATGCCGTCTGCGGGATCCTCCGGGGCATGGGCGAAAGCAAGCGCCCGCTGATCTTTATTCTCATTGCGGCAGGCATCAACATTGTGCTGGATATTCTGCTGGTCGCCGCTTTCAAAATGGAAGCTGCCGGTACTGCCATCGCCACTACCCTGGCCCAATTTGGCTCCTTTGCGGCAGCCTTTGTGTTCATGCTGAAGAAGAAGGAAAAGTTTGATTTTGAATTAAAGCTCTCCTACTTCAAATTTGACAAAGAGGCCCTGGGCGTTATCATCAAGCTGGGCATTCCCCAGGTGGTGCGTAGCCTGCTGGTGCGCATGTCCATGCTGTGGGTCAATGCCAACGCCAACTCCTTCGGCCTGACCGTATCTGCTACCAACAGTGTGGGCAACAAGCTGCAAAAGTTCCTGGAGGTCTTTGTCCAGGGTGTGGACACCGCCTCGTCCTCCATGGTCGGTCAGAATCTGGGGGCAAAGAAGCCCGACCGAGCCGGGAAGGTGACGCTGTGTACCCTGTGCGCCACGCTGACCTGCGCCGCTGTGACCTGCATGATCTGCATCTTCCTGCCTAAGCAGGTGTTCGGACTGTTCACAAATGATACCGCCGTCATAGAATTGGGCGTAACATTCCTGCATATCTTTATTCTGCATTTCATCGTTTCGGCCATCATCGGTGCGTTCCAGGCCATGGTGATGGGCTGCGGATTTGTAGAACTGGGCTTTCTCATCGGCATCCTGGACGGTGTGGTGTGCAAGATCGGCCTGAGCTGGCTGTTTATGAACGTCTTCCAGATGGGCTATCAAGGCCTGTGGTGGGGCGTCGCCTGCTCCCGCATCATCCCCACCATCATCTGCATCGCCTATTACTGCTCCGGCAAATGGAGAACACGGACACTGCTGAAGGAGCCGAAAAAGGCGTAACGACACTTTCTTCATATCCTCTCTCATAGCAAAACACCAACCGGGTAATCATTGCCGGTTGGTGTTTTGCTTCGCAGTGTGAAGCCGCATCCCACGCCTTTTTAGCATAGTACTTCCCTAAGGGGTTGGAAATGCCATCAACTCGTTGAGCAGAGTCCTCACCATATGAATGGTATCCTCCGCTCCCGCGTAAGAGCTTTCAGAAAAAGTCAACCTTTTTCAGATTTTGCTTACAGTACTTTTTTAACCTTTTCACAGAATCGCTCCTGTACTGCTTTTTCAGAGCCGAGGCCGCGGAGGCGGAGGGTGATGGTGAAGCCGCGGTTTTCCAGGATGGATTTCCAGGAATCGTCTTCCTCGCCAGCCAAATCGTTATGGACGTGGTCGCCGGCTACAAGCATCAATGGAGCCAGAGTGAGCCTTTTCTCAGGCAGGGCATCCAGCTGAGGCAGGATAGTTTCCAAGCGGTGGCTGCCCTCCACACATGCAAGAAACACATCGGAAGGCAGCTTTTCCCGAAGGCGGGCGTAAACGGCATCCGCAGCGTGATCTGTCCCGTGGCCCATAAACAGGACGGGATGCCCCTCGCCTGCCGCGATCCGCGCCATGAATTCCGCCATCCATGTCAGGTCCTCATCCGTTGTCAGCAGGGGCTCCGAAAGTGGGAGATCGCCGACGGAGGCCCGCAGAGAGTCATATTCCTTACCAGGAATAATATGGGTCGAGGCCACTATGATTTTCTCAAACTTCTCCCGGCGCAGTTTTTCCAAAGCCTCCGGCACACTGTCAATATGCACACCTCGCTCATCCAAACGGCGCATGACAATGCGAGCGGTATAGGCGCGGCGCACCTGGAAATCCGGGTTCTTCTTTGTCAGAGCCGCCTCCACCGGCCGGATACAGGTCTGCTCCGCCTGGGCATAGGTCGTTCCAAAGCTCACAGCAAGTAGTGCTTTCTTCACGTTTCTCTCCTTTTCGCTTTATAGAATGCGGGCCCTCAGCCCTCATTCAACTTTTCCTCCAGCCAGGCGATTATCTCTTCCCTGCCCTGGGTGGACAGGGGGAATACTCTTTCGCCCTCCATGGTACTCTTTTCATAGCAGTACAAGCCATGCCAGTATTCCACATGGATGCTGCTTTTTTCGTAGTCCACTTCTTTGGGGGTGGCCATGACAATGTCCGGTGCGGCGCGGAAGCGGAAAAGGCCCAGGGAGCCGGTGAAGATATTGTTCATCGCAAACGTATGCAGTGTGGGAATAAACAGTTTTTCCATGCGTTTCTCCTCGCTTTTTGTTTCGTTTATCATATCATACCCGGACGCGAAATGCAAGCAGGAGAAGCTCTTGCAAATTGCGGCAGGATATGATAAATTACTCCCCGGTGATGAAAAATGAAGCAACAAATGGAGGGAACCCTGGCGCTGCTGCTGGGGACGTTTATCTGGGGAACGGCGTTCATTGCCCAGAGCGTAGGGATGGAGCTGATTGGGCCGTTTACCTTCCAGGCAATTCGGTGCATCCTCGGTGTGATTTTTTTGTTTTTGGCGTCACTGGTGTTTGACTGCAAGGTCGGTGTCGCCGGATCCCTGAGAAAATGGAGGAATCCAAAACTGTGGCGCAGCGGCATTATCTGCGGCATCGCGCTGTTCGTTGCCACAAGCTTGCAGCAGGTGGGGCTGGTGTATACCGCGCCCGGGAAAGCGGGCTTCCTGACGGCCATGTATATTGTGCTGGTTCCAATCCTTGGTATTTTCGTGCATCGCAGGCCGGGCCTGAATGCCGTGTTCAGTGTGCTGCTGGCGTTGGTGGGGCTCTATCTGCTGAGCTTTACAAACATCAGTGGGATCAACGTCGGCGACCTGTTTATGATTGCCTGCGCACTGGCCTTTGCCGTTCAGATTCTGCTGATCGACCGTTACGCCCAGGATCTGGACGGTCTGCGGCTGAACTGTGTGCAGGCACTGGTGGTTTCCATATTGTCCAGCCCCGGTATCGTTCTGAATCACGAAGCGGTGCAGATGCAGACCATTGCTGACTGCTGGCTTCCGCTGTGCTTCGCCGGTGTCCTTTCCATGGGCGTCGGATATACGCTGCAAATTGCCGGGCAAAAACGACTGGAGCCGACGGCGGCCTCGCTGATCATGAGTCTGGAATCCGTATTCGCAGCCTTAGGCGGCTGGTTGATCCTGCACAACACCATGACAGCTGCGGAGCTGACCGGCTGCGCATTCGTATTTGCAGGGGTCATCATATCCCAACTGCCTGTCAAGAAGCTCTTCCGCAGAAAGGCATGATCTTTCCCGCCCAGCCGTGGACTGGGCGGGATTTTTCTTATTTTTTGCAGATTTGTGCGGCCTTTTCTCCATGGAGTGCATATGCTGGAATATGACTACCATATGGAAAGGACGTATACAATGCTGCTTTGTCTGTTAACCGCCCTGGGAGTGGGCGGCGCGACCATTTTAGGGACGGCGTTTGGCTTCCCTTGCCGCAAAATCTCCCATCGATTCAGCGATATCGTTCTGGCTTTTGCCGCCGGTGTGATGCTGGCTGCGGCCATCTGGGGGCTGATCATCCCCGCCATGGAGCACAGCGGGAGCGGTGGCCTGCTGGTGACCATCTGCGGCATTCTGGCAGGTGCGTTCTGCATCAGCCTAGTTGACCGACTGGTGCCCCATATCCATAAGCTGATCGGATGGGAGGATGACCTGAATGCCCATCACTTCCGCCGGGATCGGCTGGTGCTGTTTGTGGCAGCCATGGCCATCCATAATTTCCCGGAGGGGCTTGCCGCCGGGGTCAGCCTCGGCTCCGGGGACTATAAGGCCGCCCTGCTGATTGCAGGCGGGATCGCTCTGCAGAATATTCCAGAGGGGCTTGTCACCGTCACGCCTATGCTGGCAGCGGGGATCTCCCCGCGAAAAACCTTTCTGTGCGGCGCGGCCACCGGCATCATTGAAATGATTGGAACCTTTGTAGGCTTTTACGCGGTCACGCTGGCATCGGCGGTACTGCCGTTTTTCCTGGCCTTCGCCGGAGGAACCATGCTGTTTGTGATCAGCGACGAGATGATCCCCGAAACCCACGACCATGGCAATGAGCGCGCCGCTACCTATTCCCTGCTGATCGGCTTCTGCCTGATGCTCGTTATGGATGTCGTCCTTGCGTGATCGGTGCGGGTATGCTACAATAGGGACATAAAAGGAAAAGGAGTACACCGTGAAGAAATCGATACTTTTTGATCTGGACGGAACCCTCACTGATTCCGGCGAGGGGATCATCAACTGCGCCAAAATGACGCTGGAGCGCTTTGGCCTGCCCATTCCCTCTCCTGACGAGCTGAGAACCTTCGTCGGCCCGCCGCTGGGCGATTCCTTTATGAAATACGGCGTCCCCGCCGACCGGGTCGAGGAGGCAATTGCCGTCTTTCGGAGCAGGTATCTGCCCATCGGGAAATTTGAGAACCACCCCTACCCCGGCATCCGAGAGCTGCTGGAAACACTGAAGGGGCAAGGACATAAGCTATATGTCGCCACCTCCAAGCCGGAGGTCACCGCTGTTGAGGTCCTGGAGCATTTTGACCTGGCATCCTTTTTTGACTGCATCTGCGGCGCGACCTTTGACCAGTCCCACGTCAGCAAAAGCGATGTGATTGCATCTCTTCTGGAACAGATCGGTACTGATGCAGACGCCGTTATGGTCGGCGATACCGCCTTTGACGTGATCGGCGCTGCTGCCCACGGGATCCCCACCATTGGTGTCTCCTGGGGCTACGGCAAGGTGCCGGATATGAAAAAGGCCGGCGCAGCCGCCATTGCGGATACGCCGGAAATGCTTTTGAAGCTCCTCAATATGTAAAAATCCGGGCGTCCACGCTTGGGGCGCCCGGTTCATCATTACTGCAAACGATAGCCGACACTGACCAGCTCCATAATATGGGGCCAGAACTCCGGCTCATCTGCGGTATAGCAGGATGCTTCGCCGATCTGCTGAAAGGATACAATCCGATTGGCGGCATCGATCCACGCGCTTTTCCGAATCACGGAAGTATGTAATTCTCTTTGGGTATTCATTATTCTGTTCCTCCTTATTATAGAGTGTGGGTTGCGGAATGGTTTTCCTCCGGGCTGAACTGCCTCTCACCCTTATAGACGGATTTCAGAGTCCATTCGTCACAGCTTTCAAGAAAATTTTTAAGATTTTTATGGGATGCATTTTTCTTGTCCTGCTTCCTGATGATATCCTACCGGCCAATTGCATCATAGTTGTAACATATCTGCATCCAAAAGCAATCATTTTATTCTGTGCTCTGTAAATCAGAGGACTTTTTATTTCCCAGGAAATTTTGCTCCCTGCATTCCGCCAGAATAAATCGAATTCTCAAAAATATTTCTTGATTTTGCCATAAAAATGAATAGAATAGAACATGAACTTGCAAATGCGTAAGCGCATATATTCGAAAGGGAGATCCCAAATGAACAAAATCTATATTCCCGAACACTATGCCCCTGTTCTGGATGCCTATGATACCCAGCGAGCCATTGCATACATTAAGGCGACTTTCCAGGATGAGTTTTCCTCCGCGCTGAATCTCAAGCGGGTATCCGCGCCGCTGTTTGTTACAGAGGATTCCGGCCTGAACGACAACCTGAACGGCTATGAGCGGCCAGTCAGCTTCGATATTCCCGCCGTGGGTGCGGATGCCCAGGTGGTGCACTCCCTGGCAAAGTGGAAGCGTCTGGCGCTGAAGCGCTATCATTTCACGGTGGGCAACGGCCTGTACACGGACATGAACGCCATTCGCCGGGATGAAGAGCTGGATAATGTCCATTCCATCTACGTTGACCAGTGGGACTGGGAAAAGATCATCACCCGGGACAATCGGAATCTGGATTTCCTGAAGCTGATTGTCACCGCCATTGTCCGCGCCATCTGCAACACCAATGACCGGCTGCATGTGCGCTATCCCCAGCTGCGCACGGAATTATCCCCCGATGTGAGCTTCATCACTTCTCAGGAGCTGGAGGATCTGTACCCCGACCTTGTCCCCTCCCAGCGGGAAAAGGCCTATGTTAAGGAGCACAAAACCGCCTGCATCATGCAGATCGGCGGCAAACTCCGCTCCGGCAAGCCCCACGACGGCCGCGCCCCGGACTACGACGACTGGGCGCTGAACTGCGACATCTTCTTCTGGGATGCGGTGCTGGATCGGGCGCTGGAGATATCCTCCATGGGCATCCGTGTAGACGCCGAGTCTCTGGACAGTCAGCTGAAGCTTGCCGGATGCGACGAGCGCCGGAATCTCCCGTTCCATAAAATGCTGCTGGCCGGAGAGCTGCCCCTGACCATCGGCGGCGGCATCGGCCAGTCCCGCCTTTCCATGCTGCTCCTAGGCTGCGCCCACATCGGTGAGGTTCAGTCAAGCGTATGGGATGCCGCCACAATCGAAGCCTGTGAAAAGGCGGGTATTCCTCTGCTGTAAGGAACTTTTCCCGAATGATATATAAGGCAACCCCGCGCAATTGTGTCTGCGAGCCGCAGCCACAATTGCGCGGTGTTGCCTTAGTGTAATTGTATTATACCGTTTGAATCACTTTAAGTCAGCATGTTTTCATTTTTTCTGTAAAATAATATTATTTTCTGAAAATATTGAAAATTGTCTTGCAAATTTTTAATGTATGGTATATAATAGTACCTGCAAAAACATTTCGTATCCGTCAAAACACACAATGTAATAAAGAGGTAAACGATAAAATGACGAATTCCATTTTCAATACTTTTACCGATATACTGAAAAGTGAACTTGTCCCTGCACTGGGATGCACGGAGCCAATTGCGATTGCCTTTGCAGCGGCAAAGGCATGTGAGATCCTCGGGGCACTTCCAGAGAGGATTATCGCATCTTGTAGTGGGAATATCATTAAAAATGTTAAAAGCGTCATTGTTCCCTCCACAGATGGTATGAAAGGGATCTCTGTAAGCGCAATTATCGGTGCCGTCGGCGGGAACGCTTCCCTTGGGCTGGAGGTCCTGACACAAGTCACACAAGAGCAGATTGAGCAGGCAAAGCGCCTGGAAGCACAGCACATCTGCGAAGTGAGGCTCCTGGAAAATGTACCCAATCTGGATATTATCATTGAAGCATTCTCCGGCCCAAACCATGCGCTGGTGGAACTGCGCAACGCTCACACAAATATTTACCGTATTGAAAAAAATGGGGCTTCCATTTTTCAGGCAAACTGCCCGGAGGAAGGGAGCGTCCACACCTATGATTCAGCCGCACTGACGCTTGAAAACATCAAATATTACGCTGAAAACGTGGATCTGGCTGAAGTCACGCCCACCCTTCGGCAACAGCTATCCTGCAATCTCGCAATCGCCCAGGAGGGCATTGCACACACATATGGTGCCAATGTCGGAAAGACGATTCTCGATCATTTTGGAAATCATTGGGAGGAGCTGGCTTGCGGATACGCCGCCGCCGGGTCGGACGCCCGCATGAGCGGATGCTGCTTACCTGTGGTCATCAATTCCGGGAGCGGCAACCAGGGCATCACCGCCTCCGTCCCCGTGTACATTTACGCAAAAAACATCCGTGCCTCCGACGAACAGCTATATCGTGCTCTCGCATTCAGCAATCTGATTGCAATTTACCAAAAGCAGCAGCTGGGCAAGCTTTCCGCATATTGCGGTGCCGTCAGTGCGGCAACCGGGGCCGGGGCAGCAATCACTTTCCTCAGCGGCGGCAGCATACAGCAGATCAGTGATACGATCACCAATACGATTGCCAATATCTCCGGCATTGTCTGCGACGGGGCGAAATCCTCCTGTGCCGCTAAAATCGCCACGTCGCTCCATGCCGCCATTACTGCCCATTATATGGCCATGGACAATCAGGTGTTCCAGCCCGGTGAAGGCTTGGTTCGTGAAACGCTGGCAGAAACCGTCAGTGCCTACACCACCATGGGACGTGTTGGTATGAAAGATACTGACATTGCAATATTGAACATGATGATCTCCTGAATAGCCCTGATCCGATACAAAAAGGATTGTCTGCGGAATAACACATACCCCCGGTGCCACGTATCAGCATCGGGGGTACGTAATTGTCCAATCCAATCTCCGTAGATTTTTACTTTCAAGCAGCAAGGCTGCCCAGATGATTCTTCAATCATTCTGAGGCAGCCTCATTCTCATACTATTTCCTGATTAAAATCTTAATTTTACTCAGGAAGGCATCGCCTGAAGGCGCTGCCTGTTTTGTGATTTATAAGGAAAGAAATCACAAAACAAGTCTCATATGAACTCCATGCCCTTCAGGCAATTAAAACCTTTTTTAAAGATTTTAATTGGAGTTCAGTATCAGGTCGTTCCACGAACAACCAGATCTGACTTTAAAAAAATCTGATCAGGAGATGGTTTGTGATTGCTCATAATATCCAACAGCATCCGGCAAGCCTCTTCCCCAATATGGAAAATCGGATGAGACACAGTCGTTAGAGGCGGCGAAACATACTGCGCCAGCTCTGTATCCTCACAGCTGACAATCGCCATATCCTCAGGAATCGATTTTCCCACCGCGTGAAGGGCCTTTATCAGGCCGGCTGCCTGAAGATCAGAGGTTGTGACAATTGCGTCGGGCGGATTTTTCACATTGATAATCCGATCAATAATCGGCTCCACTAGCGCAGAGGAGCTTGAAAAGCTATACTCCGGCAGCGGCTCGATCCCAAATTCCCGCAAGGCATCCTGGTAACCCCGGTACCGCTCCCGGGTGTATTTAAAGCGAGTTACACCATTCATGATACCGATTTTCCGATAACCAAGCTTCAGCAAATAATTTGTCGCGGTCTTCCCGGTACCGTAGTCATCCACGGATACAAAAGGAACATTGCTGTCCTCGCAATACTCGTTGATCTGCACAACCGGGTAGCGTTCTGCTACTTTGTTGATAATCTCCGCAGGAATATTGGGCCAGGAGATCAGGATGCCGCAGGCATTCACAGACTCGGCAATACCAATAATCTGCTCCAACTCGTACACTTCGCTTTTCCGTTTAAAGATGACGCAGTCATACCCGGAATAATTTGCCGCCGAAAGGATCCCCTCGATTTGCTTCCCGGTGTACATATTGTCAACATGTGTCACCATTATCAAAATGGTTTTCGATCCATCCTGCCTCGCCAACGCCTCAGGCAACGCATATCCAACCCTCCGCACCGCCTGGCAGACACGCTCGCGCGTGGACTCCTTTACATTCCCGCCCCCATTCAGGACACGGGAAACCGTTGCAATCGAAACCTTCGCCTCCGCTGCAACATCGCGGATCGTAACACCCTCTGCCATACATACACCCCGCTTTTCTTCTCCTGATTATATACGTTTTTCAAGATAATTGCAATCGCTTTTTTATAAAACCTTCCCTCACAGTTTTCAGGCATGGCCCTCGTCTGGAACGACAATTTCCTTTAAGGCAACACCGCGCAATTGTGTCTGCGAGCCGCAGCCGTCTTTTTGCCCCAC
>USEU01000016.1 GCA_900553805.1 uncultured Eubacteriales bacterium
TTTGCAGCCTTACGGTTGCCCTGCACACCCGAATCTGTCAGCCAACAGTAAAAATTAGAATTACTTCCTTATCACTGTTAAGTCAAGAGTTTCAAGGGGTTGGAGCTGCTAGCCAGATTTGAACTGGCCACCCGGTTTCCAGCGGGCTTATGCCCGCCGGAAGCCTTGCGACCTCTTTTTTGAAATCAGAATTGCCATTGGCAATTCAACGGATGAGACCGCCAGTTCTTGCGGCAGAGAAACAGAAAACTCCCAAGCCAATTGGCCTGAGAGTCTTTTCTGGAGCTGCTAGCCAGATTTGAACTGGCGACCTCATCCTTACCAAGGATGCGCTCTACCGACTGAGCTATAGCAGCATTTTCTTTTGGGCTGTTCCCCGACAGCTTTGATATTATATAACGGGATGCCCCATTTGTCAATCCCTTTTTTAAGAAAATTGGCTTATTTTGAAAACGCCCGGAAAGAGGAGGGCAGGCGGGAATGGGAATGGCCTGCCGCGGTTTGCGGCAGGCCATGAGGCATTTATTCCGCTTGCTGGTTGGCGCGCTGATATTTGCCGCGCTTGGGGGGGCGGACCTTATAGATGATGGCGACGATGGCGCAGCCCAGCAGGCCCAGCAGGATACCGGCGAACATGGAGAAGATCACGTCGGTGGGGTAGTGGACGTATAGGTACAGCCGGGAGAAGGCCACCAGGAACGCCAGGATCATGGCGGGGATACCCGCCCACTTGTTGCGGATCATCAGCACCGTGGCTGCCTCAAAGCAGGCAATGGTATGGCCGGAGGGGAAGGAGCGGTGCAGGTCGCTGGAGAAAAGCCACAGCAGCTGCTCCTGGGTCACAGGCGTCCAGTTTTTCAGCTGGGGCAGGTCCAGCCCGGCCATCCGTTCCTCCGTGTAGAAGAGGAACGGCCGGTCGCGGGCAATCAGGCTTTTCAGGATGATGTTGCAGATGATCAGTCCCAACGTCAGGGCGGCGGCCATGGACCAGCCGGTTTTCCGGGTCTTGCGGAACAGCAGCAGCACCGCCGCCACCGCGATCCAGAACGCGCCCCATTCGCCGAACAGGGAGATATAGGGCATGGCCTTATCCAGGAAGGGATTTGTCAGATAGTTGCGGATGAATTCCAGAATGGGGAAATCAAATGTGATCGCCAGGGAGTCCAGCAGGGCCTTGGCTTGCTCGATCATTGGCTTCTACCTCCTTACACATTTTGGAACAGGGGATACAGTTTCATCGGGGTCAGGTTGTAGCCCTCGGGCAGGGTCACGTTGCCCGCCTCGTCGGGCTGGAACACCACGGTCCAGGTCTTCTGACCGGCCTCGTTGGTCTCCACGGTGGCCCAGCCGCTGAATACCTTGCCCTCGGGCGTCTCTACCGTAGGCGCGGTGAGGGACTGGGATTCGGTGGAGTAGAAGGCGGAGGACAGCTGGTTCCCGGCAGCGTCGAAGAAGGTCAGCCGAACCTCGCCCACGGGCGTGGTGATATCCTCGTTGGTCATTTCGGTGCAGACCCACTTGCCGTTCTCATAGCTGAAATACATGGACTGGACGATGCTGTAATCCTTCTCCGTGTTGTCCTTGTTGACCACGTGCATGACCATGGAGGCGCGGACGGAGAACATGGTGTCGGAGCGGCTGGTAAAGCCCAGAATCTCCTGGTCGCGGAACTCATGGCCCCGGTCGGAGTTCATCCACAGCTCGCCGTTCATGGCCACAATATCATTGTAGGTCTGGGTGCCGCCCTTGAAGTACTGGGAAACGGCGGTGCGGCTGCCGCTCGCGTTGATCATGAAGCCTGCGTAGGCCTCCAGCGCGCCGAACACGGCGCTGCGCTCCTCCTCAGTGATGGCGATGGAGGAGATCTGCTCCTCGTACATGCCGGAGTCGCTGTTGTAGCGGACCTCAATGGGCGCGCCGGTCTGGTCGTAGACCAGCAGCTCCGGGGCGGTCATCAGGCCGTCCACCTCCTGGATGCTGGTGCGCACGCGCTCCTCGGCCGGCAGTTCCTCGTCCGCCTTGGTGGAGGCGATCTGAATGGTATAATCCTCGCTCAGGGGCGTATTGTTCACATAAGCCACATGGTTTTCCAGCTTGCGGATTTTGATGGATTCGTTCCGGGTGATGAACAGCTCCACCTCGCCCAGCTGCCAGTCGGGAATGTCGGTGATGCTGTCCTGCTGGCCCGTCAGGGTGAAGGAGGCCAGCTTTTCCGTTCCCAGACGAACCAGGTATTTCTTGCCGGACAGGCCGCCGGAGGTCTCCACGTATTCCAGCTGCTGGGAGCCGACCTTCTCCTGCATATACCGCACATAGGCGTCGGAGCCCTCAAACTGGGTGTCGTATTTATTGGTGCCGGTGCCGGTGGGGTCGCCTGCCAGGCGGTAGAGCTGGGCCCAGTCGGGGGCGGCAAACAGCTGGTCAAATACCTGCTGGCACTTGATGGTGGGCTGGGCGGCCTGGTAGTCCTTCAGCCAGCCGTTGAGCCAGTTCAGCCCGATGAATACGCCTACAAAGAATACTAAGATCAGGCCGAAGTAGAAGCTGTAAAAGATCACGCCGCCGGTGCGGGGGCCGCGCTTTTTCAGCACCACCTCATTCTCCGTCTGCTTCCGGGGCGGCTGGGCATTCCTTTGGGCGGGGGCAGGGCGCTGGCCGGGGGCGGCATTTCTTTGGCCGGGGGCCGCGGGCCGCTGCTGGCCGCCTGCCGGACGGGCGGGGCGCTGGGCATCGGACTGGGCCGGACGCTGGGCGCCGGGGCGCTGCATGCCGGTGGGCTGAGCCGGGCGGTTGGCCGCGTCGCGGCCCGCGGCGCGCTGGGCCTCCCGCTGGGCGCGCCTGGCGGCGCGGGCGGCGTTGGCCTCGTCACGCTCCCGGATGATCTCGTCCAGAGCCTGGTCGGGAGCCTGCTGCCCCTTGGATTTGGCATCGAATTTTCCTTGATACATCTCTCACTACTCCTTACTGTAAGGGCTTGACCATCCAGAAGTTGGGCATTCTTCTCGGCTCGGACTGGAGCACGGAATAGCTGTTGATCATGCTGACCTCGCCGGTGTTGTAGTCGCGGTACAGCATGACGGAGGAGGAGCCGCCGTCCATGTTGCAGGCGTTCACCGCGCCGTAGGCGGTGAGCAGGTCAATCATGTCCTTGTAGGTAGCGCCCAGGGAGCCTGCCTGGCGGCCGTCGGCGCAGATGATGATGACAACGCCGTCCGCCCGCTGGCCGATGACGGTGCGGGGGTTATAGCCGGAGTTGCCGGAATAGACCTGCTGGTTGGCAACGCCGTTGACAATCAGCACGGGGCCAAATTCGCAGCCATCCCGGATGCCCAGCTCCATGGCCTGGGATTCGGTCATGCTCTCGGCCACCACGAATTTGTTTTCATTGGTGAAGCCGCCGAAGCCGCCGGGGAATGCGGCGTTTTTCACATTGGATACGACCTTCCCGCCGTGGATGACCATGCCGGAGGGCACGCTGCCCACCTGGGCGCCGGCGGTGCCGTCGTCGTTAAAGGCACCGGCGTTGACGGCGGCGGAGGCACCCTCGTCCTCAATGGCCACGTTCAGCCGCTTGCCGGGCTTGTTGGTGCTGAAGCCGTCATAGCTGGACAGGCCCAGGTATACCCGGCTGGGGTCCTGGATCAGCATAATGTGGGCATTGAAGGTCTTGCCCGCGTAGCTCTCGATGCGGATGCCGTCGGGGTAGGCCGCCCATTCGTCGGAGGCAGCCAGATTGCTGGAATCCATAATGACGATATCATCCAGGTTCACATCCTCCAGGGGAGCCTCGTCCTTGCCCTGGTTCTTGATCTCGTCCACCAGCTCGTCGCTCATAAAGAGGCCTGGGATCCATTTGGTGGCGCTGGGCTCCAGCAGGGACATGGTCAGCATGTCCCGGGCGGCGGTGGAGGGGCCGTTGAAGATCAGATTCATCATCAGCGCAAGCCCCACCACGATCAGGATAATCAGGGTGAACAGCAGCAGGAAGAAGCGGCGGATGATGCGCCCTGCCAGGCCGCTGCCCTTGGATTGCTTTTTCTTACTCATATCGGTTACCTCGCGTCAGATTTTTGGTTGTGCGATGCAAAGACCCAGCGCTGCTGGATCGCGTAGCTGATGAAATACAGGACGGTCATTACAATAATATACCACAGCGTCCGCAGCCCTCCGGCGTTGGAACCCACGTGGAGCAGCCAGAACACGCCGTTGGTCAGCCCCATCTGCACCAGCAGCTGGGGGACGGCCACGGCATAGTAGCGCAGCAGCGCTTTGCCGGTTTTCTCCTTGGACTGGAACACCATCCGATGGTTGATGAAGAAATTCAGCAGCGACGAAATGACCCGGGCCAGCACATAGGGCACCGTGTCGTGTACCGCCGCCTCGGAACCGGCCAGCAGATGATCGAACAGAGCGAACATCCCCGCGTCCACCCCGGCGCAGAAAAGGCTGCTGAGGGTATAGCGGAAGAAGTGGGCCAGGATCAGCTTGTAAATGCGCCAGGAATCCTTCAGCCAGTGGAAGTGAGAACTTTTGTTCTCTTCAATGTAAACGGTGCGGATCTTTACCTCGTCGAAGGGCAGGTCGTTGGTTTTCATGGCCAGCAGGACATTGGTCTCGTACTCAAAGCGGTCGCCGCCCACCTGGGCCATCAGCTCCAGCGTATCCCGGGGGAAGGCCCGCAGCCCCGTCTGGGTATCGGAAAGGGTGATGCCGCAGAACAGCTTGAATACGCCGGAGGTGGTCCTGTTGCCGAACCGGCTTCTGGGGGGCACATGGGGCAGGGAGAAGTCCCGGCAGCCCAGGGTGATCCGATCGGTCTCCAGCATGTGCTCACAGCAGGCCCGGGTGTCCTCGGGGTGGTGCTGGTTGTCGCCGTCCACGGTGACTACGCCCAGGCAGTCCGGCCGGTTTTCCAGCACATAATTGAAAGCTGTTTTCAGTCCCGCGCCCTTGCCCCGATTGACCTCATGGGTCAGCACGTGGATCTCGGGGTGCGCCTGGGCGGCGTCGGTGAAGTAATGAAGATTCTCCGGCTTGCTCCCGTCGTTGACCAGAATGATGTCGGAAAAGCCGTATTCCAGCAGCCCGTCGATCACGGCGTTCAGCTTTTCATCCGGGTCAAGAGAGGGAAGAATCACGGAAATTTTAGATAAATCTGCCATTTGGATTCCTCTTCTATCATTCAAGCGATTTTTTTGCCACAATAGTATATCACATCCGCAGGGAATTGCAAAGCGTTTTCCAAAAGATTTCCACAATTTTAAGAATTTCTGAAGAAACCCCCAAAAATCCCGCCCGCAGCACTCCGCCAGTGGTACTATTTGCGTAATCGAATGAAATTATCAAAACAGAGTGGGGAAGAATGTATTATGTATAATGTATAGCCGCCCTCCCAAGCGTCCCTGAAAGGTTTAGCGGGTGTAGCCGTCCTTGACGGCGTACAGCCGCTAAACCTTTCGGGGACGGCGAGGGAAAATGATGTAAAATGGGGTGGGAGGCTGCATTTTGGTTTGAGGGGGCGGGGGAGTGTGGGGGCGCTTCCCCTGCCCCTGCGGGGGTGGGGGAGAACGGGAGGTGTGCGCGGCGGGCGGAGGAATGATTTTGTGACGAAAACGGTTGTGAAAATAAACAAAAAAAGTTCCGCATTTACCCACGCAATGCGGGGAATTGTAGAACGCAACAAAATTGGCTTAGAAATATCAACAGAGGGTTGATTTATGAGAAATGCTATGTTAAAATAGCTGCAAATCATTTGAAAAAATGATTTATGCAGGACACGGACATGCATTATGCATGGAAGCCTGCAAAAATAATTAGGGAGGAAAAAACATGAAGAAACTTCTTGCACTGGTTCTGGCTGTTGTCATGGTGCTTTCCCTGGTTGCATGCAGCAGCAAGACCGCCGAAGAGCCCACCGAGGCCCCCACGGAAGCTGCTACCGAAGCTGAGACCGAAGCTCCTACCGAAGCTGAGACCGAGGCTCCCACCGAAGCGCCTACCGAGGCCGAGACTGAGGCTGAGACCGAAGCTGAGGCTGAGATCGAAGCCGAGGAAGAGGAAGACACCGACGAGTACGATGCCGCCTCTACCGAGCTGTACAACGCTGTCCTGGGCGACTTCTATGCCGCTTACTCCGAGGCAAAGTCCATCGACAATGCTTCCGAGGCTTGGGCGAAGATGGCTATCGCCGAGGCCAAGCTGCTGGAGAGCGGCGTGATGCTGCCCACCACTACCAGAGGCGGCAACTATGCCATTTCCCGCATTGCTCCGGGCACCGTCACCCCCATCCTGTACGGCAATGACAAAGACCGTTTCCAGAACTACCTGATCGCCACCGAATTCATCAAGGCCGAGGACCGCGCCGAGATGAAGGCTCACTATAACGAAGTCAAGGGCACCGGCACCTACATGGAGTGGGCCAAGGACTACCTGACCGAGAAGGGCTATACCCTGACCGATGTCTACGGCTATCCCTCCTACACCTCCGACCCCAAGACCTGGGACTATTTCGCCACCTCCCGCGCGGCCGACTCCGAGGCCATTGTGAACGGCCTGGAAATGCTGATGGAGTATGACGTGGAAGGCGTGCAGCAGCCCGCTCTGGCCACCGGCTACACCGTGTCCGACGACGGCCTGACCTACACCTTCACCATCCGTGAGGGCTGCGTCTGGGTCGACTCTCAGGGCCGTAAGGTCGCTGACGTGACCGCTGACGACTTTGTCGCCGGCTTCCAGCACATGCTGGACGCTCAGGGCGGCCTGGAGTTCCTGGTCAGCGGTGTCGTGAAGAACGCTGCCGAGTATATCAGCGGCGAGATCACCGACTTCTCCGAAGTTGGCGTCAAGGCTGTTGACGATTACACTCTGGA
Source organism: uncultured Eubacteriales bacterium (assembly GCA_900553805.1). Taxonomy (GTDB): domain Bacteria; phylum Bacillota; class Clostridia; order Oscillospirales; family Oscillospiraceae; genus Faecousia. The sequence continues at coordinate 6,870 of USEU01000016.1, forward strand.
GTACACTCTGGAGGCTCCCTGCCGTTACTTCGTCACCATGCTGGGCTACAACCCCTTCGCTCCTATGAGCCGTGAGTACTACACCTCTCAGGGCGGCCAGTTCGGCCAGGATTACGATCCCTCCGCTGAGACCTACACCTACGGCACTTCCCCCAACAACATCGCCTACGTCGGCCCCTATGTTGTGACCAACTTCACCTCTGAGAACACCATCGTGTTCCAGGCCAACGAGTCCTACTGGAATGCTGATAACATCAACATCCACACCATCAACTGGATCTTCAACGACGGCACCGATGTGACCAAGGCCTACACCGACTGCAAGAACGGCATCGTTTCCGGCGTCGGCCTGAACACCACCACCGTGGAGCTGGCCAAGGAGGATAAGCTGTTCGACGATTACGCTTATGTTTCCAGCACCGACGCCACCTCCTACATGGCGTTCCTGAACATCAACCGCACCGCCTACGCCAACGTCAACGACGAGAGCACCGTCGTCTCCGAGAAGACCGACGAGCAGAAGACCGTTGCCGCTGCCGCCATGAAGCTGCAGAACTTCCGCATGGCTCTGTGCACCTCCGTTGACCGCGCTTCCTACAACGCGCAGAGGGTCGGCGAGGAGCTGAAGCTGAACAACCTGCGTAACTCCTACACTCCCGGCAACTTCGTCACCCTGACCGAGGACGTCACCGTTGACATCAACGGCGAGGCCACCACCTTCCCCGCCGGCACCAACTACGGTGTCATCATGCAGGCTCAGATCGACGCTGACGGCAGCCCCCTGAAGGTCTACGATCCCACTGCCGACGACGGCGCCGGCTCCTCCGATACCTTCGACGGCTGGTACAACCCCGAAGCCGCCAAGAAGTTCCTGGACGCTGCCATCGCTGAGCTGGCTGAGCAGGGCATCGAGGTCACTACCGACAACCCCATTGTCATTGACTACCCCTACGCTTCCAACAGCGAGCTGTACACCAACGTTGCCAACGCCTTTAAGCAGTCCGTGGAGAAGTCTCTGGACGGCCTGGTGGTTGTGAACCTGGTCACCTGCGTCGATTACGACGGCTGGTACTACGCTGGCTACTACACCGACTTTGGCTACGAGGCCAACTACGACGTGTACGATCTGTCCGGCTGGGGTCCCGACTACGGCGATCCTTCCAGCTACCTGGATACCTTCCTGCCTGACTACGCCGGCTACATGATCAAGTGCATCGGCATCTTCTAAGCAATTTCCAGCTGTAATGCATCGTTCTGGGGCGGGAAACCGTCCCAGATGACTGCGCTTTATAAGGGCTTCACGAAGCAGAAAATTAATGGTTGGAGGATGGGCCATTAAGTCCATCCTCCTTACCACATATATATGGGTGTGGTATTATGACAAAATATTTAATTAACAGAATACTGAGAAGCATTGTCTCCGTCTTCCTGGTTGTGGCGCTGGTAATGGTTCTTATCTACTCTCTGATGGACAGAAACCTGATTTTTGCGCAGGATCCGCTTTACACCAAGCAGTCCAACAACCAGAAAGAGGCCTATAAGTACCGCAAGTGGGAGGAATACGGATACCTGGACTATGTTCCCTATGCGGATTGGCTGAATGAACGGGTGAAGAACGGCACGCTCACCAAGGAAGAGCGGGACGCCGTGATCAAATTCGGCGTCAAGCCCAGCGAGGATAAGCCCGAGGTGGCGGAAATGGTCGCTGAATTCACCAAATACTATGAATCCCAGGGCTATACCGTGGTGCGTCTGAACGCCATGAAGAGCGGCAAAAAATACAAGCCCGGCGGAAATGAGCAGCTGTTTGCCTACAAGGATAAGCCGCTGATCAACCGCGTAGCCACCTATTTCGGCGGCCTGCTCACCGTGGATAACATCCACAGAGTGCAGGAGGATATCGGCGAAAGAAAGCTGACCTTTACTTTGAAAGACCCTGTGTACGGCGGAGAAAAGTTCGCCCCTGCCATCATCGGCAACGGTACGCTGCATAAGTACCTGCTGTATACAGACAATATATTCCCCTTTGTCCATCAGAACCTGCTCACGCTGAGTCTGGGCAAATCCTATGTGGAGTACGCGGGCATCGACGTGTTCACCGTCATGACCCGGACCCAGGGCTCCTATGTGAAATCCACCGTGACCTATCCCACCGGCCATGTGGAGGAGAGTGCTGATGACCTGCACACCGCTACCTATGTGGCAGGCTCCCGGGAGGCAAGCTCCCTGGCCTCCGAGCGGTTCACCGACGACTATACCAACGTGGGCACCGTGGACAACAACATGTCCAAGATGGGCTTCTCCTTTGTCATCGGCATCATTGCAACTCTGATCGCCTACCTGCTGGGCGTGCCTCTGGGCATCGTCATGGCCCGGAACAAGGACCGCCTGGTGGATAAGATCGGCACATTCTATATCGTGTTCATCATGGCGGTGCCGTCCCTTGCCTATATCTTCATGTTCAAGGCCTTCGGCGGCGCGCTTGGCCTGCCCACCACCTTCGACATGGAGTCCAACAACAAGCTGATGTTCGTGCTGCCCGTCATTTCCCTGGCCCTGCCCTCCATCGGCAACCTGATGAAGTGGATGCGCCGGTATATGATCGACCAGATGAATTCCGACTACGTGAAATTCGCCCGGTCCGGCGGCCTGTCCGAGGGTGAGATCTTCAGCAAGCACATCATGAAGAACGCCATCATCCCCATTGCCCATGGCCTGCCCGCCAGTGTGCTGGGCGCGCTCACCGGCGCGATCATCACCGAGCGTGTGTATGTGGTTCCCGGCGCGGGCAATCTGCTGACCAAGGCCATCAACAACTATGACAACGGCGTGATCGTGGGCATGACCCTGTTCTATGCCACCCTGAGCGTTATCTCCATCATTCTGGGCGACGTGGTAATGAGCCTGGTTGACCCCAGAATCTCCTTCTCCTCGAAAGCTAGGTGATTGAAATGAAAAATGAACAAGTGAATCTGGACGACCTGGGCTTTACCGAGCAGGAGCTGTTCTCCCACGTGGACAACGACGTGGACAGCGCCGAGAAGATCACTGCCCCCCGCTATTCCTACTGGAAGAGCGTGTTCCGGGTGTTCTTCAAGAAAAAGATCAACATCGTGGTGCTGTGCCTGCTGGCCATTGTGATTTTCATCGCCTATATCTATCCGCTGATCTCCAACTATGACGCCTACCAGAACCTGCTGGACTCCGGCGCGAAGCATCTGCGCCCCCTGGCCGCCATGCAGAGGTTCGGCTATAACCTGCACTGGATCCTGGGTACCGGCGCTTCCGGCAACTCCACCTTCGACGCCGTGTGGAGCGGCGCGAAGATCTCCATCTCCCTGGCCTTCATGTGCGCCCTGATCAATATGACCGTGGGCGTGGTGATCGGCGCCATCTGGGGTTTCTCCAAGAAGATGGACGTGTTCATGACCGAGGTTTATAACATCATCGGCAACGTGCCCTATGTGCTGTTCGTCTCCGTGATGGTGCTGGTGTTCTCCCCCAGCTTCTGGACCATGGTGTTTGCCCTGACCATCACCGGCTGGCTGAGCATCGCCTACTTCATCCGCACCCAGGTGGTCATCATCCGCGACCGGGAATATAACCTGGCCTCCCGTTGCCTGGGTACCTCCACCATGACCATCGCCATGAAGAATATCCTGCCCTTCATGACCTCTGTGATCGTCACGCTGGCGGCCACCGAGATCCCCTCCTATATTTCCTATGAGGTGTTCCTCAGCTTCCTGGGCATGGGCATGTCCGATATGTCCCTGGGCAAGCTGATCGGCGCGGCACAGAGCGCCATGGTCACCCCCGGCTGGGAATTTGAGTTCTGGAGCCCCGTGGTGGTGGTGTCCATCATCACCGTGGTGCTGTACGTGGTTGGCCAGAATCTGGGCGACGCATCCGACCCCAGGACCCACATGTAGGAGGACGGTATGGAAGAGAAAAAAGTTCTGTTGTCCGTTCAGGACCTGGTTGTCAAGTTCCACGTCCGCGGCAGAGTCCTCACCGCCATCCGGGGCATCTCCCTGGATATCTATGAAAATGAGTCCATCGCCATCGTGGGCGAGTCCGGCTCCGGCAAGTCCGTGTTTACCAAAACCTTCGCCAATATGCTGGATTCCAACGGCTTTGTGGATCAGGGCAAGATCATCTTCTCCGACGACACCCTGGCAGATTTCAAGATCACCCTGGGGCCTGCCCAGCACCGCATGATCCAGCGCCTGGCCCAGCGCCTGGACGGGTATTCCCGCCTGGAAAACGGCGGCGATATTTACAAGCAGATGAAGTGCATGGAGTCCGAGGCCAAGCAGCGCAAGACCCTGACCGAGGACGAGGAAAAGGAATTTACCGCCAAGCTGGACGAGCTGCGCTACCAGCGGGCGGAGACCTTCAACCTGAAGCAGACCTTCGACCCTAAGAAGGAGAAGGATAAGATCCATCGGGCGTCTGCCAAGCTCTCTGAGCTGGACCGTCAGATCAAGGAGGCGGAGGCCCAGAAGAAGGCCACCGTCAAGGCCCGCACCACCGCCGCCAAGCAGGATGAAGCCTATCGGGCGGACTACGCCAAGAAGATGGACGAGCTGAAGAAGCAGTATGCTGCCGCAACCTCCGCTCCCGTCACCCAGGAGCAGAAGGACCGCAATGTCCAGCTGGCCAAGGAGATCTACCTGTCCATCGGCCGGTATGATTTCGTTACCCGCCAGAAGATCCTGACCAAGCTCATGCCCTGCCTGAAGGAGGCCATGCGCCAGGGCCTGGACCTGAGCCGCGACGACGTGCGCAACGATGTATTCGCCCCCGCCATCTACCGGGTGAAGCTGCTGGACGAGACGCCGGACAGGCTCCATGGCAAGTGCATCTTCGACCTGGCCAACATCAAGTACCAGAAGGACCTGGCCCAGATCCGCGGCAAGCGGATCGCCACCGTGTTCCAGGACCCCATGACTTCTCTGAACCCCATCCTCACCATCGGCGACCAGATCTCCTCCATCATCCTCAAGCATCAGCAGTGCTCCGAGACGGAGGCCAGGATCCGGGCCATTGAGCTGATGAAGAAGGTGGGCATCCCCAACGCCGAGAACCGCTACGACGATTACCCCTTCCAGTATTCCGGCGGCATGCGGCAGAGAATCGTTATTGCCATCGCCCTGTCCTGCCAGCCCAAAATCCTGATCTGCGACGAGCCGACCACCGCGTTGGATGTGACCATCCAGGCGCAGATCCTGAAGCTGATTAAGGACTTGCAGAAGGAATTCGGCTACACCATCGTGTTCATCACCCACGACCTGGGCGTTGTGTCCAACATCGCCGACCGGGTGGCCGTGCTGTATGCCGGTCAGATCGTGGAGCTGGGCACCGTGGAGGAGGTCTTCTATGATCCCCGCCATCCCTACACCTGGGCCATGCTTTCCAGCCTGCCCCAGCTGGCCCAGCGCAATACCGAGCTGTATTCCATCACCGGCACGCCCCCGTCCCTGTACAACACCATCGTGGGCGACCCCTTTGCGCCCCGTAACCCGTACTGCCTGAAGATCGATACGCTGATGGATGCTCCCATGTTCCAGGTGAGCCCGACCCACTTCGCTAAGACATGGCTGCTGGATCCCAGAGCACCCAAGATCGAAAAGCCCGAGGCCATCCAGAACCTTCATGAGAAGCTCCTGGCTGCCTTCAATATCTGATAAGGAGGTTATGCATCGTGAGCAATGTACAAGAGGCAACTGCCAGACATTTTCCGGAGCATGGCCCCATCGACCCCAAGACCGGCAAAGAGGTGCTGCTGTCCCTGAAGAATGTGGACATCACCTTCGGCAAGGGGGACAAGGCGCTGAAGGCCGTCAGCAATGCTTCCTTTGATATCTACAAGGGGGAGACCTTTTCCCTGATCGGCGAGTCCGGCTCCGGCAAGACCACCATTGGCCGCGCCGTGATCCGGGTCAACCCCTGCTCTGCCGGTGAGATCCTCTACAAGGGCGTCCGCATTTCCGGCAAGATCCCCCACAGCCTGGACCGGGAGGTCATCCGCAATATCCAGATGGTGTTCCAGGATCCCGCCGCGTCTCTGAACGAGCGGGCCACCGTGGACTATATCATCTCCGAGGGCCTGTATAACTTCCACCTGTATAAGGATGAGGCCGACCGGGTGCGCAAGGTGGACAGCATGATCAAGGAAGTCGGTCTGCTGCCGGAGCACCTGACCCGCTATCCCCACGAGTTCTCCGGCGGTCAGCGCCAGAGAATCGGTCTGGCCCGCGCCATGGTCATGGAGCCGGAGCTGGTGGTGGCTGACGAGCCGATCTCCGCGCTGGACGTGTCCATCCGCGCCCAGGTGTTGAACCTTCTGAAAAAGTTCCAGAGGGAAGAGGGCACCACCTACCTCTTCATCGCCCATGACTTGTCCATCGTTCGGTTCATCTCCGACCGCATCGGCATCATCTATAAGGGCAACATCGTGGAGGTGGCCGAGGCTGAGGAGCTGTTCGACTATCCCATGCACCCGTACACCCAAAGCCTGATCTCCGCCATCCCCATCCCCGACCCCGTGCTGGAGAAGAACAAGGAGCTGTTCACCTACGACCCCAGCATCCACGACTACTCCGTGGACAAGCCGGAGATGGTGGACATCGGCAACAACCACTATGTCTACGGCAACAAGGCGGAGATCGAGCGCTACAAGAAGCTCCGCGCCGAGGGCAAGAAGATCAAGTCCATTACCATCCTCACCCCCGAGGAGAAGGCAAAGCGGGACGCCGAGCGCGAGAGCGTGCCCACCGGCGAGGTGGTTCTGGATCACCCCGTCCACGATACCGGCAGCTTCTGGTATAAGTTCCTGGCGTTCTTCCTGCCCATCCTGGGCCTGCTGGCCGGGCAGATTTTCAAGGCCAAGAATTATATCAACAATTTCAAGGCGCTGAAAAAGGGCGCCATCGTCGGCCTGATATTCCGGCTGGTGGTCCTGCTTCTGTTTGGCCTGCTGCTGATCCTGGCTGTGATTTAGATGTTATCCCTTCGTGGCTGCCCTGCTTTGGGGCAGCCACGTTGCGGTATTGCGGAAAGGAGCATGCTATGTCCCGTTATGCCCGAAGAAGAGAGCCCAATCTCCCCCGGAAGCAGCGCATCGAGCTGGGGGAGGTCAATGTACCTCTGCGCGCCCTGCTGCTGGGCATCGCACTGCTGGTGGCGGCGCTGGCCTTTGGCAGCGTCATCAACCAGCGCCTGGCGGTGCGGTCCGGCTGGCAGGAAATCGAGGCCGCCAATCCCCAGACCGTTGCCCACCAGGCCTTTCAGTTCTCCTATGACCTGGGGGCGGGGGAGCAGTCCGCCCGGGAAGAGCTGCGGGCCGTGACGGCGGTGTATACAGACGCTTTGGATACAGCTTACCGCGCCCTGTCCGGCGAGACCATCGAGGGCGTGAGCAATCTGGCGGTGCTGAACAGCCAGCCCAATACCGCCGTGCAGGTAGACCCGGCGCTGTACGCCGCCCTGGAGGCGGTGCAGCTTTCCGGCAGCCGCTACGTGTACCTGGCCCCGCTGATGCAGCAGTACGATGCCCTGTTCGCTTGCAGCTACGATGAGGAAGCCGCCCTCTATGACCCGGCCCGGGACGAGGGCGCGGCGGAATTTGCCGCCCGGATCGCCGCCTTTGCCGCTGATCCAACCAGCATTCAGCTGGAGCTGCTGGGAGAGAACCGGGTCAGCCTGACCGTTTCCTCGGAATATCTGGATTACGCCGCCGAAAACGAGCTGGAGACGCTGGTGGACTTCGGCATTCTGCGCAGCGCCTTCCTCTGCGACGCCGCGGCGGACGCGCTGGCAGAGCGGGGCTACTGCCGGGGCGTGGTGTCCAGCCTGGACGGCTACGCCCGGAATCTGAGCGGCGAAAAATTCGGCGTGAATCTCTTTGACCGCGTGGACGGCACCGTCACCGCCCTGGGCAGCGTGACCTATACGGCCCCCGCTGCCCTGGTGATCTGCCGGGCGTTCCCTGCCTCGGCCCAGGAAAAGACCCGCTTCTATACCTATGCCGACGGCACTGTGATCCCCCCCTATCTGAATGCCTCCGGCCTGCCCAGCGCCGCCGCGCCGAATCTCGTCACCCTGTCCCGTGAGGACAGCGTGGCCGCCCTGGCCCTGCGTACCGTGGCCGCCTTCGCCGAGGCGGACGCCGAATTCCCGACGCTCACCGCCTTCTCCTGGGCCAGCGTCCGGGACGGAGCAATCGTCACCCACGGCTCGGATTTCCAGCTGGGACAATAAGACACCGAAAGAGCTGCCATCACCGGCAGCTCTTTTCTCATCCCCAAACGTCTTTCCAGGGTGGCAGGAACGGAAATTGTAAACAAATTATTTTTTATCAAAACGCCCTTGACATTTTCCCAAAACAGGGTATAGTGTGGTTAAAAGAAATTAGCACTCGAGATACGAGAGTGCTAATTCCGAAAGGAAGGATCGCTATGACATTACAAAACTTCACGCAGAAATCTCAGGAGGCCGTCCAGAACGCGCAGAATTTGGCGATTCGGAACAACCATCAGCAATTGGAGCAGATTCATCTGCTTGCCGCACTGCTGCAGCAGGATGGGGGATTGGTTCCCCAGCTGCTGACCAAGATGGGCGTCACCGTTGAAAGCCTGTCCGCCGCCGCCATGGCGGAGGTCAGCAAGCTCCCCGGCGTCACCGGCGCGCGGGAGGCCGATAAGATCTATATCAGCAATGCCCTGAACCAGACCCTGGTGGCCGCGCAGGACCGGGCGGAGCACATGAAGGACGAATATGTGTCCGTAGAGCACCTGCTCCTGGGTCTGCTGGACACCGCCGAGGGCAGCGTAAAGACCCTGTTTGATACCTACCGCATCACCGCCGACGCGGCAATGAAGGCGTTGCTGGCCGTCCGAGGCAATCAGCGGGTGACCACCGACAGCCCGGAGGGCACCTATGACGCTCTGGAGAAGTACGGCACCGACCTGGTCAAGCGTGCCCGGGAGCAGAAGATGGACCCGGTGATCGGCCGGGACGAGGAGATCCGAAACGTGGTCCGCATTCTGTCCCGTAAGACGAAGAATAACCCCGTGCTCATCGGTGAGCCTGGCGTGGGCAAGACCGCCATTGTGGAGGGCCTGGCTCAGCGGATCGTAAAGAAGGAGGTTCCCTCCTCCTTGCAGGACAAGACCATCTTCTCCCTGGATATGGGCGCGCTGGTAGCAGGCGCAAAATACCGGGGCGAATTTGAGGAGCGGCTGAAGGCCGTCCTGAATGAGGTGAAGCAGTCCGAGGGCCGCATCCTGCTGTTCATCGATGAGCTGCACACCATCGTAGGCGCGGGCAAGACCGAGGGCAGCATGGACGCGGGCAACCTGCTCAAGCCCATGCTGGCCCGGGGCGAGCTGCACTGCATCGGCGCGACCACCCTGGACGAATACCGGCAGTATATCGAGAAGGATCCCGCTCTGGAGCGCCGGTTCCAGCCTGTGATGGTCAATGAGCCCACGGTGGAGGACACCATCGCCATCCTGCGTGGCCTGAAGGAGCGCTATGAGAACTTCCACGGCGTGAAGATCACGGACCCCGCCATCATTGCCGCCGCCACCCTTTCTCACCGCTATATCACGGATCGGTTCCTCCCGGATAAGGCCATCGATCTGATCGACGAAGCCTGCGCCCAGCTGCGCACCGAGCAGGACTCCATGCCCACAGAGCTGGATGCGGTCAACCGCCGGATCATCCAGCTGCAAATTGAGGAGGAATCCCTGAAGAAGGAGGAGGACGAGCTTTCCAAGAGCCGTCTGGCCCAGATCCGCAAGGAGCTGGCGGAGGAGCAGGAGAGCTTCAACGCCAAGAAGGCCCAGTGGGAGAATGAGAAGAATTCTCTGGAGAAGGTCCAGCAGCTCCGCAAGGACATTGAAAATCTGAATCTCCAGATCGAAGCCGCTGAGCAGAACTATGATCTGGGCAAGGCCGCCGAACTGAAGTATGGCCGTCTGCCCCAGCTCCAGAAGGAGCTGGAGGAGCAGGAGCGCCGCAACCAGCAGAGCGGCGACAGCGCCCTGCTCCACGAAAAGGTCACCGATGAGGAGATCGCGAAGATCGTGGAGCGCTGGACTGGCATTCCCGTCAGCCGCCTGGTCCAGGGTGAGCGGGAGAAGCTTCTGAACCTGGAAAATATCCTGCACAAGCGGGTGGTGGGCCAGGACGAGGCCGTCACCGCCGTCACCGAGGCCATCCAGCGCAGCCGCGCCGGCATCCAGGACCCCAACCGGCCCATCGGCTCCTTCCTGTTCCTGGGCCCCACAGGCGTGGGCAAGACGGAGCTGGCCAAGGCGCTGGCTGAGGCGCTGTTTGACGACGAAAGCAACATGATCCGTATTGACATGTCCGAGTATATGGAGAAGTTCTCCGTCAGCCGTCTGATCGGCGCGCCTCCCGGATATGTGGGCTATGATGAGGGCGGTCAGCTGACCGAGGCCGTCCGCCGCAAGCCGTACAGCGTGGTGCTGTTCGACGAGGTGGAGAAGGCCCATCCCGATGTGTTCAACATCCTCCTGCAGGTGCTGGATGACGGCCGCATCACCGATTCCCAGGGCCGCACCGTGGACTTCAAGAACACCATCCTGATCCTCACCTCCAACCTGGGTTCTGAATTCCTGCTGGGCGGCATCGATGCCGAGGGCAGGATCAGCGAAGAGGCCAAGGCGCAGGTGCAGAGCCTGCTGCGCCGCTCCTTCCGCCCGGAGTTCCTGAACCGGCTCGACGAGATCGTGTTCTACAAGCCTCTGACACGGGAGAACGTGACCAAGATCATTGATCTGCAGATCGATAAGCTCAATGGCCGCCTGGCCCAGCAGCAGATCAAGTGCGTGGTTACGGAGGCTGCCAAGAGCGCCATCGTGGACGCTGCCTACGACCCCGAGTTCGGTGCCCGTCCCCTGCGCCGCTACGTGCAGCACACGGTGGAGACCATGCTCAGCAAGCGCATTCTGGAGGGCAATATCCTCCCCGGCCAGACCGTCACCGTGGATTACCAGAACGGCGAGCTGACTCTGAACGGAGGGACCTCTGAATAAATCGCCTTCGGCTGGACGGCGAATCTTTTGCCGCCAGCTCTTGCCGATTTGATCAGAGCTTCCCTAAGCGAATTTTACAGGACCCACCCGGGCATTGCCCCGGGTGGGTTTCCTTTTGCGGAGCGGAAATGGGTCCGCAAGGTGCACCATTTGAATTGCGGGCAGCTGTTCCAACTTGGGAAGATTTTACAAAAACGCATAGGAGTTTCAAAAAACAGTTGACAATGGACCCCCGCGGCGGTAAAATCCAGGCAAACAAGTTCATAACGTACTTAAAAGCGACAAGGATGTCGCGGATAGGGAAACTGTCCGCTGCCTTGTCGCTTTTTCATTTTATCAAAAAGGAGAAATCGGTATGGTAACGGATATTTTTTCTTCCATGGTATTTGACGATGCCACGATGGAGGCCCGCCTCCCCAAGGAGACCTATAAAGCATTGCAGCGCACCATCAAGCTGGGCAAGCACCTGGATGCGGAGGTGGCGACGGTGGTGGCCAATGCCATGAAGGATTGGGCCATCGAAAAGGGAGCCACCCATTTTACCCATTGGTTCCAGCCCATGACCGGCGTGACCGCCGAGAAGCACGACAGCTTTATTTCTCCCAAGCCCGGCGGAAAGGTCATCATGGAGTTCTCCGGCAAGGAGCTGATTCAGGGCGAGCCGGATGCTTCCTCCTTCCCCTCCGGCGGCCTGCGGGCCACCTTTGAGGCCCGGGGCTATACCGCCTGGGACGCCACCAGCTACGCCTTCATCAAGGACGGGGTGCTGTGCATCCCCACGGTGTTCCTTTCCTACGGCGGCGAGGCGCTGGACCAGAAGACCGCACTGCTGCGCTCTATGGAGGCCATCAATCGTCAGGCCCTGCGGGTGCTGCGGCTGTTCGGCAACGAGGGCGTGACCTCCGTCAAGACCACCGTCGGCCCGGAGCAGGAGTATTTCCTGGTGGATAAGGAGGACTTTGACAAGCGCAAGGATCTGATCTATACCGGCCGCACCCTGTTCGGAGCCAAGCCCCCCAAGGGGCAGGAACTGGACGATCACTATTTCGGCGCCATCAAGCCACGGGTCGCCGCCTTTATGAAGGACCTGAACGACGAGCTGTGGAAGTTGGGCATTCTGGCCAAGACCGAGCACAACGAGGTCGCCCCCGCCCAGCATGAGCTGGCCCCCATTTTCACCACCACCAACATCGCCGCCGACCACAACCAGCTGACCATGGAGATGATGCAGAAGGTAGCCAAGCGTCACGGCCTGGTGTGCCTGCTCCATGAGAAGCCCTTCGACGGCGTCAACGGCAGCGGCAAGCACAACAACTGGTCCATCTCCACCGATACCGGCGTCAACCTGCTGGAGCCGGGCGAGACGCCCTATGAGAACGCCCAGTTCCTGCTGTTCCTGTGCGCGGTAATCAAGGCAGTGGACGAATATCAGGATCTGCTGCGTATTACCGTGGCCTCCGCCGGCAACGACCACCGGCTGGGCGCCAACGAAGCGCCCCCCGCCATCGTGTCCATGTTCCTTGGCTCCGATCTGAGCGAGATCCTGGAGGCCATTGAAAAGGACATTCCCTATGACGGCCACGAGAAGGAGCTGCTGCGCATCGGCGTGCACACCCTGCCCAAGTTCCAGCGGGACGCCACCGACCGCAACCGCACCAGTCCCTTTGCCTTCACCGGCAACAAGTTTGAGTTCCGTATGCTGGGCTCCTCCGAGTCCATCTCCTGCGCCAACACGGTGCTCAACACCTCCGTGGCCGAGGAGCTGCGGCAGTTTGCCGATGTGCTGGAGGGCGCGGAGGACTTCGAGACCAGCCTGCATGAGCTGATCCGCAAGACCATCGCCGAGCACAAGCGGATCATCTTCAATGGCGACGGCTACGATGCCTCCTGGGTGGAGGAAGCCAAGCGCCGGGGCCTGCTGAACCTGCGGACTACCCCCGACGCCCTGGCCCACCTGCTGGATAAGAAAAATGTGGAGCTGTTTGCCACCCACAATGTATACAGCCCCACGGAGCTGACCGCCCGGCATGAGGTCAAGCTGGAAAGCTACTGCAAGATCATCAACATCGAGGCCCAGACCATGCTGGATATGGCGCGCAAGGATTACCTGCCCGCCATGGCAAAGTATACCGCCTCTCTGGCTGCCGGAATGTCCGCCAAGCTCAGCGCCATCCCCGACGCCGATTGCGGCTACGAGCGCGACACCATCAAGTGCATCAGCGCCCTGATCGGCGCCACCCACCGGGCGGCAAGCAAGCTGGAGCGGGATCTGCTGGAGGCCAAGTCCATTTCTGATTCCGTGGCTCTGGCGGACTTCTTCAAGACCGTCATCCTGGAGGATATGTGCAGCCTGCGCATCAGCGTGGACTCCATGGAGGCCACTGCCTCCACGGAAAGCTGGCCGGTGCCCAGCTACGGCAAGCTGCTGTTTGACGTGCGCTAAGGAACCTCTGAATAAATCGGCTGCGGCTGGACAGCGGGTCTTTTGCCCCCATGCCGCAGGATGAAAAATGGGAAATACATACAGTATTTCTCCATTTTCCATCCTTTGCCTGGGAACAAAATCCCTCGCTGCCAGCTCTTGCCGATTTAATCAGAGCTTCCCTAAGTAAAGATGAATCAATGTACCACTGCGCGGCGGGGAAACCCGGCCGCGCTTTGGTGGGCTTTAGGACGTATCCGTATTTCAAATGCGGACGGAAAAAACGGAGGTTTTCTCATGGAAAACAGCGACCAGAATTACCCCCTGTATTCGCAAGGCTTTGAGCACGACGCCTGCGGCATCGGCGCGGTGGTGAGCATCGACGGCGTCGCCAGCCATGGTATTGTGGACGACGCCCTGTCCATTGTGGAGCGCCTGGAGCACCGGGCGGGCAAGGATGCCACCGGCGAGGTGGGCGACGGCGTGGGCCTGCTGGTGCAGATCCCCCACCGCTTCTTTTCGATGCAGGGCCTTCCTCTGGGGCAGCCCAGAGACTATGGCATCGGCATGTTCTTCTTCCCCCAGGATAGCCTGAAGCGCCGTCAAGCCCAGAAGCTGTGCGAGGTGATCTGCTCCAAGGAGGGCGTGAAATTCCTGGGCTGGCGGGAGGTGCCCGTCAACGCCCAGATTTTGGGCCAGCGGGCCAGGGATACCATGCCCGCCATCTGGCAGTGCTTTGTGGCCCGGCCGCCGGAGATCCCGCAGGGACTGGACTTTGAGCGGAAGCTCTACGTGATCCGCCGGGTGTTTGAGCAGAGCAGCGACGGCACCTATGTGTGCTCCTTCTCATCCCGCACCCTGGTGTACAAGGGCATGTTCCTGGTGTGTCAGCTGCGCAAATTCTATCTGGATCTGCAGCAGGAGGAGTTTGAAAGCGCCATTGCCATGGTGCACTCCCGCTTCTCCACCAACACCACCCCCAGCTGGGAGCGGGCGCACCCCAATCGCCTGATCCTGCACAACGGCGAGATCAACACCATCCGGGGCAACGCCGACCGCATGCTGGCCCGGGAGGAGACCATGTGCTCCGCCGTGATGGAGGAGGACATGGACAAGGTGCTCCCCGTCATCGCCCGTGCGGGCTCCGACTCCGCCATGCTGGACAACACCCTGGAATTCCTGATGATGAACGGCATCCCCCTGCCCCTGGCCGTGATGATCACCATCCCGGAGCCCTGGAGGGATGATGCCAGCATGTCCCGGCAGAAGCGGGATCTGTATCACTACTACTCCACCATGATGGAGCCCTGGGACGGCCCCGCCGCCATCTTCTTCTCCGACGGCGACGTGATGGGCGCGGTGCTGGACCGCAATGGCCTGCGCCCCGCCCGGTACTACATCACCAAGGACCGGCGTCTGGTGCTGTCCAGCGAGGTGGGCGTGCTGGATATTCCGGCGGAGAACATTCTGTGCAAGTCCCGGCTCCAGCCCGGCAAGATGCTGCTGGTGGATACGGTGAAGAAGCGGGTGATCTCCGATGAGGAATGCAAGTCCGCCTTCGCTGCCCGCCAGCCCTACGGCGAGTGGCTGGATGCCCACCTGGTTCGCCTGGAGCAGCTGAGCGTGCCCAACAAAAAGGTGCCCGTCTATCCCCAGGAGCAGCGGGAGAAGCTGTATAAGGCCTTCGGCTACACCTACGAGGATATCAACGATGCCATTCTGACCATGGCCCGCACCGGTTCGGAGAAGATCACCTCCATGGGCACGGACATTCCGCTGGCGGTGCTGTCGGAAAAGCACCAGCCGCTGTTCAACTATTTCAAGCAGCTCTTTGCCCAGGTGACCAATCCGCCCATCGATGCATTGCGGGAGGAGATCGTCACCGATACCACGGTGTACATCGGCTCCGACGGCAACCTGCTCCAGGAGAAGGCGGAAAACTGCCGGGTGCTGGAGATCCGCAATCCCATCCTCACCTCCGTGGAGCTGATGCAGATCCGGGCCATGAACCGCCCCGGCTTCCGGGTGGAGACGGTGTCGCTGCTGTACTACAAGAATTCCTCTTTGAAAACGGCGCTTGATAAGCTCTTCCTGGAGTGCGACCGGGCCTACCGGGCGGGCACCAATATCCTGATCCTGTCCGACCGGGGGGTGGATGAATACCATGTGGCCATCCCGTCCCTGCTGGCGGTGTCCGCATTGGAACAATACCTGATCCGCACCAAGAAGCGCACCGCCGTTTCCATCATTCTGGAGAGCGCGGAGCCGCGGGATGTGCACCACTTTGCCACCCTGCTGGGCTACGGCGCGCGGGCCATCAATCCCTATCTTGCCCAGGAGTGCATTGCCGAGCAGGTGGAGAAAAACCGCCTGGACAAGGATACCCATCAGGCCATTGCGGACTATAATTCCGCCGTGCTCCACGGCATCGTGAAGATCGCCTCCAAGATGGGCATTTCCACGCTGCAATCCTACCAGTCCGCTCAGATTTTTGAGGCGGTGGGCATTTGCAGCGACGTTATCAATCAGTATTTCACCAACACCGTCAGCCCCGTGGAGGGCATCGGCCTGGAGGAGATCGGCGAGGGCGTCCAGTGGCGGCACAACCACGCCTTTGACCTGCTGGACCTGGGGGTGGACACCACCCTGGATTCCACCGGCGTCCACAAGCTCCGCTCCGGCAGCGCCGCCGAGGATCACATGTACAATCCCCAGACCATCATTGCCCTGCGGGAGGCGGTGCAGAATGGGGACTACCGCCGCTTCCGGGAGTATACCGACCTGGTGGACGACGAGCGCAAGCCCCACACCCTGCGGGGGCTGATGGAATTCAACCTCCCGGAGCAGGGCATCCCCCTGGAGCAGGTGGAGCCTGCCAGTGAGATCGTCAAGCGGTTCAAGACCGGGGCAATGTCCTATGGCTCCATCTCCGAAGAGGCCCACACCACCATGGCCATCGCCATGAACACCCTGGGGGGCAAATCCAATTCCGGCGAGGGCGGCGAGGATCCGGCGCGCTACGGCACCGAGAAAAACAGCGCCATCAAGCAGGTGGCCTCCGCCCGGTTCGGCGTGACCTCCGCCTACCTGAACAGCGCCAAGGAGATCCAGATCAAGATGGCCCAGGGCGCGAAGCCCGGCGAGGGCGGCCATCTGCCGGGGAAGAAGGTATATCCCTGGATCGCCAAGACCCGCTATTCTACCCCCGGCGTCTCGCTGATCTCTCCGCCGCCCCATCACGATATCTATTCCATCGAGGACTTGGCCCAACTGATCTATGACCTGAAAAACGCCAACCGGGACGCGAGAATTTCCGTCAAGCTGGTATCCGAGGCAGGGGTGGGTACCATCGCCGCCGGCGTTGCCAAGGCGGGCGCGGGCTGCGTGCTGATCTCCGGCTACGACGGCGGCTCCGGCGCGGCCCCCAAAAGCTCCATCCACAATGCCGGCCTGCCCTGGGAGCTTGGCCTGGCCGAGGCCCATCAGACCCTGATCCGCAACGGCCTGCGCTCCCGCGTCCGGCTGGAAACCGACGGCAAGCTGATGACCGGCCGGGATGTGGCCATTGCCTGCATTCTGGGCGCGGAGGAATTCGGCTTCGCCACCGCCCCGCTGGTGAGCATGGGCTGCGTGATGATGCGGGTGTGCAATCTGGATACCTGCCCGGCGGGCATCGCCACCCAGAACCCGGAGCTGCGCTGCCGCTTCAAGGGCAAGCCCGAATATGTGATGAACTTCATGCTGTTCATCGCCCAGCAGCTGCGGGAGATCATGGCGAGGCTGGGGGTGCGCACCGTGGATGAACTGGTGGGCCGCACCGACCTGATCCGTCCCCGGGCCAGCCGTATCACCCACCGGGCAGATACCATCGACCTGAGCGGTATCCTGTCCGACCTGCCTCCCGTTCACTATCAGGAGGCGGATAAATTCAACTTTGAGCTGGAAAAGACACTGGATGAGCGTGTCCTTCTGCCCGCCTTTGAGCCCTATTTCAGGAAGAAAAAGCCCCATACGGAGTCCATTCAGGTTTCCAGTGTGAACCGCACTCTGGGCACCATCCTGGGCAGCGAGATCACCCGCCGCTTTGGGGAAGGGCTGGAGGAGGATACCTATGTGGTGAACTGCCGGGGCGGCGGCGGACAGTCCTTCGGCGCGTTCCTGCCCAAGGGCCTGACGCTGAGGCTGGAGGGAGACGCCAACGACTACTTCGGCAAGGGCCTGTCCGGCGGCAAGCTGATCGTCCGGCCGGAGGCGGATGCCGCTTTCCCGGCCAAGGACAATATCATCATCGGCAACGTGGCCCTCTATGGCGCAACCTCCGGCAGAGCCTTTATTAACGGCATCGCCGGGGAGCGATTCTGCGTCCGCAATTCCGGCGCCATCGCCGTGGCGGAGGGCTGCGGCGACCACGGCTGCGAATACATGACCGGCGGCCGGGTGGCCATCCTGGGCATGACGGGCAAGAACTTCGCCGCCGGTATGAGCGGCGGCATTGCCTACGTGCTGGATGAGCACCATGACCTGTACCTGCGGCTCAATAAGCAGATGGTCTTCATGTCCGCCATCACCGAGCGCCATGACGCCGCCGAGCTGCGGGAGATGATCGAGGCCCACGTGGCCGCAACCGGCTCTGCGTGGGGCCAGGAGATCCTGGAGCGTTTCGAGGACTACCTGCCCAAATTCAAGAAGATCATTCCCACCGACTACAAGCGGATGATCACCACCATCGGCCAGATGGAGGAAAAGGGTATGTCCCACGAGCAGGCGACGCTGGAGGCCTTCCTGGCCGTCAGCCAGGGATAAGGAGGAGATATTATGGGAAAACCCACAGGCTTTCTGGAATTTGACCGGGCGGTCAATCCCAGCATCGACCCGGCGGAGCGTATTCACAGCTTTGAGGAATTCCACCCTTATCTGAGCGAAAAGGAGCGCATTTGCCAGGCGGGGCGCTGCATGGACTGCGGCGTGCCCTTCTGCCAGTCCGGCGCGCTGTTCGGCGGCATGTACAGCGGCTGCCCGCTGCACAATCTGATCCCGGAATGGAACGATGAGATTTGGCACGGCAATTGGCGCGAGGCCCTGTCCCGGCTGCTGAAAACCAACAATTTCCCGGAGTTCACCGGCCGGGTCTGCCCCGCCCTGTGCGAGGCGGCCTGCACCTGCGGCATGAACGGGGACAGCGTGACGGTGAATAACAACGAGCTGGCCGTCATTGAAAAGGGCTTTGCCAACGGCTGGGTGACGCCCCGCATTCCGCCGGTGCGCAGCGGAAAGCGGGTGGCCATCGTGGGCAGCGGCCCCTCCGGCCTGGCTGCCGCCGACCAGCTGAACCACCGGGGCCATCAGGTGACGGTGTTTGAGCGGGAGAGCTGCCCCGGCGGGCTGCTGATGTTCGGCATCCCCAATATGAAGTTGGATAAGCGCGTGGTGGAGCGCCGCATCCGCCTGATGGAGGCGGAGGGAGTGGAGTTCCGTGTCAACGCCAACGTGGGCGCGGATATCCCCGCCCAGGCGCTGCTGGAGGAATTTGACGCGGTGGTGCTCTGCTGCGGCAGCAAAACGCCCCGTGACCTGAAGGTGCCCGGCAGGGAGGCGCAGGGCGTCCACTTCGCCGTGGATTATCTCACCGCCGCCACGAAAAAGGTCATCGGCGAGACGCCGGAATTTGCCATCACGGCCCAGGGAAAGCATGTCGTCATCGTCGGCGGCGGCGACACCGGCAACGACTGCGTGGGCACCGCCATCCGCCAGGGCTGCGCCAGCGTGACCCAGCTGGAGATGATGGGCAAGCCCCCCGCCGTCCGCCAGCCCGGCAACCCCTGGCCCCAGTGGCCCCGGGTGCTGAAGACGGATTACGGCCAGCAGGAGGCAATCGCCGTTTTCGGCCGGGATCCCCGGCTGTATCAGACCACGGTGAAGGAGATCCGTATGGGCGAGCAGGGGCAGATCTGCTCCATTCAGACCGTCCGCCTGGAGCCGAAGCGGGAGGGAGGCCGTACCGTCATGGCCGAAGTCCCCGGCAGCGAGGAGGAGCTGCCCTGCGACCTGCTGCTGATCGCCGCCGGTTTCGTCGGCTGCCGGAAGGAGGTAGCGGACGCCTTCGGCCTGCCGCGTGACAACCGGGGCAGCCTGATCACCACCGATTACCACACCCCCAGCGACAAGGTGTTTGCCGCCGGTGACTGCCGCCGGGGCCAGTCCCTGGTGGTCTGGGCCATCACTGAGGGCAGAGCCTGCGCCAAACAGGTGGATGCCTATCTCATGGGGTACAGCAATATGCTGTGAAAATTGAATCCGATAAAAATTTTGGCGGAATATATAAAAAAGACTTGACAAAACTAGGCACCCTGACTATAATACCCCCATAAGACAACGGCGTCTGAATTGGTTCACCGATTCAGACGCCTTTTGTTTATCCGGGACAAGGGCGTTCTGCGAAAACCGTGCAGGATTCCCTTGTCCCCGTTTTTTTATTTTAGAAAGGAGAAAAGAAGATGGAAGAAGTAATGGCAGCTGTCAACAGCGAGGTATTCGGCGTCTGGTTTCTGATCGGCGCGGCGTTGGTGTTCTGGATGCAGGCCGGGTTTGCCATGGTGGAGACCGGCTTTACCCGTGCCAAGAACGCAGGCAATATTCTGATGAAGAACCTGATGGATTTCTGCATCGGCACGGTGGTGTTTGTGCTGCTGGGCTTTGGCCTGTTCCTGGGGGAGGATACCCTGTTCGGCCTGCTGGGCAAGCCCAATCTGGATATCCTGACCAACTACGCAAGCTTTGACTGGAGCAATTTCGTGTTCAACCTGGTGTTCTGCGCTACGGCGGCCACCATTGTCTCCGGGGCCATGGCAGAGCGGACGAAATTCCTGAGCTACTGCATCTATTCCGCCGTCATTTCCGCTGTGATCTACCCCATCGAGGCCCACTGGACCTGGGGCGGCGGCTGGCTGGCGCAGCTGGGCTTCCATGATTTTGCGGGCTCCAACTGCATTCACATGGTGGGCGGCATCGCGGCCTTTGTAGGCGCGTGGATGCTTGGTCCCCGGATCGGCAAATTCAAGAAGGATTCTTCCGGCAAGATCGTCGGGGTGAACGCCTTCCCTGGCCACAATCTCCCCCTGGGCTGCCTGGGCGTGTTCATCCTGTGGCTGGGCTGGTACGGCTTCAACGGCGCTGCGGCAGCCAGCATTGACGAGATGGGCTCCATTTTTGTCACCACAACCATTGCCCCCTCGGTGGCGACCGTGGTGTGCATGATCTTTACCTGGGTGAAATACGGAAAGCCCGATGTTTCCATGTGCCTGAATGCGTCCCTGGCGGGCCTGGTGGCGGTTACGGCGCCCTGCGACGTGTGCGACGCGGCAGGCGCGGCGGCCATCGGTGCGGTGTCCGGCCTGCTGGTGGTGTTCGGCGTGTGGTTCATGGACCATAAGCTGCACGTGGACGACCCCGTGGGCGCCTGCGCGGTGCACCTGCTCAACGGCATCTGGGGCACCCTTTCCGTGGGCCTTTTCGCCACCGATACTGCCCCCGCCTTTGCCCGGGGCTATGGCGACGGCGTGACCTTCGGCGCAAATCAGATCATGGGCAAGGGCCTTTTCTATGGTGGCGGCTTTAAGCTCCTGGGGGTGCAGCTGCTGGGCATGCTGGCCACCGCTGCCTGGGCTTTCGTCACCATCTGGATCACCTTTACGGTCATTAAAAAGACCGTGGGCCTGCGGGCCGGGGTGGAGGATGAGCTGGAGGGCCTGGATATCGCCGAGCACGGCCTGCCCAGTGCCTACGCCGACTTTGCCCCCGCTGTCAGCAGCTACGCGGCCTACGCCCCGGAGGACGGCATCGTGGCGGTTGCCTCCGATGTGCCCGTGGCGGAGGCCGTCCCCGTGAAGCGTGTGCCGTCCTTTGACGATTCTCCCAAGTTTACCAAGGTGGAGATCATCTGCAAGGAGTCCAAGTTCGACGCCCTGAAAGCGGCCATGACCAAGCTGGGCATCACCGGCATGACCGTCTCTCACGTCCTGGGCTGCGGCATCCAGGGCGGCAAGCCGGAATACTACCGCGGCGTCGCACTGGAGACCAACCTCCTGCCCAAGGTGCAGGTGGATATCGTGGTCAGCAAGATCCCCGTCCGCGCCGTGATCGAAACCGCCAAAAACGTCCTCTACACCGGCCACATCGGCGACGGCAAAATCTTCGTCTACGACGTAGAAAACGTGGTGAAGATCCGCACCGGCGAAGAAGGCTACGACGCTTTGCAGGATGTGGAGTAAGTAACATAAAAGTAATTCCCCGCCAGTGTTTGTTGAAACTGGCGGGGAATATTATGCATTTTTACGGTGCGTATTTTCCTGAATAAAAAGTGCGGCTATGGCAACTGTAAATAAAAAACAACTAATCCACTGCGAGGTTGACAGACCAAGTACGACACCGCGAATCAGGTCGCCACGAAAGAATTCTATGAAAAACCGCTGCATTGAATAACAAATTATGTAAATATTAAGCAAGAATAATCCAGGAAGATTTTTCTTGCTTAAGAAAATTAGGAAACCAGATAGAAGAAAATTGGAGTAGGCTTCAATGATCTGTATCGGGAAAACGAGATATGGTATTCCGACGCTAGATAGGTCAAGCGCGGCAAATCCGCTGTAAGGCAGACCATAACAGCACCCAGCCAATAAACATCCAATCCTTCCAAATGCATGGCCCAAAGGAATGCATGGAACAATTATGTAAGAAAGGAGCTGTGTTTTCCATTCTCCCGAAAAGAGCATCCCCAGGGGGAAAAATGCCAGCCCACCAATTAGCCCTCCGTAGAAAACTAGTCCACCATTTGAAATAAAAGAAAAATTCCTATTTGTTATGTCTAACCATATTTGCTTTATACCATACGATGCCAGCAGGTAAAGTAATTTGCTTCCAAAGAGTGCACCGCCGATGCATGTTCCAATGATTATAATGATGTTGTCCCAGCGAATGCCTACGTGTTTTGCACGTATAACAGCCAACGTTGTTGCCAGACATATTCCAAGAGCCATAAAAATTCCATATGAAGGAATAGGGGTTTCAAAGATATAAATATATGGACACATTTTGCTTCTCCAATTAAAAATCATGCAGCATTATACAAAAGCAAAATGCTGCATGATTAGTTGTGAATGATTACCAGTTCGAGCCGATTGATGCAAGGCCGCCCACACATGCGACGCACGCGACATAAAGGATAATGCACAGGATGAAACCGATGATGGAACAAACCAATCCACCTGTTGCAAGACCACTCTTTTCGGGGTTTTTCCTGCCTACTGCGCCCAAGATGATGCCAATCAAGCCGACAATTGCACCAACCCATTGGAAACCACTCAGGAAAACGCCACAGATAATGGAAATAATACCCAAAACCAAAGAAGCAACACCCATTTAACTTTCTCCTTTCTTTATTTTATATTAAACGTTGTTATGACGTTTAATATTTTCTCTGATACCGAACGCCGACTAGGGTTCGAGTTCAAGGTTAGCCATGCATACCAATGGAGAAGAGTAAGCATACTGGTCAAAACCGACACCAAGTAGTACAATTTTCAGCTCTCGTACACCAGTGACATCAACCTGGAACTCAAATTCCTCATAGGTATTCTGCGTAATTACGGGGCCGTCATAGAGTAGAACGCCATCGCCATATATTTTTTCGGTTGTTCCTGCATTCCAAGATTCATCGGAAACACTCAGTGAAGAGTACGGGCGGTAAATTATGCCATTGAGTTTCGAATAGTTTGCTCCTAAGTAGTAAACGACGTACAGCTCACTTTCATTGTGAGCAGTTCGGGGGCCGCCTGACCATGGACGAATTACTGCGTCAGAAAGGTATTGGTGCCCGTTCACGTCCTCAGCATCGTTATAGCTGGCTGAAGTTATTAATTGATCTCCTTTTCTAGTTGGAGTAAGTTCCCTGAGCTGAATCGGTGCATATGCTTGATACCTTGCAATTGCGGAATTAACGCGTTCACTGTTTAGGCCACTTAGCTGTAAAATCCGTATTGCTGCTTCATAGTCTTTATCTGCTACAAATGCAGATTCGGCTTGTGTTAAAACCGCATCCTCCCACTGAGAATACACGAGGGATTGTAAGCCGTCCAAAAATTCACTTGTTCCCCAGGTGTCAATTGCATTGTTAATTACCAGAATGGCCGACTGATAATCTCCGGAAGAGGCAAGTCGGGTGACCTCATCATAAACTGGGTCTACGCCATTCGTGTATGCTGCATTTTTCTGATTTTGCGCCGAATTATAATTGATGTCATCAGGAATCACGTTACATAGATATCTGTAGCCAGATAGATAATCGCCTGATGAAATTGCCTGTAATCCATCCGCATAGCTCTGCTTGGATGCGACTAGGTACATGAAATCAGAAATTACGCTTTCACAGTCGGAGAGCACGGAGTACGGGAGTGCATCAACGGCATCAAGGATCCCTTTAGCCTGGGACAAAGACATTTTTTCATTATTGAGTTCATCACGTGCTAGGGTAAGAAAATTTTCAAGTGCAATCTCGAAATTCTTCTCCATTTCAGCTTTCCCGGCAACTTCCTTTTCATATGCCAGCGCTGCAAGATCACCTGATCCCCTTTTGATATAGCTCAAGGCAGAATCCTGCCCGGCACAGCCGCATAAACAAACGCAGAGAATGAGAAGATAACATAGAAATTGGTTGATGCGGTTTCGGTACATCAAAAAAACACTCCTTTATGCTCATGGCCTATCGCAAAGTTACTTCGTGTCAGCTAACGGTAAAGTCGCTGCATATCAAGGTTAAAGTGGTTTGCTGACTGCCATTTTGAGCGGTCGCTTCCACATAATAGGTATAACTTCCGGCAGACAGACGGTCGAAGATCAAATCATTGTTGATTGTGTAACGCAAATTGACTGATGCATCATTTGGATAATAGTATGCACATTGAACTACATTGCCATTATTGTCGTAAATGGCACCATAAAGCTCTGTAATTTGACCACAGCTTGTGGTGACGATGCCCCGGATGCCAAAATTGGCACCAAGCCGCTGGGAATAGGGGGCATTCTGTTCACTGATGCTCAAGGTAGGCACCTGATAGGAGGGAGAATAAGTGTCGCTTCCATCATTGAAGTTACTGTTTTCGTCAATACGCCAAATCTGCTGGACGTACGCCAGAATCTTATCCTGATTGGCATCAATGTATTGGGCATCAGAATAATTGCTGGTTACGATTTTTAGCAGGGAACAGGAACCCAGGGGAATGCGCCCTGCATCAGCCTTGCTGGAGGGGTCAGCGCAATAAAAGGTATCAGTGTAGCTGTCGTAATCCGTCAGCAGAACCGCATGCTGACTACTGGAGGACGGATGGCAGTAAATGACAATTCCTTCGGGGTGTGTTTGCAGCTGATCAATGAAGAACTGCCGCTTTCCGGCCAAATCTCCCTGACTATAATGCAGATCCCCGTTCATACCGTAGGTAACTGTCCGCATGCCACTGTAAGTTACATCCCAGCGCATCCCACCGCTTGTCCAGGCGGTAGGCTTCACGCTTGCCTCAGTAATGGAACTCCAGTTGGAATTACCATCCAGAATTGCTCTTCTGCGGAACATCATAACATTGGATACCAGCGTGCAAGTAACACTGGATTGCTGCTTCAAAAACACTGCATCATCGTTGATGTCGTCGTATTCAGATGCTCCCGCCGGAAGTATTACCCCGGCCAGAAGTGTAAGCAGCAGAACGAAAGCGGACATGAACGAAATTGCTTTTTTAACCATACCTTTTCTCTCCTCTAACAATAAAATGAAGTGAGCAGGGTAGATTTGCTTGGGGAAGGCATCGGACATTACCAGGATGTCAGAAATTTTGCCAGCCTTAAACAGTCATCACACAGCCATTCAACGGAGGCATCCTTAAATTTGAATTTGGTCAGCTTTCCCGTTTGCCCGCACTCCTCACAGGAGCCAACCTTAACACAGCCGGTAAGCATGCAAAGCATGCCGATCAGTAACACACACAGTAATATTACTGCAGTCATCCTTTTTGCCATTTTCAGCTATCCTCTCTTAGTTTTGTAGGCATTTCACAAAAACACTGCTTCACGCGTCCAGACGGTCACAATGTTTTATCGCCTCATGATCATTATATAACTACTATTAGTTGTTGTCAACAACAAATTTCGAGTGTTTTCTTAAACAACCGTTCCAGATTATCATGGAGGCAAAGGAGAGACATTTATGCTTGAAAACTTAAAATTTCTTCGCTCTACGGCTGGAATTTCTCAAAAAACGCTGGCGGATTCTATTGGTGTCAGCCAGCAATCCATTAATAAATATGAAAATCACAACATCGAGCCGGATATTGCGACGCTTTCAAGAATTGCGGATTTTTTTCATGTATCCATTGATTACCTTGTCGGGCGGACAGATTGTCAGTTGCCTCCCGCGGGGGGCATGAGCGCAGAGATTAGCTTTGAGGAGGAGTCGCTGCTCTGCCGTTACCGTGCGCTGACCGCAAAACAGAAAAAAGCCGTCCAAAATATTTTGGACAGCTATTTTTAGGGAAATGATTCAGTAACCGATGGGTAAATGCGGGAGATTATCTCGCCCACTCCGGCAGTGCTTCGAAGTGCATGGTTTTGCCGTTCAGGGGGAAGGTCAGGGCGCAGGAGAAGAGGAGGGGGGCGGGGGAGGCGTCGCGGGCGCCGTATTTGTGGTCGCCCACCAGGGGGAAGCCCCGGGAGGCAAACTGGACGCGGATCTGGTGGCTGCGGCCGGTGTGCAGGAGGATGCGCACCAGGGAGGTTTCGCCGGCGCTGAGGCGGGTGAATTCCAGCCGGGCGGGCTTGACGCCCTTGCGCTCCCGCTTCACCACGAATACCTTATTTTTGGCGCTGTCCTTCCACAGTAGATCCTGCCAGTCCCCGCTTTCCGGCGGGGTGCCGTGCACCCTGGCCACGTATTCTTTTTTCATTTGCCCATCCTGCACGGCCCGGCTCAGCGCGGCGGCAGCCGGACGGGTGCGGGCATACACCATGCAGCCGCCCACATTCTGATCCAGCCGGTGGATGGGAAACACCTGGCCGCCCAGGGCCTGGGCAATGGCGGCGGGAGCCTCCCGCTCCGAGTCCATCCCCACGGGCTTGAGGATGACGGCGATATCCCGGTCTGTGTGCAAAAACTCCATGGCGGCCTCCTGCATGCGCGTTCTTTTGGTCAGTATATCAGAAAACGGGGAAAAACGCAAGAATCCGTCCCCTAACGCATTGCGTTTTGCGAAAAAAGAGATATAATATCCTCAACAAGGAGGATATGAAGATGACAACACGGGATTACCAAAGAAAAAGACCGCTGCAAATTTTCCTCAGCTATTTTGCCGCGCACAAGCGGCTGTTTGCCCTGGATATCGGCTGCGCGGTGTGCATTGCCCTGATCGACCTGAGCTTTCCGCTGGTCACCCGGCAGGCGCTGTATGATTTTCTGCCCAATGAGAAGTTCCGGGTGTTCTTTACCGTGATGCTGGTGGCGGCGGCGTTTTACGTGCTGCGGGCGGGGCTGAATTACATTGTCTGCTATTATGGCCACACCTTCGGCATCCGGGTGGAGGCGGATATCCGCCGGGACTTGTTCCGCCATTTGCAGGAGATGAGCTTTGATTTTTATGATAATAACCGCACCGGCCAGCTGATGAGCCGGTTGACCTCCGACCTGTTTGAGCTGACGGAGCTGGCCCATCACGGGCCGGAGGACCTGCTCACCTCCACCGTTACCATCCTCGGCGCGCTGGTCGTGATGGCCACCATCCGCTGGGAGCTGGCGCTGGTGGTGGCGGCTGTGATCCCCGTGTTCCTGGCGGTGATTTTCTCCATGCGCAGGCGGATGAGCCGGGTCTCTGTGGGGGTCAAGCAAAAGGTGGCCAACATCAATTCGGAGATCGAGTCCAGCCTGACCGGCATCCGCACCGCCAAGGCCTTTGCCAACGAGGCGGTGGAAAGCGCCCGCTTCGACGCGGCCAACAACCAGTTCAAGACCTCCAAGCGGGAATTCCACAAGGCCATGGCTTTGTTCAACAGCTCTATGGAATTCTTCCTCACCAGCATGAATGTGATCATCATTGCCCTGGGCGGCTATATGATCATGAAAAGCAAGCTGGATTACCGGGATTTGATTACGTTCAGCCTGTATATCGCCACCTTTGTGACGCCCATGCGCAAGCTGGCCAATTTCTCGGAGCTGTTTGCCAACGGCTTCGCGGGCCTGAACCGCTTTGTAGAGATCATGCGCACCGAGCCGACCATCCAGGATGCCCCGGACGCCGGGCAGCTGCGGGATGTGAAGGGCGAAATATCCGTGCAGGATGTGTCCTTTGCCTACGATGGGGATCTGGCGGTGCTGCATCATGTGGATCTGCAGGTGCAGCCCGGTGAGACCATTGCCATCGTCGGCCCCTCCGGCGGCGGAAAAAGCACCCTGTGCCAGCTGATCCCCCGGTTTTATGATGTGACTTCGGGCAGCATTCTGATCGATGGCCAGGATGTCCGCTCAGTCACCCAGCAGAGCATCCACCAGAACATCGGCATTGTGCAGCAGGATGTATTCCTGTTTGCCGACACGATTTTTGAAAACATCCGCTACGGCAGGCCCGACGCCACCGAGGCAGAGGTGGCAGAGGCGGCAAAGAAGGCGGAGATCTACGACGACATCATGGCCATGCCCGCCGGATTCCAGACCTACGTGGGCGAGCGGGGGACCCTGCTTTCCGGCGGCCAGAAGCAGCGCATTGCCATTGCCCGGATCTTCCTGAAGAATCCGCCCATCCTGATTCTGGACGAGGCGACCTCCGCTCTGGATTCCGTCACCGAGGCCAAGATCCAGCGGGCCTTTGACAAGCTATCCCAGGGCCGCACCACTCTGATCATCGCCCACCGCCTGAGCACCATCCGCAACGCCACCCGTATCGTCTCCATTGCAGACGGCGTTATCACCGAGTCCGGCACTCACCAGCAGCTGCTGCAGCGAGGCGGCCTGTACGCCGAGCTGTACCGCACCCAGAATGCCCTGGCGCTGGAGGCAATGAAATAACGCAGACACTCCGCAGGAATGACCCTGCGGAGCGTTTCAGCGATATCAGAAGGATGGTTACAGCCGGTAAAGCAGGCGCAACCGTGGATTTTGCGCGGCGGCCTCCCGGAAAACGGAGAGCACCCTCGCAAAATGGCTCTCTGCCCCGGCGTCCAGATTGACGAATTCAATTTCGGTCTCGCTCATGCCGGTCAGGCAGTCGTAGAGGGCATCCAGATTTCTTCCGTAATAGTCGGGAAAAGACAGCCGGATCTTCAGGAATTCGTGGGCCGCGCCGCGCTCACGCAGGCGGGAGGCATCGAGAATGATCATTTTTTCGTCTCCTCTCCATACAGCAGCTCGAAGGATTCGTAGTGATCCTCGGTGATCTCCGCGGCGGTTGGCTCGGTGGGCTTGTTCTTGGCCGCCTGGGCCAGAGGCGAGCAGCCGGAAAACAGCGCCAGGGCCACGAGCAGCAGCGCCAGCATCCGAACAAACAGATTCCGTTTCATCCCGTTTTCACTCCTTTTCCTTTTCGGCCACCAGTATATCAAACGGGGGATATAAGGCAACACCGCGCAATTGTGTCTGCGAGCCGCAGCCGTCTTTTTGCCCCACATCTTCAGTTTGATACTATTGGGGCTGTTGCAAAATTCTTTTTTGCAGCAGCCCTATTGCTTCACCCTGAGCAT
>USEU01000017.1 GCA_900553805.1 uncultured Eubacteriales bacterium
AGGCGATGCCTTCCTGATTAAAATTAAGATTTTAATCAGGAAATAGTATGAAAAAGCTGATCTTTTTGTCCCAAATCATCATGTGCCTTCCCCCGTGAAAACATGGGGTAAAGCAGCGAAAAGGCGTGACCGAAAAGTCACGCCTTTTTTGAATTTATTCCGTAATCGACCGAAGGCCGTCATACAGGTCATTGAAGGATTTCATCTGCTTGCAGCGGCCATAGGACAGTTCCCGGTTTTCGCCGAACTCCAGGAGAAAGCACTTTGTCAGCTCCTCCACGGTCTGCTCCAGCGTTGTGAAAAACTGCTGGTATGCAAAATTGCTGGCCGAGCTGCCTTCCTCAAAGGTGTTCACGATCAGCGATTCCGTCACCTGGTCCAGCGGATACATTTTCAGGTGCATCAGCTCGTGGACAATAACCTCCTCCAGGTTTTCCTGCTTGGGGTTGACGGCGTTCAGCAGGAACACGGCCTTTTTATCGTCACAGTCGATTCTGAAATCCCCGGTCTTGCGCCAAGTGGGATCCTCTACAAACTCAAGCTTCACGTCCCACGCCGGAACGATCCGCAGCTTTTTGCAGTACCTGTCAAAAAGCCGCTGTACCTCGGCCCTATCCATGCTGCGTCTCTTCCTTTCGTATCAATCATTCCACGTTCAGCTTGACCTCATCGTTCTCTACATAGGCGTGGAGCTTGGAAATGGGGTGCTCGAAGCTGTCGATGATCGCCTCGCTGATGGGGTCCTCCAGGCTGCGCTGGATGGTGCGGCGCAGATTGCGCGCGCCGTAGGTGACGGAATAGGCCTTCTTCACCAGGTAATCCCGGATAGAATCGTCCCAGGTAAAGGTAAGGCCCCTGTCCTCCAGGCTGGTCTGAAGCTCCTTCATCATGATATCGGCAATGTTCAGGAAGTTTTCCTCGCTCAGTTGGTTGAAGGTGATGATCTCATCCACCCGGTTCAGGAACTCCGGGCGCAGGAAGCCCTGCAACGCCTTCATGGTCTTTTCCTTCACCTGGTCCTGCTGGGTGCGGCCGAAGCCCATGCCGCCGGTGCCGCCCTCGGAGCCGGCATTGGAGGTCATGACGATCACCGTATTTTCAAAATTGGCCACCCGTCCCTGGGAATCGGTGATGCGGCCGTCGTCCAGCACCTGCAAAAGGATATTCATCACGTCAGGATGCGCTTTCTCGATCTCGTCGAAAAGCACCACGCTGTACGGCCTGCGGCGGATCTGCTCGGTGAGCTGGCCCGCCTCGTCGTAGCCCACATAGCCCGGGGGAGAGCCGATCAGCTTGGAGACGGTATGCTTCTCCATATACTCGGACATATCCAGCCGGATGAGACTATCCACACTGTCAAACAGGTCGGCGGCCAGCTGCTTGACCAGCTCGGTCTTGCCCACGCCGGTGGGACCGACAAAGATAAAGGAAACAGGGCGCTTCTTGGGGGAAATGCCCACCCGGTTGCGCCGGATGGCTCTGGCCACCGCGTCCACTGCCTCATCCTGGCCGACGATATGCTGGCGCAGGCGGTCAGCCAGGCCCTTGATCTGCTGGTACTCCTGGGCCTTGATCTTGGAGGCCGGGATCTTTGTCCACAGCTCGATCACTCTGGCAAGATTCTCCATGGTCACCGCGGGCAGGGGCTTCTTTTCCAGCTCCTCGATCTGCGCGGCGATCTGGCACAGGCGGCTACGGATGGTAGCAAGGCGCTCGAAATTCTGATTTTCCGCGTCCTCATTGAGCATGCGCAGCTCCAGCTCGTAGTCGTCCCGCTCCTTGCGCAGTTCTGCCAGCCGGGACAGCTCCTTGCTGCGCAGGTTCACATCGGAGCATGCCTCATCCAGCAGGTCGATGGCCTTGTCCGGCAGGAAGCGGTCGGTAATATAACGCTCGGACAGCACCACACACTGCCGGGCGATCTCCGGCGAGATGGAAACGCTGTGATATTCGGCATAGGTCTTGGAAATGCCCTGGAGGATCTGGATGGCCTGCTCCAGCGTCGGCTCCGCCACGGTAACGGGCTGGAAGCGGCGCTCCAAAGCGGCGTCCTTCTCGATATACTTACGGTACTCGGTATAGGTGGTCGCGCCAATGATCTGAATATCTCCCCGGGACAGGGGCGGCTTGAGGATATTGGCGGCGTTCATGCTGCCCTCGGCATCCCCCGCGCCCACCAGGTTATGGACCTCGTCCGCCACCAGGATGATGTTGCCGCATTCCTTGATCTCAGTGATCAGGCTCTTCATGCGGCTCTCAAACTGGCCGCGGAACTGAGTCCCGGCCACCAGGGCAGTCAGGTCCAGAAGGAAGACCTCCTTGTCCCGCAGCTTATAGGGCACATCGCCCGCGGCAATGCGCTGAGCCAGGCCCTCTGCAATGGCCGTCTTGCCCACGCCCGGCTCGCCCACCAGGCAGGGATTGTTCTTCTGGCGGCGGTTCAGGATCTGGATCACCCGCTCGGTCTCCACATCCCGGCCAATGACCTTGTCCAGCTTCCCCGCTCTGGCTCTGCCGGTCAGGTCCATGCAGTAGCTGTCCAGGAACTTGTGCTTCTTGACCGTCTTTTTCTTCTCCGCGTCCTCCTTGGGCGGCTCCTGCCTGGCCGGCTGGCGGCCGGGGATGGGCAGACTGCCGCTGCCGAACAGCTGATTGAGCAGCGGAAAAGTGGCTGTGCGGCTCTCGGAGCCGTCGTCGGACTCGTTGTCATTCTGGCCGAACATGCTGCTCATCTCATCGCTGAGCATGTCCAGGTCATCCTCGGAAATGCCCATCTGCTTGACCACCTGGTCGATCTGGGGAATTCCAAGGCTCTTGGCACATTTCAGGCAGTAGCCCTCGTTGAGGGTATTGCCATTCTCTACTCTCGTTATAAAAACAACTGCAACATTTTTCTTGCACTTGACGCACATTTTAGGCTGCATGATCTCTCACTCCTTTTCAGGGTATTCGCTTCGGAACGCAGTATAGCACATTTGTACGGAAAAAGGAAAAACAAACTATGAACTTCTCCTCACCGGGCGGCACATTCAAATTGTTCGATCCCATCGTCGTACCACAGGTGGGTCATGTACAGTCCCCCCGGTGGAGCGGTGGGGCCCGCCGCCGTTCGGTTGCCGGAATCCAGGATCCGGCCGATCTCCTCCGGGCAGATCTTGCCCTCCGCGCAGTAGACCACCGTACCAGCCATGGCTCTCGCCATGTTATAGAGGAAGCCATTGGCGCAAACCCGAAGCAAAATCAGGTCATCCCGGCGTTCCACATCATAATAATATACCGTGCGCATCGTGGACTTTACGTCCGTGCCCACGCTGCGCACCGCCGCAAAATCATGGGTGCCCACAAACTGGGCCGCCGCCGCCTGCATCACATTTTCGTCCAGGTGCTTGGGATAAAACCAGGCCCGATTGACATAAAACGGGTCCTTCAGCCGAGAATTATAGATCTGATAGGTATATTCCTTCCTTGCGCAGGAGCCGATGGCGTTGAAGCCGTCGTGAACCTCAAAAGCCCTGGTGACCACAATGTCACAGGGCAGATGGGTATTCAGGGCGTAGGGAAGCCGCTCCACCGGGATGGTGGAGGAGGTGCGGAAATTGGCCACATAGCACCGGGCATGGACCCCGGCATCGGTGCGGCCGCAGCCGGTCATATGGACGGGGTGCCCCACCACCATGGCCGCCGCCTTTTCCATGGTCTCGGCCACGGTAGGCAGGTTCTTCTGCACCTGCCAGCCGTGGTAGGCGGTGCCCAGATAGGTCAGAAACAGCGCAATATTTCGCATACCGGCCCTCACAGTCCGAAGGCGGCAAGGGTCGCCACAGCCGCCATCAGGCAGGCGCACACGCCGAAGGCCACCAGGTCGCCCCGCTTGAAGCGCAGCAGCTTCAGCTTGGTTCTCCCCTCCCCGCCCTGGTAGCAGCGGCACTCCATGGCGGTGGCCAGCTCATCTGCCCGGCGGAAGGCGCTGATGAACAGCGGGACCAGAATGGGCACCAGGGCCTTGGCCCGCTGGATGATGCTGCCGGTCTCAAAATCCGCACCTCTGGCCTTCTGGGCGCTCATGATCTTATCCGTCTCCTCAATGAGAGTGGGGATAAAGCGCAGGGCAATGCTCATCATCATGGCAAGCTCATGCACCGGGACATGGAGCTTCTTCAAGGGGGACAGCAGACTCTCCAGCCCGTCTGTCAGGGAGATGGGCGAGGTGGTATAGGTCAGCAGAAAGGTGCCGGAGATCAGCATAAGGATACGCCAGATCATGAAGAAAGCGCGCTTCAGCCCCTCGGTGGTAATGGCCAGGGAACCCAGGCGCACCAGCTCCACGCCGCCGTCGGTATAGAAAATGTTCAGGATCGCCGTAAAGATCAGGATGAATACCAGCGGCTTCATTCCCCGCACAATGGATTTTGGGGGAATGGAGGAAATTTTGATACACACCAGCAGGAACACCAGCATCAGAGAATAGGAGATCCAGTTCTGGGCGACAAACAGCGCTACGATGTACACCATAGTCAAAATCAGCTTGGTTCTCGGATCCATCCGATGAATGGCGGAGTGGCCGGGGAAAAACTGCCCCAGGGTGATATCCTTAAGCATGGGCGCGTCCCTCCTTCAGCCGGGTCAGGCAGTCCACCGCCTGATCGATGGTGTACACGCTGTCCACATCCAGCCCCTTGTTTTTCAGATCCAGGAAGATCTGGGTCACCCTGGGGATATCCAGGCCCATATCGATCAGCTCCTGCGCGCGGCTAAACACCTGGGCGGGCGGTGCATCCATGGCAAGGCGGGAATTGTAGAGCACCAGCAGCCGGTCCGTCATCCGGGCCACATCCTCCATGGAGTGGCTGACCATCATGACGGTGGCGTTCTTCGCCCGGCGGTAGCTCTCGATATTGCCCAGGATCTCCGCCCGGCCCACGGGATCCAGGCCCGCAATGGGCTCGTCCAGGATCAGAAGCTCCGGCTCCATAGCAATGACGCCCGCAATGGCCACCCGGCGTTTCTGACCGCCGGACAGATCAAAGGGCGAGGACTGGAGCTGGCGCTCAGTGATGCCCACAAACCCGGCAGCCTCCCGCACCCGGCGGTCGATCTCCTGCTGGGAAAGGCCCATGTTCTTCGGGCCAAAGGCGATATCCTTGTAGACCGTCTCTTCAAACAGCTGATATTCCGGGTACTGGAACACCAGCCCCACCCGGAACCGGGCCTGGCGGGTGGTCTGCTTATCGAACCAAATATCCACACCGTTCAGCAGCACCTGACCGGCGGTTGGCTTCAGAAGGCCGTTCAGCTGCTGCATCAGTGTGGACTTGCCGGAGCCGGTGTGGCCGATGATGCCCACAAATTCGCCCCGGTGGATGGTGAAATTTACATTGTCCAGCGCCTTGTGCTCAAAGGGCGTACCGGCGCTGTATACATAGCTCAGGTTTTTCACCTGCATAATGGGTTCCAAATTCATTCCTCCTACGGGTCAGGCCTTTGGGGGCCGGCGGCTCATTGTGCCGTCAGCCAGTCATAAAGTACCTGCGCGCACTCCTCCGGCTCCAAGGCCGTCAGGGGCAGATCAAAGCCGCGCTGGTTCAGCGCCCAGCACAGCTCCACGCTTTCCGGGGCAGCCAGACCGATTTCATGCAGTAGTCTCACCTGGGAAAATACCTCCCTGGGTGTACCGTCAGCAGTAATGGTGCCTTTGTTCAGGACCACCACCCGGTCCGCCTGAGCGGCCTCATCCATGTGGTGGGTGATCAGGACGACCGTGATCCCCTTTTCCCTGTTCAGCCGCTTTACGGTTTCGATAACGTCTTTTCTGCCCTTGGGATCCAGCATAGCGGTGGGCTCGTCCAACACGATGCAGCGCGGCTCCATGGCGATGACGCCCGCGATGGCGATGCGCTGCTTCTGGCCGCCGGACAACAGATGCGGGGCATGCTCCCGGTATTCGTACATGCCCACCTGCTTCAGCGCCTGATCCACCCTGCGGCGGATCTCCGGGCTGGCAATGCCCAGGTTCTCCGGGCCGAAGGCCACATCCTCCTCCACCACGTTGGCAACGATCTGGTTATCCGGGTTCTGGAACACCATGCCCACATTGCGCCGGACGGCCATCAGCCGCCCGGGATCGGAGGTATCGATACCGCATACGTACACTTTGCCGCCGGTGGGCAGCAGGATGGCGTTGAAGTGCTTGGCCAGGGTGGATTTGCCGCAACCGTTGGTGCCCAGAATGGCCGTAAAGCTGCCCTCCCGGATCGCCAGATTCAGGTCCTCAAATACCGTTACCTCAGGCCCGCCGTCCACGCCGGGATAGCGGAAGGCCAGCGCCTCCGCCGAAATCAAATTCTCCATATGTGCCTCCTCAGGGCGTCCATCTTCCCGTTGCACCGCAGGGAAGCACCAGGCCGGAATCCCGCACCGGCAGGCCCAGCTCGCCGGCGGCGGTCTTTCCGCCGAAGGGCTCGAAGGTCACGTCCGCCGCATAGGCCACCGCGGAGGGGGCAAGGCCGGTGGTATAGGAATTAATGATCACAAACAAGGGGTTATCCGTCAACAGCTTCGCCGTCTCCTGAAGGAACGGGAAGAAGCTGGTCTCCATCTTCCAGATCTCGCCGCTGGGTCCCCGGCCGTAACTGGGGGGATCCATGATGATGCCGTCGTACCGGCGGCCCCGGCGAAGCTCCCGCTGGATGAATTTGCCGCAGTCGTCCACGATCCAGTGGATGGGCCGGTCGGCAAGTCCGGAGGCCACGGCATTCTCCTTGGCCCAGGCCACCATTCCCTTGGAGGCGTCCACATGGTACACCTCCGCTCCCCCGGCCGCCGCCGCCAGAGTGGCGCCGCCGGAATAGGCGAACAGATTCAGCACCCGCACCGGGCGGCCCGCTGAGGCCACCCGCTCCCGGATGAAGTCCCAGTTGGCCGCCTGCTCCGGGAATACGCCGGTGTGCTTGAAATTCATGGGCTTGACGTTAAAGGTGAGATAGTCCTTATAGCGGATCTGCCAGCGCTCCGGCAGGTGATGCTCCGACCAGTGGCCGCCGCCGGTGTTGGAGCGGATATACCGGGCATCGTAGCGCTTCCACTCCGGCGCGCCGTGCGTGGTGCTCCAGATCACCTGAGGATCGGGACGCACCAGGATATATTTTCCCCAGCGCTCCAGCCGCTCCCCGTCGGAGGTGTCCAGCACCTGATAATCCTTCCATTCATCGGAAATCCATAGCATTGTTGGCTTTCCCTCGTTTCTCTATATCTAAAATCAGAAATACACGTCCCCGTTGCCGGAATAGTCTCCGTAGGCGTTGTCCCCGTTGCTGAAATCATAACTGCCGTTGCCGAAATCGTAGCCGGTATCCCCATTGCCGTTATCGGGGTAGATAATGTTGCCGTTGCCGTCATCAATGCCGCCCTCCGGGGTGGTGGGCATATTGATGATGGTGTCCTGGTTGTGCAGGGGGCAGGAGATATAGGGCGTGCCTGCCAGGTTGGTGGCAAAGCCGCTGAAGCCCATCCAGGTCAGGGGGTTGCCGTAGTTGTCCACGAAGTAGACGTAGCCGTCGCTGCCGTAGACATCCTCCAGGCCCACCCGCAGGCCCGCGCTGATCTCATTGACCTCATCCTGGGTCAGGCGCACCAGGGAGCGGCTCTCGATCACCGCGTCCGGGAACATGCGGCAGTACTCGGTAGCCACGCCGCCGCCGGTGACGCAGTAGTCCATCTGGATGTGCTTGGTGCAGTATTCGGTGGGCACGTCCTCCGGGTAGCAGTTCACGGACACCACCCGGGCGATGCCGCGGGCATCCAGACTGCATGCGGGCGTGGCCAGCTTGCCGGAATCCAGGCAGACGCTCACATTGGTGAAGGCATTGCCGTTGTACAGGCCCGCCTGGGGCAGACCGTTGTGGATAGGCTGCATGACCATCTTCCACAGCCGGGCGGCGGGGTTGGCATAGTTATTGGTCAGATAGATCTGCTCCGGCTGGTTATAGCCGCACCAGACGGCAGCGGTGTAATACTTGGTATAGCCCACGAACCAGCGGTCACGGTTGCTGGAGGTAGTGCCGGTCTTGCCCGCGATGCTCTGGCCGGGGAAGGCAGCCGCCGCGCCGGTGCCGTTGTTGGCGGCGTTATACAGGCAGTAGTTCATATAGTTGACGGTTTTCTCGCTGAGGATCTGGCGGGAATCCTGCTGATTGTCCAGAACGATCTTGCCGTCGCTGTTGTAGACCTTGGTATAGGTGCGGGAGGTGCGGTACACGCCGTCGTTGGCAAAGGTGGCAAAGGCGGTGGACATTTCCCGTACGGTGGAGCCCACCGTCAGCGCGCCCAGAGCCAGCGGAGCGATGGCAATATCGGACATGGCCATTCCACTGGAGGACGTATAGCTGTCGATCAAATAGTTCTGTCCAAAATTATACTTTGCAAAGCTAAAGCTGTAATCCGTCCCGATCTGGTTGAGGACATTGGCGGAAACCGCGTTGATAGACGAGGTAACGCCCTGGAAGATCGTCCGGGAATAGCTATAAACGCGGCTGTCATTTTTGGGCCAGGCGCCTCCGTTGTAGGTCAGCGGCAAATCCTTGATGACGGTAGCGGGGCTGAAGCCGCCCTTTTCGAAAGCGGGAGCGTAGACGGACAAGGGCTTTTCGGACGAGCCGGTTTGCAGCTTGGCCTGGGTGGCCTTGTTGTAGGCGAAGAAATCAGTCTTCTCCCCCACGCCGCCGGCCAGGGCAACAATGTCGCCGGTGGAATTGTCGATCACCACAATGCCGGATTGCAGCTGCTGGGTGCTCCTTGTAGTGGGGATGTTATTCAGGTCGGTATAGATCGCGTCCACCTGATTCTGAATGTCCATATCCAGGGTGGTGTAGATGTGGTAGCCGCCCTTCTGGATCTTTTCCAGATAGTAGTTCCGCGCGGCCTGATCCATATCATCCCACACGAAGCCGTCCTGGAGCGCCATGTCCGACGCCACATCCAAAATGACCGTATCCACGAACCAGCTGTAAATATGCTGGGAGGCATTCTGGCTGACCGAGGTCTGGTTGCCGCAGCGGGGGCAGAAATACAGGTCACCCTGGCGGGTATAGGTGCTCACCGTGCCGCCGTAGCCGCAGTGGTCGCACACCGCCCAGCGGTCGGCCTCGTCGATACCGTCCTTGAATACCAGGGGCTGATTATAGGCGGTAATATACTCCTCGTCCGTCAGATAGCCCTGGTTCAGCATCTCGCTGAGCACGCTTTCCTGGCGGTAGCGGTTGCGCTGCTGGCCGTTTCGCATTTCACCCTTGTACATATACACGCTGGTGGAATAGGGGTTGAACAGCGAGGGGTTATTGGTGATGCTGATCAGACTGGCGCACTCCGCCACAGTCAAACTTTGCAGCTCCTTGCCGAAGTAGGCGGCAGCGGCGGACTTGACGCCGTAGCAGCCCTTGCCCAGGTAGATACGGTTGAGGTACTCCTTCATGATGACGTCTTTGTCGTATTCCTTTTCCAGGAGCTGGGCGCGGAAGATCTCCATCACCTTTCTCTGGACGGTGATGCTCTTTTCGTCAGTGGTGTTCTTGACCAGCTGCTGGGTAATGGTGGAGCCGCCGAACTGGGAGTCGCCGCCAAAGAACATGTTGGCGCAGGCTTTCACAGTGGTGATCCAGTCCACGCCCTGGTGCTCGTAAAACCGCTTGTCCTCAATGGCAACGGTGGCATCCACCAGCGCCTGGGGGATCTCGTCCCAGGTGGCGGGCTGACGGTCAGTGGTGGTGTAGATCTGCTGGAGCAGCTGGATGTTGCCGTCGCCGTCCACATAGTGTGCATAGGAGGTCTTTTCGATATCATAGTCCTCATAGGACCAGTTCTGGGCCTCCTTCAGGATATCGTTTTGCAGATATTCCGCCAGAGCGCCCACAAATACCACGCCGCTGATCAGGCAGATCAGCAGCACCGTTGCAGCCGCGCCAATGGCGATCTTCGCGGCGGAAAACACCGTGGAGCCTGCGGTATAAGCCAGCTTTATCGTCCAATGAGGGTTCCATTCCTGGCGGATTTTCTTCCGTCTTCTGTTGTTCTGTTCCTGATTTGCCATAGAAAACCTCCGAAACTCCGGCCTGGGCAGCCGGGGGAATCGCAACAATTTCAAAAGGGCATATTTCTAAGCATGCCTTCATAGGATTATAACATAATGATGCCCAAAACGAAAGACCTAATTTATGAATTATCCTTTAATTTCAGGAAATAATGCAGTTATAAAAACCGCAGCATTGGAAAAGGATGGCCATATTGTATACTTTAATGTTGCGTTCCTTTTCTCCGTGCGCGTTCTTTGTACAGTTTGTGCAATATTGACTATTGATTTTACCCCCTCGCGGGGTTAGAATACCAGTAAAGAGTTTGGAGGTGCGCCATGGCAGACGAATACGGCTCCGATTTTATCACCATCGCAGACGAGGACGGCAAGGAATACGAGCTGGAGGTTTTGACCACGGTGGAATACAACGGCGCCAGCTACCTGGCTGTTGTTCCTGCCGACGCGGATGAGGGTGAAGGCCTGGAGGTCAGCATTCTGAGATCCACCGACGAGGACGGTGAGCCTCTTCTGTGCGCGATCGAGGACGAGGCCGAGCTTCAGGCGGTATACGACCTGATCATGGACTCTCTTTACGAGGAAGAAACGGAATAAGCTCTTCCTGCTTGGTGCGAGTGCGTCCTTTTGGACCCACATTTTTTGAACGGGATGTTAGACTTCCCGGCTGGATTGCAGACCTCCCGCCCACGCGCAGACGTGTGGTGGACGCTGGGAGCAGAGAAGGTCGTGAGCGGCAACCCACCTGCCATTTCGTGCAGGTCATAATTGGACGCGCTACGGCTAAAGCGGGGGATTACATGGGGGCTTCGGCCCCCATGTTCTTTAGATTTTTAACAAATTTGCCACTTGAAAGACGAGGAAAAATAGTTTATACTGTACTGGTCTGTTTGTATCGGCGCTAAAAGATACGAACAAATCGAACAAGGAACAAATGAGAGGATATGATTTCATGAGTGCATCCAAAAAGAAGAAGCTTCGCTCTGAAACAGAAGGAAAGCTGACCGAGCGTCAGATCGCCGAGCAGAAGGAAGCCAAAAAGCTCAAAATTTACAGCATTGCCTTTGTGGTCGTGCTGGTGGCGCTGATCGCCGTTGCCATCGTGGTGGGCATCAACCGCTCCATCGAGTCCCACGGCGTCCATGAGAAGAACACCGTCGCCGCCACGGTTGGCAGCCATGAGCTGAGCAACGCCGAACTCAGCTACTACTACATCGACTATGTGAACAACTATGCCAACAATTATGGCAGCTACCTGTCCCTGTTCGGCCTGGACACCTCCGTGGCACTGGACAAGCAGGTTTACGACACCGAGACCGGCGAGACCTGGGCGGATAACTTCATCCGCGAGGCAACCTCCTCCGCCCAGAATATTCTGGCCCTGGCGGATGCCGCTGAGGCAGAGGGCTTCACCCTGCCCGAGGATCAGCAGACCCAGGTCGATCTGCTCAGCAACAATCTGGATGCCTACGCGAGTATGTACGGCTACAACAATGCCGACGCTTTCCTGAAAGCGCAGTATGGCAACGGCTCCTCCAAAGAGAGCTATCTTGCCTATTACAGCCGCAACCTGCTGGCCAGCGCCTACCAGAGCGCCCATCAGGGCTCCCTCGCCTATACTGACGAGCAGATCCGTGAGGCCGACAGCAAGGATCCCGCCAAGTATTCCTCTTACAGCTTCGCGCAGTATCACATTCCCGTCTCCAAGTTCCTGTCCGGCGGTACCACCGACGAGAACGGCACCACCACCTACACCGCCGCGGAGCGTGACGCCGCCGTGGTCGCCGCCAAGGCTGCCATTGCGCCCCTGACCAAGGCCACGAGCCTGGACGAGCTGAACGCCGCCATCGCTGAGATGAAGATCAACGAGGGCACCGACGCCTCCGCCACCGTCTACACCAACCAAGCCCGCTCCAGCATCAACACCTATCTGGCCGACTGGATCACCGACGATGCCCGTCAGGAGGGCGACCTCACCTGCGTAGAGGTCCCCACCACCGTGACCGATGAGAACGGCGAAGAGTATGAGACCGTTTCCGCCTTCTATGTAGCCCTATACAGCGGCAAGGATGACAACGAGACCGAGCTGGTCAACGTCCGTCACATCCTGGTGGGCTTCAGCGGCGATCAGAACGAAGATGGCACCTACACCGACGAGGCCAAGGAAGCCGCCCGCACCAGCGCCGAGGAGATCCTGAACGAGTGGAAGTCCGGCGACGCCACCGAGGACAGCTTTGCTGAACTGGCCAACACCAAGTCCACCGACTCCGGCTCCAATGGCAATGGCGGT
Source organism: uncultured Eubacteriales bacterium (assembly GCA_900553805.1). Taxonomy (GTDB): domain Bacteria; phylum Bacillota; class Clostridia; order Oscillospirales; family Oscillospiraceae; genus Faecousia. The sequence goes on from USEU01000017.1 coordinate 12,369, forward strand.
CTGTACGAAAACGTCTACCCCGGCCAGATGGTCACCGCCTTCAACGACTGGTGCTTCGACGCCGACCGCAAGGCGGGCGACACCGGCATCGTGGAGACCAGCTATGGCTATCACGTGATGTACTTTGTGGGCACCGCCGGCCAGACCTACCGGGAGTATCAGATCGAAAGCGACCTGAGAACCGAAGACATGCAGACCTGGATGGACGGCCTGCTGGAGAACTACCCCATCACCATGGGCGACACCTCCTATATGCGCAAGAACATCACCCTGTCCACCAACAAATGAGCAAGGCATTCAGCCGGGGGGACCGCGAAAGCGGCTCCCCCGGTTTTTTCTCTTCCCTTTCGCGCCGTTCTGGAGTATAGTATCCCGTAAGAAAAAGGAGGCTTTCGTTTTATGATTCAATTTCGGGATGGATTTTACGCCGATGTACGGACGGAGGATCGCAGCCGGACAACCATTTCCTATCAAGCAGGGATTCTGCTGGAGATGAAAACACGGGTAGAGCGCCGTGCCTTTCTTCGGGTGTACGGCGGGAAGCTTTGGTATTACGCCGCCGTGACGGACCTCTCTGCCCTTCAAAAAACGCTGGATGGACTGTATGACGCCACCGCTCCCACGCTGGGTGCGCTGGCTCCTGGCAAGGCAGTGTATGTGGTGATTGCCTCCGGCGGCGATATGACGCCGGAGGGGCACTACGCAACGCCGGTGCAGATGGCCTATCTGGTGGAGAACGGCAAACTCGTCGGCCGTCTGACGGAGCTGAACATCAGCGGCAATTTCTTTGAGCTGCTTGGAAAGGACTACCTGGGCACCGTCCACGGCACCCCTCAGCTGAAAAGCATGCTGAGCGCCGTAACAATGGATGTGAACAAGGGATAAGCAGCAGTCGCTTTCCCGTTCTACACGATCCGCAAAAAGCACCGTGGAGCCTCGGCAAAACTGCTGAGGCTCCACGGTGTTGCCTTAAAACTTCTGCCGCATCATCCGGCGGCGGGCGATGTTGATGGGGCCCTCCTGCATGTGGTTGATCCAGGCCAGGCTCTTGCCGCAGCCGTAGGCGGTGCAGGAATCCGGGTCGTCGGCCAGAATACAGGGGATGCCGGTGCGCTCGATCAGCAGCTCCGTAAAGCCCCAGACCTGGCTGCATCCGCCGGTGAGGGTGATGCCGGTCTCGGAAATATCGCTGACCAGCTCGGGGCTTGTCTGCTCCAGTACGGCCAGCACCTCGTCCGCGATCTGGCGGGCGGGGCGGCGAAGCACCTCGTAAATTTCCGTAGAGGTCAGGGTGACGGTTTTGGGCATGCCGGTCTTGGAGTCCCGGCCCTTGACGTTCATGGTCATCTCCTCCTGGCGGGGGTAGACCTGGCCGATCTGGATCTTTACCTCCTCGGCGGTGACCTCGCCAATGACCACGCCGTACTGGCGGCGGACATAGCGGGCGATGGACTCGTCGAAGGAGTCACCGGCGATCTTCAGGGAAGAGGACACCGTGACGCCGTTCATGCTCAGCACGGCGATATCCGTGGTGCCGCCGCCGATGTCCACCACCATGTGGCCCTGCGCGCCCTTCAGGTCCAGGCCGGCGCCCAGGCCGGCAGCCAGCGGCTCCTCGATCAGGAACACTCTTCGCGCGCCGGCCTCAATGGCGGCATTGATGACGCTGCGCTCCTCCACCTCACTGACGCCACTGGGAACGCTGATGACCACGCGGGGCTTAGGTGTAAAGACAGATGCCTTGGTGGCGGTCTTGAACATCTCCTGAAGCATACGTACGGTCATTTCGTGGTCGGAAATGACGCCCTCCTTCAGCGGGCGCATGGCAACCACGTTGCCGGGGGTGCGGTTGAGCATGTTCCGGGCGGCAGCGCCCACCTGGAGGATCTTGCCGGTGTTGCGGTCCAGCGCCACAACGGAAGGCTCCCGGACCACCAGGCCCTTTCCGTCGGCATAGATCAATACATTGGAGGTACCCAGGTCAACACCCAGGTCGTTGGAAAAAAGCTGCATACGATTCACCTACTTGGAAAAATTATGGTTGTGCGCCGCCGCGAGAGCAGCGCCATATACTTCCTTTGCCCCCGCCGTGAGCAGCACGCGGGCACATTCGTTCATGGTAGCGCCGGTGGTGAAAATATCATCCAGCAGCACCACTGTCTTGCCCCGGACATCCGCGCCCCTGCATAGCGCGTAGGCGCCAAGGGCGTTGGCCTTTCTCATGGCAGCGGAGGTCAGAGACGACTGGGGCGGCGTATTGCGCCGCTTGCGCAGTGTCCTTTGGGCGGAAATCCCCAGTTCTCTGCCCACGTACCGGGCCAGCAGCTCGCACTGGTCATAGCCCCGCCGGAAGCGGCGCAGGCGGCTGACCGGGACCCAGGTCAGGATATCGATCTGCTCCGGCCCCTGCTGGCAGACCCGCATGGCAAGGAAACGGCCGAATTTGGGGGCCAGGTATACCGCCCTGCGGAACTTAAACCGCAGGATACTCCGGCGGACGTCCCCCTCATAGTACCAGACAGCGGTGAAACTGTCAAGAAAATGGGCATCGTTTTTTCCCGCATTCCCCTCTTTCCCGGCGTCCGGCGGGTATGTGGGCATCCGCTGGAAGCATTCACGGCACAGATCGGTTTCATTTTTCTTCAAAAAGCTGCGGCAGAACATGCATCGCCGGGGGAACAGGATCTCCCGCAGCCAGGCGGCCGGGGCGCTCACTCTGCCTTCCCCTGGAGCCGGAGCTTCAAGCCGGAGTAGCGGCGGTTCTTTTTGGCGTTCTCCGTCATCGCCGCCACGGTCTCCTCCCGGCCTACGATAATCAGCAGCTCCCGGGCGCGGGTGATCGCCGTGTACAGGACGCTGCGGTTGAGCAGGTACGGTGAGCCGTTCCAGGCGGCAAGGATCACCGCACGGTATTCGCTGCCCTGGCTCTTGTGCACCGTAATGGCATAGGCCAGCTCCAGCTCACCCAGCTGGGTGAAGTCATAGGTGGCCTCCCGGTCGTCAAAAAGGACGGTCATATATTCCTGCTGGAGGTCGATCTCCCGGACCGTGCCCACGTCGCCGTTGAAAATGCCGTTGCCCACGGCAGTACCGTCCACCCGCTTCCACAGGATGTCATAATTGTTGCGGATCTGCATCACCCGGTCGCCCTGGCGGAAAATGATTTCGCCATAGGGCTTCTCCTTTTTCTCCGGGGCGGGCGGGTTCAGGGCTGCCTGGAGCATGGTATTCAGGGCGGCGGTGCCCACGCCTCCCTTGCGGGTGGGGGAAAGCACCTGGATCTCTGCCGGCTGGATGCCCATATTCTTGGGCAGGCGGGTGCTGCACAGGTCCCGGATCAGCTGGGTGACGGCGTCCTCGGAGCCGCGGCGCATGAAGAAGAAATCACTGGTGACGGTCTTCAGCTCCGGCAGCTCGCCCCGGTTGACCCGGTGGGCGTTCATGACGATCAGGCTTTTCTGAGCCTGGCGGAAAATCTCCGTCAGGCAGACTGTGGGCAGCCTTCCGCTGCGCAGCATGTCACTGAATGGGAAACCGGGGCCGACGGGCGGAAGCTGGTCCGGGTCGCCCACCAGGATCAGCCGCTTCCCCTGGGGAATGGCCCTGAGCAGACTGGACAGGAGCAGCACGTCCACCATGGACATTTCGTCCACCACCACCGCGTCGCATTTCAGAGGGTTGTCCTCGTCCCGGGCAAATACCATTTTGCCGGTGGCCGGATCGACGCCCGATTCCAACAGGCGGTGGATGGTGGAGGCATCCTCCCCCGTCACCTCGCTCAGGCGCTTGGCTGCCCGCCCGGTGGGGGCAGCCAGAAGATAGTGCAGCTGCATATTGCCAAGAAGGTTCAGGATGCCCCGCAGGACCGTGGTCTTGCCGGTGCCGGGGCCGCCGGTGATCAGCAGCAGGCCGGAGGACGCCGCCTCCCGGATGGCCTGCTCCTGCTGGGCGGAATAATGCAGACCGCTTTCCTCCGCCGCCTGCCGGAGCAGCGGCTCCAGGTCCTGCCCCTGCGGGAAGGAATTGGCCGCGAACTCGGTCAGTCGGGCGGCGCAGTATTTTTCCGCCTCCATCAGCTGCGGGAGGTAATCCACCTTGATTCCCGCCAGCTGGTCAACCACCACCCGCTGCGCCTCCTGCGCCTGGGCCAGGCCCTTCTGCACCGTTTCCGGGGCGACGCTGAGCAGCTGGGTGGTAGCGGCGATCAGCTTTTCCTCCGGCAGAAAGCTGTGACCGGCAGAGAGATTGTAGCTAAGCTCAAAGAGGATGCCCGCCTCCACCCGCCGGGGATCATCCCCGGCCACGCCGAGCTCGATGGCAAAGCGGTCCACCGCGCCGAAGGAGGCGTCCAGCCCCTCGTCCATCAGCAGATACGGGTCGTCATACAGCAGCTCCATGGCGCTGTCGCCGTAGACCTTATAGGTGCGCACCGCAAGCTCGGCGCTCAAATGGTGCAGGGCAAAGAATTCGATCAACTGGCGCATGCCCACCTGGAGCCGGAATTCCTCGCCGATAAGCCTGGCCCGCTCCGGGGAAATGCCGGAGATCTCCGCCAGGCGCTGGGGCTCCCGCTCCATCACCGCCAGGGTATCCTCGCCGAAGTGGCTGACGATCCGCGCCGCCGTCTTGGGGCCGATGCCCTTGACCACCCGGCTGGAAAGGTAGGCAAGTATTTCCGACGCAGTCTGGGGCATCATACGGTCAAGGAACTCCGCCTCAAACTGCTTGCCGTAGCTGGAATGGGTGCTCCACCGCCCCGTTACCATCAGCTGCTCGCCCACCACCGGCAGCGGAACGGTGCCAACCACCGTCACATTCTGTCCTCCACCGATATCCAGGCGCAGCACCGCGTAGCCGTTTTCATAATTCTGGTACACCACCGCGCTGATGGTGCCCTGAAGGATCTCCATTTCCTGCTCTGCCAAGTCGCTTCCCACTTTCCAAATGTATCCGATTGTTCAAATTCTGTTTCGTTTATGTTTATCATTATATTTTACTATATTTCGGCAAAAAAAGATAGTCCTTTCTCCTACAAAGATTCTTAAGTTTTTCGTGAGATTGCTGAAAAAAAGGCTTGCATCATCACAGGAAATCCGTTATAATGTGAAATACATAATGGGGGAGGATGGTAATTATGAAAGATCTTGGTCTTTTGGTGTGGCTGACACAGCTTGGTCTGAGCGTCGCCTTCCCCCTGGCCGGCTTCGTTTTGCTGGGGCTTTGGCTCCACAAAAGCATGGGCTGGGGCAGCTGGACGGTCTGGTGCGGCATCGCCGTGGGTTTGATCTGCGCCGTCACCGGCTTCCGTGACTGCCTGAAAGCCATGGAGAAGCTCGGCGGCGGAAAAAAAGAAAATGATACATCCGTTCATTTCAACGACCATCTGTGAGCAAGGAGCATTGACGCATGGATAACCGCAAACAAATTCTTCGGCAGACAGGAGAAATTGCCCTGGGTGTAGCTCTGTGCACCGGGCTGATGCTTGTGATCTATTACGGGCTCGGGAAATTCAGCACGAAGGTGCTTTGGGGCGCTATGGCAGGCCTTGCGTTGGGTGTTCTGAATTTTCTTGCGATGGCCGTCACGGCCTCCCGTGCCGCTGACAAGGCCCAGGAGCAGGATGTCCGCGCCGGAAAGGCGCTGATGCAGGGCTCCTATCTGGGGCGGATGGTGCTGCTGTTTGTGATCCTGGTGGTGCTGGCCAAGGCCGGGCTGTGCGACCCGCTGGCCATGGTCATTCCGCTGGTGTTTGTCCGCCCGGTCATTACCGTGATCGAGCTGATGGGAAAGAAGAAATCCAAGGAGGAACCTGCAAAATGAATGTAGAAGTAACCGGCCCTTCCATACTGTTCACCCTGCCGATCCTGGGCGGGATCAACGTGACCCAAACCCTGCTGTCCTCCGCCATTGTGACGGTGCTGCTGTGCTGCTGCTTTGTCTGGCTGGGCAAGGGCATCACCAAGCGTCCCAGCGGCAAACAGGTGCTGGTGGAAAAGAGTCTCGGAATGCTGTATGACATGACCATTCAGACCATGGGCGAGCACAACGCCAGGTGGTTCCCCTTTATCTGCACTCTGTTTCTGAGCAGCATCTGCGGGAGCCTGATCGGCATGACCGGCTTCCTGCGCTCCTCCACCGCCGACCTGAGCACCACCCTGACCTGGGCAGTGATGGTCAGCGTGATCATCTGGTACAACAACATCAAAGCCAACGGCTTTCTGGGCTGGCTGAAGGGCTTCACCGAGCCGGTGGCCGTCATGACCCCCATGAACCTGGTATCCGAGGTGGCGCAGCCCGTTTCCATGGCCTTCCGTCACTTTGGCAACGTGGCCGGCGGCGGCGTGATCACCTCTATTCTCTATACTGCCCTTTCCATGCTGTCCGCGATCATTCTGAATGCCATTTCCTCCAGCGGAATTGCGGTATCCATCGTAATGATGGTGCTTGCCGTGGGCCTGCTGGTGTGGAACAGCCGGGACAAGAAAAAATGGCGGCTGATCGTTGGCATTCTCTTTGCCCTGTTGGGTGTATTCGGCCTGCTTCAGGCGCTGGACATCATTTCCGGCGTGCCGGTGCTGGCGCTGGGTATCCCCGCTGTATTGTCTCTTTACTTTGACATTTTCTCCGGCTTTGTGCAGGCCCTGGTCTTTACGCTGCTGACCATGGTCTATGTGGCCGGTTCCTGCCCCGAGCCAGAGGAGGCCGGGGAGCAGGCGGCAGCCTGATCTACTTTTGTCAACCATAAAAATTTTTATAAAAAAACATTAGGAGGAACTTTTTATGGAATTAGCACAAGGAATCGCAATCTTGGGTAAGGCACTGGGCGCTGGCCTGTGCATGGGCATCGGCGCTATCGGCCCCGCCATCGGCGAAGGCAACGCCGTCTCTCACGCGCTGGAGGGCATGGCCCGTCAGCCGGAAGCCACCAGCAACCTGCGTACCAACATGATCTTGGGCTGCGCCATCACCGAGACCACCGGCATTTACTCCCTGCTGATCGCCTTCGTTATCATGTTCGCCCTGTAATCCCCTTTCGTTTCCAGAAATCGAAAGGAGGAAATCACAATGGGTACTGAAGGATTTATCAACGTAAACTTCTGGACCGCTCTGTTTACCCTGCTCAATTTTCTCCTGGTTCTGTTCGTCGGCAAAAAATTTCTCTACGGCCCGGTCATGAAAATGATCCACGACCGTCAGAAGGAGATCGACGACATGTATGACGCCGCAGGCGCTGCCAAGCAGCAGGCCCAGTCGCTTCAGCAGGAATACCAGCAGAAGCTCAATGATGCCTCCGCCACCGCTGACCGCATGGTCCAGCAGGCTGTGACCCGCGCCCAGAGCCGGGAAGAGGAAATTCTTCGCAAAGCCAATGCCGATGCTGCCGCCATCATGGACAAGGCCAGCGCCGACATCGCGCTGGAGAAGAAGAAGGCCGTCAACGATGCCAAGAACGAGATCTCCGGGCTGGCTCTGGCGATTGCCGGTAAGGTAGTCGAAAAGGAACTCAGCGGCGAGGACCAGTCGGCAATGATTGATCGGTTCATCAACGAATTGGGTGATCAGGTATGACCCAGGCAGGAACAGTTTACGCCCAGGCGCTCTATGAGCTCGCGCGGGACAAGGGGCTGGACGAAAGCATTCTCTCCGAGATGAACGCTCTGGAAGAGAGCTTTGACCAGAACCCGGAATATATCCGGCTGCTGCGCTCCGCCAACCTCTCCAAGGAGGAGCGGTGCCGGATCCTAGACCAGGGCTTCCGGGGAAAGATCGAGCAGTATCTGCTCAATTTCCTGAAAATTCTGGTGGAGAAGGATTATATTCACCTGTTTCCCGACTGCTGCCGGGCCTTTACCCGGATGTATCAGGGCGACCACAATATGCTCAGCGTGACGGCTTACACCGCCGTGGCGCTGACGACGGCGCAGGAGGCTGCGCTGACCGAGAAACTCTCCGACATTACGGGCAAGACCATCTTGCTGCGTAACCAGATCGATCCCGAGATCCTTGGCGGTGTGAAGCTAAGCTATGATGGAAAGTGTCTGGACGACACCGTGTCCCATCGGCTTGATAAGGTCCGGGAGCTGCTGAAAAACACCGTACTCTGACGAGAAAGCAGGGACTATATGGAACTTAGACCCGAAGAAATATCCAAGATCATTCGCAGTCAAATCGAGAACTACGAAAACAAAATTGAAGCCAGCGAGACCGGCGTGGTCATTCTGGTGGGCGACGGCATTGCAAAGGCCTCCGGCCTGGATAACTGCATGGCCGGCGAACTGGTGGAATTCCCCGACGGCTCCTACGGCATGGCCCAGAACCTGGAGGAGAATACGGTATCCATCGTTATTCTTGGCTCCGATCAGGGCATCAAAGAGGGCGACACCGTCAAGCGCACCGGCAAGGTCGTGTCCGTGCCGGTGGGTCAGGGGCTGATCGGCCGGGTGGTCAACGCCCTGGGCGAGCCCATCGACGGCAAGGGCGCCATCACCGCCGAAAGCTACCGGCCGATCGAGTCCCCCGCCCCCGGCATCATCGAGCGGCAACATGTCAGCCGCCCGCTGCAAACCGGCATCAATGCCATCGACTCCATGATCCCCATCGGTCGGGGCCAGCGTGAGTTGATCATCGGCGATCGCCAGACCGGCAAGACTACCATTGCCACCGATACCATTCTGAACCAGAAGGGCAAGGATGTGATCTGCATCTATGTCGCCATCGGCCAGAAGCGCTCCACCGTTGCGCAGGTGGTCGAAAATCTGGCCCGGGGCGGGGCCATGGAATACACCATCGTGGTGTCCGCCACCGCCTCTGAGCTGGCTCCCATGCAGTATATCGCTCCCTACTCCGGCTGCACCATGGGCGAATTCTTTATGCACCAGGGCAAGGATGTGCTGGTGATCTACGACGATCTGAGCAAGCACGCCGTGGCTTACCGTGCCATTTCCCTGCTGATCCGCCGTCCCCCCGGACGCGAGGCCTACCCCGGCGACGTTTTCTATCTGCATTCTCGTCTGCTGGAGCGGGCGGCGCAGCTGTCCCCTGAGCTGGGCGGCGGCAGCCTGACTGCCCTTCCCATCATTGAGACCCAGGCCGGTGACGTTTCCGCCTACATTCCCACCAACGTCATCTCCATCACCGACGGCCAGATCTTCCTGGAGACCGAGCTGTTCAACTCCGGCATCATGCCCGCCGTGAACCCCGGCATTTCCGTGTCCCGCGTGGGCGGCGACGCGCAGATCAAGGCCATGAAGAAGGTGGCAGGCTCTCTGAAGCTGCTGTACTCCCAGTACCGGGAGCTGCAGAGCTTCGCCCAGTTCGGCTCCGACCTGGACGCCGACACCAAGGAGCGCCTGGCGCTGGGTGAGCGGATCGTGGCCGTGCTGAAGCAGAAGAACAACTCCCCCAAGGAGGTGGCGCAGCAGGTGTGCATCATCTACGCCGTCACCCATGGGTATCTGCATTCCATCCCCGTGGAGAAGGTGCCGGAATTCGAGCAGCGGCTGGAAGAGCACATGGCCAACTTCCACGCCGACGTGCTGGAGGCCATCCGCTCCACCGGCAAGCTGGAGAGCGACACCGAGGCGGCGCTGAAGGCCGCGCTGGACGAGCTGGTCAAGCAGTTCTCTCCTGTGTAAGGAGGGCTGACTATGGCTGGCGTATCCACAAAGGAGATCAAAAACCGCATCCGCAGCATGGAGAGCACCAAGCAGATCACCAAGGCAATGGAAATGGTGGCTGCCTCCAAGCTCCGCCGTGCCCAGGCGCAGGTGATGGATTCCCGTCCTTATTTTGAGATTCTCCACCAGACCATTACCGATATTTCCGTTTCCACCCAGGACTTTTCCTCTGTGTATTTCCAGGAGCCGGGTCAGGCGAAGGTGATGTTTGTCGTCATCGCCGGTGACCGCGGGCTGGCTGGCGGCTACAACAGCAATGTGCTCAAGCTGGTGGAGGAGCAGATCCGCGGCCAGCAGGCCGAGGTGCTTCCCATTGGCAAGAAGGCGGTGGATTTCTTCCGCAGCCGGGGCATTCCCGCGTTTACGGAGAATTACGCGGAGGCCGCCTCCGTGTCCATCGGCGACTGCTTCTCCATTGCGAAGCAGCTGTGCAAGGCATTCCGGGATGGCACATACAGCCAGGTTCATGTGGCCTATACCAACTTTGAATCCATGCTGTCTCAGTCCCCCGCCGCCATGAAGCTGCTGCCGCTGGAGCACCCCAGTGCCGAAGCAGGCAGCCGGGGCAGCGACATTCTGTATGAGCCGAGCAATGAGGAAGTCTTTGAGGCCATCATCCCCGAATATCTGGGCGGATTGATGTACGGCGCGCTGTGTGAGTCCCGTGCCTCCGAGCAGGCGGCACGGCGTACCGCCATGGACAACGCCACCCAGAACGCCGAGGATATGATCGACGAGCTGAGCCTGAAATTCAACCGGGCACGGCAGGCCGCCATCACTCAGGAAATTACCGAGATCGTGGCTGGTTCCTAAAGGGATCGACTGTATTGCGTTTTGCATTCTCCTTCCCTATTACAACAAAAGGAGTTGAATCCAATGGCAAATAACAAAGGAACAGTCGTCCAGGTAATGGGGCCTGTTCTGGATATTCGGTTTGCGGATGACCAGCTGCCCAAGCTGCTCAACGCGATCCACGTGAAAAACGGCGACGCCACCATCACCGCCGAGGTCGCGCAGCACATCGGCGACAATGTGGTGCGGTGCATTGCCATGTCCTCCACCGACGGTTTGCAGCGCGGCACCGAGGCCATCGACACCGGTGCGCCGATCACTGTGCCCGTGGGCGACGAGTGCCTGGGCCGGGTGTTTAACCTGCTGGGCGACCCCATCGACAACAAGCCCGCCCCCAAGGCTGAGGTTCGCTGGCCCATTCACCGGCCCGCCCCCTCCTACGAGGAGCAGCAGCCCGCCACCGAGATTCTGGAGACGGGCATCAAGGTCATTGACCTGATCTGCCCCTACGCCAAGGGCGGCAAGATCGGTCTGTTCGGCGGCGCAGGCGTGGGCAAGACGGTGCTGATCCAGGAGCTGATCTACAACATCGCCACGGCCCACAACGGCTACTCCGTGTTCACCGGCGTCGGCGAGCGCACCCGTGAGGGCAACGACCTTTACAACGAAATGACCGAGTCCGGCGTTATCTCCAAGACCGCCATGGTCTTCGGTCAGATGAACGAGCCGCCCGGAGCACGTATGCGCGTCGGCCTTTCCGGCCTGACCATGGCGGAATACTTCCGGGACGTGAAGCACCAGGACGTGCTGCTGTTCATTGACAATATCTTCCGCTTTACCCAGGCCGGTTCCGAGGTCTCCGCCCTGCTGGGCCGTATGCCCTCTGCCGTGGGCTATCAGCCCACCCTGGCCACGGAAATGGGCGCGCTGCAGGAGCGCATCACCTCCACCAAGGACGGCTCCATCACCTCCGTGCAGGCGGTCTACGTCCCTGCGGACGACCTGACCGACCCCGCCCCCGCCACCACCTTCGCCCATCTGGACGCCACCACGGTTCTTGACCGCGGCATTGCCTCCCTGGGCATCTATCCCGCCGTTGACCCGCTGGATTCCACGTCCCGCATCCTGTCCCCGGAGATCCTGGGGAAGGAGCACTACGAGACCGCCCGGGCCGTGCAGAGCATTTTGCAGCGCTACAAGGAGCTGCAGGACATCATCGCCATCATGGGCATGGACGAGCTGAGCGAGGAAGACAAGCTCACCGTCAACCGCGCCCGGAAAGTGCAGCGCTTCCTGTCCCAGCCCTTCCACGTGGCAGAGCAGTTCACCGGCTATCAGGGCAAGTACGTTCCCCTGAAGGAGACCATTCGCTCCTTCAAGGAGATCATCGAGGGTAAGCACGACGACATTCCCGAATCCTACTTCCTGTTCGCCGGTTCCATCGACGAGGTGGTTGCCAAGTTCCGGGGCGGTGAGAAGGCATGACGAGCTTTCCCCTGAAAATCGTCACCCCCGACGGGCTGATTTTTGACGGCGAGGCAGAAGAACTGGTGGTGCGCAGCACCACCGGCGACGTGGCCGTGCTGGCAAAGCACACCAATTTCGTGACCCCTCTGGGCATGGGCCGGGCCATCATCGTCTCCGGCGGCATCCGGCGGACGGCGGCCTGCATCGGCGGAATGCTGAGCGTGGTAAACGGCTCCGTGACCCTGGTGCCCACCACCTTTGAGTGGTCGGACAAGATCGACCTGGAGCGGGCCGACGCCGCCTATCAGCGGGCAAACGCCATTCTGAAAAATCCCCAGGCCTCCGAGAACGATCTGAAGCTTGCCGAGGCAAAGCTTCGCAGGGCTCTGGTCAGAAAAAGCGTGGCATCCAACAAATAACGCCGCAAAAAGCGGGAGCACCCAGTATTGGGCTGCTCCCGCTTTTCGGTTTTGCCTTGGCTCCCCCGGTGGGGGAGCCAAGAAGTTTTACTTCTGGAGACGGAAGGTGACGGAGCCCATAACCTCATTGTCCCAATTGATAAAACGCAGCGTCAGGGTATCGCCAAAATTGCCCTGCACTTTGGACCATCTGCATTCATAGCCGCCGTTGCCGTCGTCGAGCCAGCCGCCCTCGGCATAGGTAATCCCATCAATGTCCATTTTCTTAAAGTCATCAGGGAATACCTCAGGTAGTTCCTGGTCAAACACAATGGAGTTGCCCGCCGGGGACTGGTAGACCCGGAAGGAATTGGTGCGGATGCCTGCCACCTCGTTGGCTCCCTCCGCCTTGTAGACCAGCACATCTCCGGCAGCCTCCTTTACGGTGAAGGGAAGTTCCACCCGGGTAACATCTTTTTGCCCGTCAACCCGGGCACTAACACTGCAAGTTCCCTCCGTCACAGACACGTCGGTGCTTTTCTGCCCGGTTTCCACAATGGTCATTTCGCCGTCAGACTGGCTCTCGTAAAACTGGGCTGTCGTTGGGATGCCCAGCTTGTCCCGGTCTTGGATTCCGGCACCAACATACAATAGGGTCTTGCCCTGCTGGGCGGCATAGTCCCCCAGGGTCTGACCACGGGGCAGACCGATTTCGCTTACATCGTCACCGGCGCTGCAATATTGGGGAACGACAACATATTTATCACCGCCGGAAATGCCGACACTGATGGTAAAGCTGGCGCTGTCAAACAGACTTTCCAGCATAGTGCAGCTCCAATCCTCCGTGGTGGTCTCCTGGGCGCTTTGGGTTTCGATATACGCCGCCGCCTCAGAGGGGACGGCATAGGGGGTATCCTTGGTGATTTCCTGCATTCCCAGATAATTCATGGCCGCCACTGCCGTGACGATCATCAGGGAGACCGCAACGATGGCCGCGATCAGCGTATACTTCACCCGGCTGCGGCCAGAGCGCTTTTTCTTGTAGTTTTCCATATCCTTTGCCTCCAAAATAAACTTGTCGTGAATATTTTCGAAGGAGCTGAGCAGCTCATAGGTGTTCATAGCAAATCCTCCTTCTCCAAAAAGAATCGAAGTTTGTTCCGGGTGCGGAATAGCTGGGTCTTCACACTGCTGAGGGAAAGTCCCGTCTTCTCCGAGATCTCCTTCACGGAGCGCAGATACCAGTACCGGGAGACGAAAATCATCCGCTCCCGCTCCGGCAGGGCTTCCAGAAAGCGGTTCAGCGCCGCCTGGAGCTCCTTCTTCCGAAGCGCTCCCTCCGCCGTGTCGCTGCCCGCGATGCACTCCTCCAGCTCGTCCAGCGCCAGGGCCGTCTCTCCCCCGCCCCGCTTGCCGGCGCTGCGTCTGCGCCAGCGGTCCAGGGAAATGTGCCGGGTGATCTTGGCCAGAAACGCTTCCAGCTGATTTGGCCTGGTGGGCGGAATGCTTTTCCACGCGGCAAGGTATGTATCGCTGACGCTTTCCTCCGCGTCCTCGTGGTTGGATAGGATATTCCATGCAATTTTGAAGCAGAAATGGCCGTACTTCCGGTCGATCTCCTGAATCGCCTGCTCTGAGCGGGCGAAGAAAAGATCGACGATCTGAACGTCCTCCATCATGCGCACCTCCTGATCGATTCTGTTTGTACGTAAGGTCCTTACACCTATCAAGGCGCATTTTTTCCGCGGCGGTTACACGTTGGCGGCAAAATTTTTGTTTTTTTCAATAAAATCGCGGATACCCTCTTGTAAAATTCCACAATTTGACGTATACTAAATTATAATTTTTCACCAGAAGAGAGGGAATCTGAAATGGATTTGGTTTCTGTCAGAGAGCTGTTTAAAAACACCGACGCCTACGCCGGTAAGGAAATTACAGTGGGCGGCTGGGTGCGCGCGAACCGCAAGAGCAAGCAGTTTGGTTTTATCGCGCTGAATGATGGTACTTATTTCACCCCTGTGCAGGTGGTGTACACCGACGCCATGGAGAATTTCCAGGAAATCGCCAAGGTCAACATCGGCGCTGCCCTGATCATCAAGGGGCAGCTGCTGCTCACCCCCGACGCCCAGCAGCCCTTTGAGATCCAGGCCGCTTCCGTGGCCGTGGAGGGCGACTCCAGCGGCGACTATCCCATGCAGAAGAAGCGCCACAGCGTGGAATTCCTGCGCACCATGCCCCATCTGCGTCCCCGCACGAACCTGTTCCAGGCCGTGTTCCGCGTGCGCAGCCAGGCGGCCTATGCCATCCACAAGTTCTTCCAGGAGCGGGACTTTGTGTACGTCCACACCCCCCTGATCACCGGCTCCGACTGTGAGGGCGCGGGCGAGATGTTCCAGGTGACCACCCTTGACCTGAACAACGTGCCCAAGACCGAGGACGGCAAGGTGGATTTCAGCAAGGATTTCTTCGGCAAGCCCACCAACCTGACCGTATCCGGCCAGCTCAACGGCGAGACCTTTGCCATGGCCTTTAAGAACATCTATACCTTCGGCCCCACCTTCCGGGCCGAGAACTCCAACACCACCCGCCACGCCGCCGAATTCTGGATGATCGAGCCGGAGATTGCCTTTGCCGACCTGGACGACGATATGCGCCTGGCGGAGGACATGATCAAATACATCATCTCCTATGTGCTGGAGCATGCCCCCGAGGAAATGGCCTTCTTCAACGAGCGGGTGGACACCGGTCTGCTGGATCGGCTGAACCATGTGCTCAGCAGCGACTTTGGCCGCATCACCTACACCGACGCCGTGAAGATCCTGGAGGAGCACAACGACCGCTTCGACTATCCCGTGCACTGGGGCAGCGACCTGCAGACCGAGCACGAGCGGTTCCTGACCGAGGAGGTCTTCAAGCGCCCGGTGTTCGTCACCGACTACCCCAAGGAGATCAAGGCCTTCTATATGAAGCTCAACCCCGACGGCAAGACTGTGGCCGCCATGGACTGCCTGGTACCCGGCATCGGCGAGATCATCGGCGGCAGCCAGCGTGAGGATAACTATGAGCTGCTCAAGGCCCGGATCGAGGAGCTGGGCATGCGGGAAGAGGATTACGACTTCTACCTGGATCTGCGCAAGTACGGCTCCGCCCGTCACGCGGGCTTCGGCCTGGGCTTCGAGCGCTGCGTCATGTATCTGACCGGCGTGAGCAACATCCGCGACGCCATCCCGTTCCCCCGCACCGTGGGCAACTGCGAACTGTAACAACAATTCTATGGCCTGGCAGCATCCCCTGCCGGGCCTTTTTTATGGAGAAATACCAATGATTTTCCGAAAAGCGACCCAGGCGGATCGGGCCGCCGTATACGCACTGTACCGCAGCCTGGTGGGAAGCCCCCGGTGCACCTGGGACGAAAACTACCCCGGCTGGCTGCAAATCAATGAGGATCTGGCGGCCGGTGGACTTTACGTCATGGCCCAGGGCGATTCCATCCTGGGGGCGATCTCCATTGTGGCAGAGAACGAGCTGGATGCGCTCCCCTGCTGGAAATGCCGAATGGCCAAGGAAATTGCCCGGGTCGCAGTCACACCCGGGCAGCAGGGAAAGGGGATCGGATTTGCAATGGCGCAGAACGTCTGCGCGATGCTGGCGCAGCAGGGCGTCCCGGCGGTGCATCTGCTGGTATCGCCAGAAAACGCCCCCGCGCAGCGAATCTACCAAAAATGCGGCTTTGAATTCCTCGGCCCATGCACCATGTTCGGCCTGGACTTTCTCGCCTGCGAGAAGCGGCTATGACGCCTACGCCCGGCGCAGCTCCACACCGTATTCATTATCAGGCCGGCACACCCGATATAGGGTATCCGGCTCCGGGGTGTCCTGACTCAGCTGGGCAAATACCGGGCGCAGGGCATCCTCCACGCTGAGCAGGTACACAAAGTCGCACCCGTCCAGCAGCTGCTCCGCCCAGACCTGGGCCGGATTCTCCAGGCCGGGGATGGCCACCTGGGTCTGGGCAAATCCGTTGCGGATATTGATATCCTCCGAAATCAGATCGAAGAAAATGCGATGGTGATAATGGCTGAGCGCCACGCCGTCCCCCGCCATCACCAGGTAGACCCAGCCGCTCTCGCCGTCGGCGCGGCTCTGCTCCACGGCCTGACGGATGCGCGATGCGTCCCTGTCCGCCGCCTGGCGGGATTCATAGGGCGGGAATACGGAGCGCCACAGGGCCATCAGGCCCACAGCCGAGGCAAAGCATACCGCGGCCAGGATAGCTGCCGTCCCCCGTTTCAGGCGGCACAGCCGCTCTGACGGCCTCCAGGAAACGCAGCGGGGCAGCGCCTGCGTCAGCAGATACACCGCCAGCCCCAGCAGCGGCGCTGCCATGTAGCGCTGGAAGGATTCCAGCGTCTGCCCATAGAGCAGTGCATAGCCGTAAATATAGGCAATCGTAGAACCAAGGAAGCCCGCTGCCAGCCAGCGGCTCCTTTTTTTATTCCCGCATCTCCGTTCCAGAATGAAGAACAGCCCCAGCAGCACACCGTAGACGCACGCAAAGGAAACAAGGAAGCCCAGCGGGACCTTGTAGGCAATCATATTCCAAGAAACGAGAGCGCGGAGCACATTCTGGATCTCCTCCCCGCTCAGCCAGTGCAGCCGCAGAGGAACGAGGCTATGGACATCATACAGCGCCAGCAGCAGCCTCCACAGGCCCACGCTGGCCGGGATCGCCAGAACGGGCAGCAGCATGCGCCGGTTCCATTCTCCGCGCTCCAGAATGAGATACACCACCAGTGCAAACCCGGCAAAGGCAATGCCCGTGTTTTTCAGCAGGCACAGCACCGCCAGGGCCAGGGCGAAGAACACGGAATCCGAAAGCCTCCGCTGCGGGCTGCGGGAGGCAAGGACGAAGCAGTAGCCCATGACGATCCCCAGCAGGGGGTCAACAAACAGGGTCATTGCGAACATTGCATTGTCCCCATTGTGGGAGGTAAAGACGAAGGGCACCAGCATGACGATCAGGCCAGCCGGGGCCAGCAGCTTCCACCGGCTCCAATTCCACGCCGCAAAGCCGGGCACGAGAAAGGCCAGGGCCATGCAGGCATAACCCACAAACAGCGCCCCCTCGGAAAACTGCCCGTCAAAAGCGGTGAAGAAATAGCCCAGCAGCGGCAGCGCCGGCGGGTAGGACTGCATGGTGGCAAAAATCGGGCTGTCGTGGCCCAGCTGGAGCTTGCCCGTAGCGTGGATCGCCTTGGGCACCGCCCCCCACAGGCGCAGTTCGTCATGCCGGGATACGAAATTGCCGGAGAAGAACGCCAGAAAAATCAGGCAGGTGACCAGATAGGCCACCGTCCCCGGTGTGAGCACTGCGGCGGCATAGCGCCGCAGACCTCCGGCTCTGTGCCAGCCCGCCAGAAACACCAGCACCGCCCCGGCGCAAAGCAGGGGCAGACCGACCCGGACAGCACTGCACAGGTAAAACGGGTACAGCCAGAGGATCACGCCGCAGAAGCAAACCGGCAGCATTTCCTCCGTCCGCCGCCGGAGCAGCACGGCGCTGCCGGAGACCAGCAGAAGGAGGAAGAACAGGGCGGCAAGGGATGTCAGCATGGCTCCGTCCTCATTTTTCAGGCCGCTTTCTGCTCAGGTAGGTATCCAGCTTTTCCTTCATATTGTCCGGCATCTCCCGCTTCACTGGGCAGCACTGGGCGTTGGCCATGCGGTCGGCAAAGGCGATCAGAAAATCAATGTCCTTCGCCATCTGCTCGCCGCTCATCACCGCCATGGTATCATAGCTGTTGTGGATGGTGGCGGTATTGTTGGGCGCGATGCGGGCAAAGGAGACGGCGGGGATCCCACGGTCCGCAAAGGGGGTGGAATCGCTGGAATAAACGCCCTGAGATGCCTCCATGCCGAAGCCCCGCTCGGCGGCGAAATATTCGATATAGCTCACCAGCTTCTCCTCAGCGGTGGCGCAGGCGATGAACTTGCCCATGATGCAGCCGATCATATCCAGGTTGATATTCAGCACGATTTTATCCAGCTCCTGCTCATGGGCGGCACAATAGGCCTTGGAGCCCAGAAGCCCCCGCTCCTCGCAGCCGCACCAGACGAAGCGCAGGCCATAGCGGTGGGGATTCTTCGCATAGTGCTCTGCCAGCCCCAGCAGGCCCACGGAGCCGGACATATTGTCGTAAGCGCCCTGAGAAAGCGGGGTGGAATCATAGTGGGCGGTGAACACAATATACTGCTCCGCCTGGCCGGGCATATCCAGCACCACATTCTGGGAGGCGTCGGTGTATTCCTTCTGCTCCAGGGTGATCTTCGCTGTTTTGGCACCCTTTTGGATCATTGCAATGGCATCCTTGGCGTTGATGTTGACGCCGGGGATCACATTGCCCTTGCTCACATAGCTGCGAAGCTCCCGGGCGTCGATATCCCGGTCGGTATAGTTGGCGTTGCCGTCGTAGGTGATGAAGCCCGCCGCGCCGTTGGCCAGAATGTCCTGGTACACCCAGTAGCCCAGATAGCCGTCGATCATCACGATCTTGCCCCGGCACTGGCTCAGCGACCAAGCATCCTTGTTGCGCAGATAATAAAGCGGGGCCTCCAGCTCTGCGTTACCGGCGCACATATAGCCCTTGCAGGGAATATCCTCCCCATCAATGGTGAGGGTCGCCTCCTCAATGTCCCCCAGGGGCACCTCAAAGGGCTCCTGCGCCGCCTCCAGGCCCCACGCGGCAAGGCGCTGGCACAGATAGTCCGCCGCTTTCTTTTCCGCCGGGCGGCCGCCCACGCGGATGTAAGCGGTATCGGCAAAGATATTCATGATCTGTTCTGCGTTCATAAATCTTCCTCCTCGCTTGAATGGTTCTATCATACCACATTCCGACAATTTTACAAGGCAAAAAACGGGGCCGCCCCATTTTAGGAGGCGGCCCCATGGTATTTCAGATGCTTACAGCGCCTTCAGCACCCGGCACAGGAATTCCCACACCCGGGCGGTGGAGGCGATCTCCAGCTTTTCGCGGCTGGTGTGGATATCGTGCATCTGTGGCCCGATGGATACGGCATCCAGGCCGGGAAGCTTCTCATTCAGCAGGCCGCATTCCAGCCCGGCGTGAATGGCCAGCACCTTCGGCTCCTTGCCGAACATCTCTGTATAGATCCTTACCATGGTCTCGCGCAGGACGGAATCCTTGCGGTATTCCCAGGCGGGATACTCGCCCCGCTGGGAATAATTCCCATCATAGAATTCGCAGAGCTTCTTCAGCTGATCCAGCACATCCTGCTTCTCCCGGTTGACACTGCTGCGCACGGAGAAGGTGGCGCTGAACATCTCGCCCAGCTTGGCAATGCCCAGATTCAGGCTGGTCTGCACCAGGCCGGGGATATCCGCGCTGTAACTCTGCACGCCGTTGGGCGCGGCACACAGCAGCGTGATCACCCGGGAGGTATCCTCGGTGGTCAGGCTGTTGCCGCCCAGGGCGTCCACGTCAAAGGCCTGAACGATAGCCTCCGGCTCGTCATACTGCTCCCGGATCTCCGCCTGGAGCTGGGCGGCCACATCGTTGATTCGCTCCAGGCCGATGCCCATGGCCACCACATTGGCCTGGCAGCTGCGGGGGATCGCATTATCCTGATTGCCGCCCACATAGGAAGTCAGGCACAGGGGCATCAGCTTCAGGATCCGGCTCATGAATTCGCCCATGACCTTGTTGGCATTGGCCCGGTTCCTGTGGATATCCGCGCCGGAATGGCCGCCCCGCAGCCCATCCACGCTCAGGCGGACGCAGGGACCGTAAACCATCTTCCGATCCACCTTCAGCGAGATGGTCGCTCTCGCGCCGCCGGCGCAGGAGACTGTAAAGATGCCTTCCTCTTCCGAGTCCAGATTGATCATCTTTCTGCCCTTCAGCATGGACACATCGATGGCATTGGCGCCCAGCATCCCGATCTCCTCATCCACGGTGATGATGATCTCCAGCGGCGGGTGAGGAATGGTCCTGTCGGCCACCAGCGCCATGGCGTAGGCAACGGCGATCCCGTCGTCCCCGCCCAGTGTGGTGCCCCGGGCATAGACCGAGGTGCCGTCGTGGCACAGGTCCAGGCCGTCGGTCTGCATATTGATGGGACAGTCTGCGTCCTTTTCGCAGACCATATCCATATGGCCCTGCAGGATCACCGGGTCATGCCCCTCCATGCCGCAGGTGCCGTCTGCAAACATGATAATATTGTTGCTGTCGTCCTGAATACAGCGGACGCCCTGCTCCTTGGCAAATGCAGCCAGGAAATCACTGATGGCCTTGGTATTGCGGGAGCCGTGAGGGATGGCGCAAAGCTCCTCGAAATACCCAAACACGGCCTTGGGCTCCAGCCCGGCCAGCTTTCTTTCACTCATAATATCTGTACTCCTTTCCGTGGTGTACGTTGACTTTTAGATCACTTCACTACATCTTTCATTATACCACCGGCGCGGAGAAATGTCACCCGTCAAAATAACAAAGACCGCAGGAGGAAATCCTGCGGCCATATGTTCAATTTATCCTGTATCAGACCAGGCTCAGCACCAGGGTGAGCACGACCCAGACGATGGCGATCCACTTGGTGGAAGTCGCCAGGATCTGATCCAGGCCGCCCTTCTTGTTCTTGCTGAGATAGGAATCAGAAGAGCCGGACAGTGCGCCGGACAGGCCTGCCTCCTTGCCGGACTGCAGCAGCACGACAATCGTCAGCGCCAGGCTTGCCAGAGCCTCCAGAATGATCAGAACAGTTTTCATATTACCCAACCTCCCTCCGCACCATTCGCGGACAGCGAATATGATACGGCCTGCCGCCATCGGGCAAACCACACTTGTAAGGACGAGTATACCACAATCATACGGAAAAAGCAAGCATTTTTCCTGATTCCCTGAAAAAACGCCGCTGCTTCATGCCCAGGATCACTTCTGCACCCAATTCCCCGTCGCCAGGCAATTGAGGTAGCTCTCGATAAAGGGATCCAGCGCCCCATCCATCACCGCGTTGACATTGGAGGTCTCGCAGCCGGTGCGGGTATCCTTCACCAGGGTATAGGGCATGAACACATAGTTGCGGATCTGGCTGCCCCACTCGATCTTCTGCTGCACGCCCTTAATGTCGGAGATCTTATCCAGGTGCTCCCGCTCCTTGATCTCCACCAGCTTGCTGCGCAGCATCCGCAGACAGGTCTCCTTGTTCTGGAACTGGCTGCGCTCGGTCTGGCAGGACACCACGATGCCGGTGGCCTTGTGGATCAGGCGGACAGCGGAGGAGGTCTTGTTGATGTGCTGGCCGCCCGCGCCGGAGGAGCGGTAGACCTGCATCTCATAATCCTCCGGGCGGATCTCCACATCCTGACTCTCGTCCTCAATATCCGGGATCACCTCGATGGCGGAGAAGGAGGTCTGACGGCGGGCATTGGCGTCAAAGGGGGATACCCGCACCAGGCGGTGCACGCCATTCTCCCCCTTCAGGAAGCCGTAGGCGTTCTCGCCCTCGATCATAATGTCGGCGGATTTCAGGCCGGCCTCGTCGCCCTCCAGGTAATCCAGGATCTTGTAGGTGAAGCCATGGCGCTCCGCCCAGCGGGTGTACATCCGATAGAGCATCTGGCACCAATCCTGAGCCTCGGTACCGCCTGCGCCGGCGTGGAAGCTCATCAGGGCGTTATTCTTGTCGTAGTGGCCCGTCAGCAGCGTCTCCAGGCGGCAGACCTCCATCTCCTCGGCCAGGGTCTCATAGCCGGTCTGAAGCTCCTCTAGCATGGAGTCGTCATCCTCTTCCGCCGCCATCTCACAGATGGTCATCAGATCGTCCCAGGTAGCGCGCATTTTTTCGTACCGCTCGATCTTTGCTTCCGTCTGGCGGGTCTTGACAGCGACCTTCTGGCTCTTTTCCGGGTCGTCCCAGAAACCGGGAGCCTCCTGCATGGCGTGGAGCCGCTCCAGTTCACTGCGCAGCCCCTCCACATTCAAAGAATCCGCCAGACCATCCAGCGCGGGGCGGCAGTCGTTCAATTTCTGCTTGTAGGTATCAAAAGCAATATTCATCGTAAATCTCTCACTTTTATCAGCATTGTATGAATTATTATAACCGAATTTACCAATTCTGTAAAGACCTGAATTATTGGGGGCAGCGCTTTTAAGGGGGAGGAACAGGGCCGCCGTCTCGCAGCATGACCTTGGCCGTGAAAGTGCTGCCATCGTTGGCAAATGTGCCTCTGCCGCCGTTTTTCTGGGCAATGCGCCGCACCGACTGAATGCCCACGCTGTTTCCCCTCCGGCTGCATTAAAAAAAGCGGCTGTCTTCGTTCAGCGGCTCCATAAACACAGCCAGGGATTGGCGGGTGACCAGCGTTCTTCCAAACGAGGTAAGAACATGAATCAGATGCGAAAAATGCTCCGCATAAACCATGTCCTTGAGACACAGCTGAGCATCGCCGCCGTTGACCCGCAGAGAAACGGAATCATCCAATTTGGGAAGCCGCGGCAGGATCTCACCCAGCAAGTCGTCAATGTCCTTTTGGGTATACGGCTTTACAAGATACTGCGTCGCCCGTACCCGGAAACCCTCCAGACCGTAGTCCATGGAGGTGGTAGAAAAGGCGATCGTGCAGTCCTTATCAAATTCCCGCAGCTGCTTCGCAATTTCAACGCCGTTGGTACCGCCCATAAAAATGTCCAGGAAAACGACTGCGAAGGGCTGCTGGCTGGCAGCCTGCAAAAAGGGTTCGTCGCGCTCAAATTCCACAATCTCCGCCTGAACGCCATGCTTCATTAGCGCCTCATCGAGCCGCGCGCGAAAAAGCGCCCGCTCCTGGGCAATATTATCCACGATTGCGATCCGCATGGCCCCCATCCACCCTTGTACATCCACTTGCGCCAACGATAACACATATTGACAAAATTATCCATGTTCAAATTAGTCATTCGGGTAATTTGAAAGCAACTCGTGCCAAAGCATTGCAATAATGTAATATTTATTAAGCATACAAAAATCAGCAGGCGAAACCGTCTGCTGACTTTGGCGCCCCCTGTTGGACTCGAACCAACGACACACGGATTAACAGTCCGTTGCTCTACCGACTGAGCTAAGGGGGCATGTGTTGGCATTACCTATCTTCCCGGCAA
>USEU01000018.1 GCA_900553805.1 uncultured Eubacteriales bacterium
TGAGCCAAAAATCCAGGCTGGGGCTTCTTGCCAAATTGTGCGGTGTTGCCTTATACAACGTACCCGCCGTCCACATTCAGGATGTGGCCGGTGACAAAATCGGCATCCGCCAGATATTCCATGGCCCGGGCTACATCCATGGGGGTCCCGTTGCGCCCCAGGGGCGCTTCCTCCGCCATGGTAGCCAGAACTTCCGGGTCCACCCCGCCACACATATCCGTCAGGATCACGCCTGGTGCCACGGCGTTGACCCGGATGCCGCTGGGGCCAAGCTCCTTGGCCAGGGCCTTGGTCAGGGCGATCACCGCCCCCTTGGTGGCGGAATAGGCCGCCTCGCAGGAGGCGCCCACCCTGCCCCACATGCTGGACACATTGATGACGCAGCCCCGCTGACGCTTCAGGAAGCCCGGCATGGCCGCCCGGACGCAGTGGTAGATGCCCTTGACGTTCACATCGAATATCCGATCCCACTGCTGGGACGTCATCTGGGTCATAAGCCCATAATAGCAGATCCCGGCGTTATTTACAAGGACATCCACATCTCCGATCCGGGAAAAGGCCGCGTTCACCGCCGCCTCGTCTGCCACATCGCAGCAGATGGGCGTCGCGCCGGTGCGCCGGGCCACAGCATCAGCCGCGGCGTGGTCCTTCTCATACAGGAAGAACACCCGGTTCCCCTTCGCGGCAAACAGCTCCACCGCCGCCGCGCCGATGCCCCGGGAGCCGCCGGTGATCACCACAGTCATCGTCTCACCCTTTCTGTCACAGGAAAAAGCGGGCTGCCGCAAAGCAGTCCGCTTGGAAAAATCATCTTCTTCTGCTCTTGGTGCGGTGCTCAGAATACTGCTTAATGGAGGAAATCTTACTGTCGGACTCCGACATGAACGCCTTCAGCTTCTCCTCGAACAGCTGGTCTGCGGTCTTGGGGGCGGCATTGGGGACGGGGGCGGGCCTGGAATTCTGACGGGCCTGGCTCTGACCGGGGCGCGGACCCGCGCCGCGATTGCCGCCGCGGAAATCCGGCCTGCTCTCACGCTGGGGCTTCGGCTCCAGTCGCTTGATGGACAGGTTGATCTTCCCATTTTCGTTGCCAATGACCATCACCTTCACATCCTGCCCCTCGGTCAGGTGCTGCCGGATATCACTGACATAGGCGTTGGCCACCTCGGAAATATGTACCATGCCGGTCTTGTTTTCCGGCAGGGCAATAAAGGCGCCAAAATTGGTGATGGATTTTACTTTCCCCTCTACTACGGCTCCAACGGTTAACTCCATATTTGCTTTGTTTCCTCCATTATTTGACTTGTGCTTCGATCAGGACGGTGTCCCTTGGTACCATACCCAGTTCCTCCTGGGCGGTGCGCTCCACGCCCTGGGCGGAACCAAGCTCCTGGATGTTGCGCTCCAGCAGGCCGTTCTCGTACTCGGCCTGGGCGGCCTCGGCGCGGAAGTCGGTGATCTTGTCCGCCATCTGGTGCTGCGTCCAGCTCAGCGCGCCCAGCGCCACCGCGGAAAATACCAGCACCACCCCCAGGGCGATCTTTACCCGGGGATTTCCCTTGAACAGAATGACCTGCGTCTTTCCGATCCTGAACTTCTGCTCTGCCATGAATCACACCTCCGTGAGACTGCCGGCGCGCCCGGCAGCCATTCCACCATATTGTAACCCATTTTTCTCCAGATGCAAATAAAATTTTCAAAAAACGCAATAATTTTTTTAACGGCCACACCGCAAGGCCCGCGATCCTCCCTGCCAGGCGCCAAAGCAGGGCAAAAACCGGGCGCAGGAGCCGCCCGGCGGTGGTCTCCCAGGCCACGCCGCCGATGGGCAGCCCCAGGCAATAGCCAAAGCGCAGGTCGCCGCCGCACACCCCCAGCGCCAGATACAGCCACACCCACGCCGCCCCCAGCAGGAAGAGCGCGTCGCTCAGCCCGGTATGCCGGGGGCGCAGGGGCCGCAGGAAGCCATACAGCACGCCCAGCCCCACCCCCAGCAGGCAGGCGATCCCAAAGCGCTGAAACGCCAGCGCGGGAGGGATCATCCAAACAGCCGGCTGAACCAGCCGCCCTGCCTTGGCTCCTCATAGATCAGCGCGGCAATGTTGCCCTCCACCTCCACCTGTCCGCCCTCCAGCGAGAGGGTTTTCAGCTGGAGGGTGCTGCCCTGAACGGTCAGCGTCCCCATGCCGGTCTGCAGGATCACCGACGTATCCTCAAAGCTGATGACCTCCGCCACGCCTGTCACCGTGAGCTTCTTCCGCTCCAAAAGCGCCAGCCGGTGCGGCATCTGTTCCTGTGCCATTGCGATTCCTCCTTGCCGCAGCTTTTCCGCTGTGGAATCCTATGGCCTTCGCCCGAAAAATATGTCCCCCGCAATGCCCGCATTTTCTCCATTGACACCGGGGGAAAAACAAAGTAAAATATGGGCAGAATTCCCTTTTTCCCTGATTTCCATCATTTTTGGAGGATTTTATATGAAACGTTCCTTTGATTTTCGTCCCTGGCTGAAGCCCGCGCTGACCGTCCTGCTGGGACTGCTGCTGATCTTCCGGCCCGGCTCCATCACCAATTCCATCGCCCTGTGCGCCGGTATTATCCTGGCGCTGTTTGGCGCGGGGAAGCTGATCGGCTTCTTCACCCAGTCCGGGACGAAGGATTTTATGAAGCTGGCCGGGGCCATTGTGCTGCTGCTCATCGGCTTTGCCATTATCCGCAACCCTGTCTCCCTGGAAAAGCAGGTGGTGCGGGTGATCGGTATTTTGCTGCTGCTGGAGGGCATCCGGGGCTATACGGACATCACCGTGATGCGCGAGCGGGTCACTTCCACGGCGCTGTGCGTCGCGGGCGTGGTGCTGACTCTGATGCCGGTAACGGTCGCCCGGATGGTGATCGTTATCTGCGGCATCGTGGTGCTGCTCATTGGCATCGGCATGGTGGTGGGTCTGCTGCGGGGCGACGGCCGTGATTCCGGCTGCACCGGCGGCAACGGCGAGGTCATCGACGCAAGATGATCGTTGGCTGCTGTGCGCTTGCGGGCCGCACCGGCCACGCAGCCGGGCGGCAGCTTCTGGAACGGCTTTACCGGGAGGAGACCGGCCAGCCGCTGCCCGGCATTCTGATCAGCGTGCGCGGGAAACCCTATTTTGAAGCCGCGCCGTATCACTTTTCCATCAGCCACACCGCCCGTCACGCCTTCTGCGCCCTGTCCCGCCGTCCCGTGGGAATCGACGCTGAGGAGCTGGACCGTGCGGTGCGGTTTTCCCTTGCGGGCCGGATCATGTCCCCCCGGGAGCTGGCCCGCTTTCAGGCGGCGGCGGACCCCCAGCGGGCCTTTCTGGCCCTGTGGGTGCTGAAGGAGGCCACCGCCAAGTGCACCGGGGCGGGGCTGACCGGCTTCCCCAACAGCACAGACTTCTCCCCGGATGACCCGCGGGTATTCACCTGGCAGGGCTGCCTGGTGGCCGTGGTTGGCCAGGAGGATGAAACGGAAGGAATGATCCTGCATGATTTTTGATACCCACGCCCACCTGGACGACCGGGCCTTTGACACCGACCGCGCTGCGCTTCTGTCGCAGCTGCCCGGCCTGGGGCTGGCGCTGGTGATGAACCCAGGATGTAGCCTGGCCTCCTCTCGGGCGGCGGCCGCGCTGGCAGAAAATTATGACTATGTCTATGCCGCCGTCGGCTCCCACCCGGACGCGGCGGATGAGGTGACGGAGGACGTGCTGGAGCAATACCGGCAGCTAGCACGGCAATGCCCCAAGGTGCGGGCCATCGGCGAGATCGGACTGGACTACCACTATGAGGACATCCCCCGGGAGGTCCAGCAGCGTGCTTTCCGCGCCCAGATGGCCCTGGCCCGGGAGCTGGAGCTGCCCGTGATCGTTCACGAGCGGGAGGCCCATGAGGACGGCATGCGGATCGTGGAGGAATTCCCCCAGGTCACCGGGGTCTTTCACTGCTATTCCGGCTCTTTGGAAATGGCAAAGGTACTCATCCGCCGGGGCTGGTACATTGGCTTCGGCGGTGTGCTGACCTTCAAGAATGCCCGCAAGGCCGTGGAAGCAGCGTCTCAGATCCCGCTGGACCGGCTGGTGCTGGAAACCGACTGCCCCTACATGTCCCCCGAACCCTTCCGGGGGCGGCGGAACGATCCGGGGCGGCTGCACCTGGTGGCGGAACGGTTGGCCCAGCTGCGCGGCCTTTCGGCGGAGGAAATTGAAAATATTACCCTGGAAAACGGGAAAAGACTATATAGGATTGGATAACCACATGGAATTATCGGAATTTTTTACCCAGCATCCCCGGGTCGCCCTGGCCTTTTCCGGCGGGGTGGACTCCGCGTACCTGCTCTATGCCGCCGTGAAAAGCGGCGTGCAGGTGCAGGCTTACTACGTAAAAACCGCCTTTCAGCCCCAGTTTGAGTATGAGGACGCCCTGCGCCTGGCCGAACAGCTGGGCGCGCCGCTGACCACGCTCCGCCTGGCTGTGCTGGAGGACGCGGACATGACGGCAAATCCCGCCAACCGCTGCTACTACTGCAAGCGCCGGATCTTTACCGCCATCATCTCCGCCGCCCGGCGCGACGGCTTCCAAATTCTGCTGGACGGCACCAACGCCAGCGACCAGGTAAGCGACCGCCCCGGCATGAAGGCGCTGCAGGAGCTCTCCGTGCTCTCTCCCCTGCGGCTGTGCGGCCTGACCAAGGACGAAATTCGCCGCCGCTCTCGCCAGGCGGGCCTCTTCACCTGGAACAAGCCCGCCTACGCCTGCCTTGCCACCCGCATCCCCACGGGGACGGCCATCACCCAGGCCGATCTGGAAAAAACGGAGCGGTGTGAGGCATTTCTCATGAAGCTGGGCTTCTCCGGCTTCCGTGTGCGGCTGATGGACGGCTGCGCCCGGCTGGAAATGCCGGAAGACCAGCTGCCCGCGCTGCTGACCCAGCGGGAGGCCGTGGTGCGCGAGCTGAAGAAGGACTACAAAAAGGTGCTGCTGGATCTGGAGGTGCGCCGTGAACAGTGACATTCGCAATATCCTTGAGGGCGTCCGGGGCGGCGCACTCAGCGTGGACGACGCTCTGCTCCAGCTGAAGCAGGAGCCATTTGCCGAGCTGGGCTACGCCAAGGTAGACCTACACCGCAAGATCCGCCAGGGCGCGGGCGAGGTGATCTACGGCGCGGGAAAGACGGCGGAGCAGATCACCGGCATCCTCACCGCCATGCAGGAAAACGGGCAGAAAAATGTGCTGATCACCCGGCTGGACGCCCAGAAGGCAGCCGCCGTTTCGCAGGTGCATCCCATTCATTACAACGCCCAAGCCGGGATCGGCATTCTGGGCGAGAATGAAGCCCCCCACGGAATGGGCACCATCGTGGTGGCCACCGGGGGCACCAGCGACGTGCCGGTGGCGGAGGAGGCGGCGCTGACGGCGGAATTCCTGGGCAACCCGGTGCTGCGCCTGTACGATGTGGGCGTAGCCGGGATCCACCGGCTGCTGAGCCACAGCCAGGAGCTGATGAGCGCCAGCGTTATCATTGCCATCGCAGGCATGGAGGGGGCGCTGGCCAGCGTGATTGGCGGGCTGGTGGAATGCCCGGTGATCGCCGTGCCCACCAGCGTGGGCTACGGGGCATCCTTCGGCGGCATCGCCGCGCTGCTGTCCATGCTCAATTCCTGCGCCAGCGGCACGGCAGTGGTCAACATTGACAACGGCTTTGGAGCGGGCTACATGGCCAGCACCATCAACCATATGGAGGCAAGGCATTGAGTATTTTGTATTTGGACTGCGGCATGGGCGCTGCCGGCGACATGCTCACCGCCGCGCTGCTGGAGCTGTTCCCCCACCCGGAAAAGATGGTAGAGGCGCTGAACGCCCTGGGCGTCCCAGGAGTGCGGTATCAGCGGGAGCTGACCCGGAAATGCGGCATCACCGGCACTCACATGCATGTGTACGTCGGCGATACCGAGGAGGGGGAGCACTCCCATGCGCATCACGAGCATCCCCACAGCAGCATGGAGCAGCTTGAACACTGGATCGGCCACATTCAGGCCTCCGATGGGGTAAAGAGTAATATCCGCGCCGTCTACAACCGAATCGCCCAGGCGGAAAGCGCGGTGCATGGGGTGAGCATTCAGGAGATCCACTTCCACGAGGTCGGCTCCCTGGACGCCCTGGCGGACGTGACCGCCGTGTGCTACCTGATGGAGCAGCTGGGCAATCCCACGGTGTATGCCTCCCCCGTCCACGTGGGCAGCGGACATGTAAGCTGCGCCCATGGCATTCTCCCCGTCCCCGCCCCCGCTACGGCGGAAATTCTGAAGGGAATTCCCATCTACGGCGGCCAGATTCTGGGTGAGCTGTGCACCCCCACCGGGGCGGCGCTGCTGAAGCAATTTGTGGCAGAATTCGGCAACATGCCGGTAATGACCCCTCAGGCCGTGGGCTACGGCATGGGCAAAAAGGATTTTGCCATGGCCAACTGCGTCCGCGCCGTGCTTGGCAGCGACAGCCGGGAGGGGACGGACAGCATTGTGGAGCTGCGCTGCAATCTGGACGACATGACCGCCGAGGACATCGGCTTTGCCATGGAGCAGCTGCTCCGCGCCGGTGCGCCGGAGGTGTTCACCACCCCCATCGGCATGAAGAAAAACCGCCCCGGAACCATGCTCACCGTGCTCTGCCGGGCAGACCAGCGGGAGGAAATGGTGCGCCTGCTGCTGCGCCACACCTCCACCCTGGGCATCCGGGAATCCGTCTGCCGCCGCTTCACCCTGACCCGCCGGAAGGAAACCGTTGACACCCCCTACGGAAAAGTGCGCTGCAAAATCTCCGAGGGCTACGGCGTCTGCCGCCGCAAGCCGGAATACGACGACCTGTCCGCCATCGCCGAAGCCCAACAGCTCCCCCTGTCCGAAATCCGCCGCAGCCTCCAGAGCGAATAATTTTTCACCATTTAAGCGGTGCGGTCTGGGCCTGCCCACAGAAAACAGGCTTCCCAGCAGCGCATCAAAAAATGCGTTTTTTGCTTCTTATGTCGTTCGTGAAAGTTGCTGTTTCTCCCTTATCTTTAAGTGCAGAACTTTGGCAAAAACTGTATTTTTATGTATGAAATGCGCTTGACATGCTTTGGCGGGACGTGGTACAATGGCCCCGGAAAGATTGGCAGTGACAACTATGCGGTTGTTGAAAAGGGAAGCAGGTGAAAGGCCTGCGCGAACTCGTCACTGTATGCAGCATAAGCGTTGAACACAATGTCACTGGAAACGGGAAGACGTTCAAGGCTGCTGTGAGCCAGGAGACCTGCTGCCGATCTGGATGAGAAAACCACGAGTAATTGGTTTTGTCACACGATCCGCAGCGCCTGGCATAGGGATTTTATGCCCTTTTTGACGAATACAGGCGTGGATGATTTTGTGAAAAACCTCTCAGTCGTGTCTTTTGACTGAGAGGCTTCTTTTTTTGCGGCAAAAGGCGGAGTCAAATTTCATGGCAGCGCGCAAGCAGCGGCTTTGGAGGTAGTACGGATGAAGAAGATCGCGATATATGGCAAGGGTGGAATTGGAAAGTCTACGGTGGTCACCAATCTGTCCGCAGCGTTGGCGGAAAGCGGGCACAGGGTAATGCAGATTGGCTGTGATCCCAAATCCGATTCTACCGTCGGCTTAACCGGCGGAAACCAGATTCCTACGGTTTTGCAGCAGATCCTGGAAAAGCGGGAGAACACAGCCTTAACAGATCTGGTCTTTCCGGGGGATTTTGGAGTAGCCTGCGTTGAAGCGGGCGGCCCAAAACCTGGCATGGGATGCGCGGGCCGGGGAATTATTTCCGCCTTTGAAAAGCTGAATGAACTCCATGCAGATGAAGTATACAGGCCGGACGTGGTTTTGTACGATGTGCTGGGCGATGTTGTCTGCGGCGGATTTGCCTTGCCAATTCGGCAGGGATACGCACAATGGGTCTGTATCGTCACCTCTGGAGAAAAGATGTCGCTTTATGCGGCAGGAAATATTCTAGAGGCGATACGCTCCTTTGAAAGCCGGGGCTATGCCCATGCGGGGGGCCTGATCGTCAACCGCAAAAATATTCCAAATGAGGAGCAGATCATTGCGGACTGGGCCGCGGCCCACAGCGTTCCGATCCTGGGTCATATCCCACGCAGTTCGCTGGTACAGCAGGCGGAAGAGCAGGGCTCCAATGTGATTCGTCTTTTTCCTGACAGTCCGCTGGCGGCGGGCTATCGGGATCTGGCAGAGCGGATAATGGAGTTGTAGACAGATATGACATATGAAGAAGCGGTAAAACGGATCTACCATCTGTCGCAGATCACAAAAAACCAGGACATCTACGGCACATGCAAAGCAATCGCGGGCGGCATCTTTTGCCCTGCGCATGGCGTGGCATTTGCCGCGCCGTATATACGTGACGCGGCCATTGTCGTCGTGGGAATGGCGGAATGCACTTGGTATGCCAAAAATACAGGCGTCTATTATGCACAGCATACGGCGGACGAACGCTTTTACAGCTGTGTGCTGGAGGAAGAGGACATTGCCCTCGGCTTTGGTGAGCAGCTGGTGGGGCAAATCGCGCAGGTCGTAGAACAGACCCACTGCGCCTGTGTGATCCTGGCCAGCACCTGCATCCCGGAGATCATCGGTGAGGACATAGAACAGGCGGCCCTTCAGGCCGAGCAGCAGTGCGGATGCCCGGTGCTGCTGGTCCACACTTCCCATTTCGACTATAAATGTTATGAATATGAGATTGCCGTGGAGCGGCTGCTCCTTTCCCTGGGAAAGCTGATGCGGCCCCAGCCTATAAAGCCTGGCTCAGTGAATTACCTTGGCGTGGAACTGCACTTTCAGCATCAGCAGGCAGCCGAAAATGAACTGACACGGCTACTGAAGGAGCATGGCGTTTCCACCAATCTAATCCTCCTGAATTCATGCACAACCGAGGAGATCAAAAAAGCGCCTGCAGCGCAGCTGAATATCGTGACCCATCGGGTGGGACTGCCATTGGCAAAATGGATGGAGCAGGCGTTTCACACGCCATATACGGTGCTGGAGCCTTCATGGGATCTGGCCGCAATTTCCCAGGCCTATGAAAAAATGGAGCAGGCTCTGAGGCTGCGGATGCCGCAGTGGCGCGATTATAAGGGCGAGGCGCTGGAAGCCATCGAAAAAGCGCGTCCGGTCTGCTGTGGAAAAACCGTAATCAACGGCGGCCGTCCACCGGATGCCATCGAAACGACGGCATTTTTGGTTTCTTTGGGAATGCATCCTCTGCTGATTAATGCCGCGCGGATCTACCCCACAACAGCCCAGGCAATCGCGCAGATCGAAGCGGCGGGCTTTGATCCTTACGTAAATTATGTAGCAAATCACCATATTACGCAGGCATTTATGAGCCGGCAGCTCCCCGACCTGTATATCGGACATGGAAGTTCACTCTGGGTGAAGAAATTCCCGTGTGCCAGACTGGATACCGTGAAGCCGGAAAACACAATGGGATTTGAGGCGGTGGCAGGCGGTGCGGATCGGGTGAGAAATGCCCTGCTTCTGCAAAAATAGGAGGAACGAGAATGAAGCTGGTAAAAGGATTCCCTCAGCCTTCCTTTCATATGGGCGTACTGACGCTGCTCAGCCAGGTCCCTGATCTGATCGTTGTAGAATTCGGGACAGAGGGGACCATGCGATATTTTCTGAATACGCTCCAAATGATGCGGTGCCCAGCCAGAGCAAGAATGTTCACAACCATGATGGACGAAAGCACCGTGGTGTTGGGAAGCTATGAGCGGCTGCGGCTGACGCTGAAAGAGCTGGACGAGGAGTATCATCCGCCTTTGATCGTGGCGGTGGATTCCACGGTGGCGTCGATAATCGGCGTGGACGTGGAAGGGGCATGCCTGCAATTTCAGGACGAAGTGAACGCAACGCTTTTACCCCTCCAGGACAGCCATTTGACAAAAACCTATGGGGAAGGCGTCGCTTTCGCGCAGGTACGCCTCTTGGAGGTACAACAAACGGACCCACGTGTTATAGAGGAGGCAGCTGGCCGGGTACGGCAATTGCTCCCTTTCTTTATGACCGGTCAATATCAGGCACAAATTTAAGGAGGAAACAAAAATGAAAAAACGTCTATTAAGCACTGTACTTTGCTTGCTGCTCTGCGCGGCAATGCTCAGCATCTGCACCCCCGCGGTAATGGCTTCCTCGGTGCAGGAAGCCACGGATGAGTCCGCTGCCCAGTCGGCAGAGCGCACGATCGTGGATCTGGCTGGCAATACGGTCACCATTCCGGCAGTGGAGGATATTCACAGAGTGATCGTCACTGCGCCCCCCTATCTGTCCTTCTACCTGACCGCCGTACAGAAGCCCGAGCTGCTGGTGGGCGTCAACAGCAAGGCGTTCGGAATGGCGAACAAGGAGCTGTTGGCCATGCTGATGCCCAACAAGGACGATGTGGACACCACATTCCTCAATGGCTTTGCTTCCAATACGGAGGATGTCCTGCGTCTGGCCCCGGATGTGATCTTCATTTATGGGAAGGCACAGCGCGAGGGTCTGGAAAACATCGACATTCCAGTGATTGACCTCTGCAGCAAGGAGGGCTCGCTCAACGAGGTGAACTCCATTGCCATCGATCGGATCTACCGTGAGGTGTTTGGCATCGCGGAAGACCACTCCCTGGAGAAGGCATGGGCCAAAGTGCACGAGAAGGTGGACCCGATTCTGGAAAAGCATGCCGAAGAAACCAAGCAAAAGGGCCTTGTCATCATGAGCAACACCGGCACGGAACTGACTGTGCGCGGTATTGGGTCATTTGGCGATGATTGGCTGAAGATCTCCGGCCTGGAAAACGCGGTAACTATGGAAGGGGACGGTCTGACGGTCTCCATGGAAAATATCTACGAAATGAACCCGGACGTTATTTATTGCATGGCCGGGAAAACGGCGGAAGAGTATCTAAACGGCACGATTGAGGGGCAGAATTGGTCCCATACCTCCGCTTTCCAGAATGGGCGAATCTATGATATTCCATACAGCATTTCCAAGTGGCATGCACCTTCTCCCGATTCTCCCCTTACGCTGGAGTGGATGGTCAGCAAAAACTTCCCGGAGGACCTGAGCGAGGCGGATTTTGAAGCGGATATGAAGGCATATTACACGGAAAACTATGGGATTGACTTGAGTGACTCCCTGATGCATTCCATCTTGTCCCCTTACGCGAAGTAATCGAAAATGGACCGGCAAGGAACAGGAAATCGGAGGCCAAGAGAATCCAAAGTGGTTCTCCTTTTGATCGTTTTGCTTCTTCTGCTGGCTTTTCTCTCCCTCTTCCTGGGGCGGTATACCGTATCGCCCTGGGACGTGGTTGAGATCCTTGCGCAGAAAATAACAGGGCGAAGCGAGAATACCGTTAACACAACGGTCATATGGGATATCCGTATGCCGCGGATCCTTCTGGCAATGTTGGCCGGAGCGGGGCTCTCCGTTTCCGGCGCAGCCTTCCAGGGATGCTTTCACAATCCGCTGGTCAGCCCGGATATGCTGGGCGTAAGCGCAGGGGCAGGCTTTGGCGCGGCGTTGGGAATACTGCTTACCAATGAAACGGGAGCGTTTACCGCAGGTCTTTCCTTTGCAATGGGGCTGAGCAGCGTGTTTTTGAGCTGGTTTCTTTCCCGCATTCGGAAGGATGGAGGAACACTTTCGCTGGTATTGGCCGGCGTGATTGTTTCCGCCGTATTCAATGCGCTGATCTCTTTTGTAAAGCTGGTAGCGGATACGGATTCTCAATTGCCGGCAATCACTTTCTGGCTCATGGGAAGCCTGAACGGCACCACTTTCCGTGTGCTGGCATCAGCCGTGGTCCCCATTGCGGTCGGAATCGGCCTGCTGCTGGCAATGCGCTGGCAGATAAATATCCTGACGCTGGGCGACGATGAGGCCCGTTCCCTGGGGATAAACCCAGTCCGGGTTCGGATGCTGGTCATCTTCTGCGCGACGGTGATCACCGCGGCAACGGTGATGGTGGCTGGGATTATCGGGTGGGTCGGCCTGATTGTACCCAATCTGTGCCGGATGCTGGTAGGGGCGGATCATCGAAAGATGATGCCGGTTTGCTGCGTGACGGGAGCTGCTTTTTTGCTGGCAGTTGACCTCCTGGCGCGATCCGCTACGGCGATGGAAATACCCCTTGGTATTTTGACGGCTTTGATCGGCGCTCCATTTTTCGCGCTTGTGTATAAAAAGGGAGATGGGGAACAATGAAGCTGGAAGTACGGCAGGGAGGTTTTTTCTACCGGGCGGATGAACCGCTGTTTCGGAATGTCTCCTTCTGCCTGGAGGATGGGGAGATCCTGACGATCTTGGGGCCAAACGGTGTGGGAAAAACGACACTGATCAAATGCATCATGGGCCTATGCAGGTGGAAGGAGGGCAACGCTTTCTTCAACGGCGCGCCGCTTGTGAGCATTGACAAAACGAGCGGAATCAGTTTTGTCCCGCAGGCGCACAGCACGACATTTGATTTTACCGTAGAACAGATGGTTTCCATGGGGTGCGCCAGGACTGTTTCGCTCTTCGGAAGCCCCAAAAAAGAGGAGAATCAGCAGGTCATAAGAGCGATGGAAACAGTGGGGATTCTGCCGCTCCGAAATCGCCTCTGTTCGCATCTGAGCGGGGGACAAAGGCAGCTGACATATATTGCCCGTGCGCTGGTCAGTGAGCCGCAGCTAATGATCCTGGATGAGCCGGAGTCTCACCTGGATTTCAAAAATCAGCTGATGGTGCTGCAGCTGATCGAGCAGCTGAACCACCAGGGGATGTCCTTTATCGTGAACACCCACTACCCGGATCACGCACTGCGTATTTCGCAAAAGGCACTTCTGCTGGGACACGACGGATTTGTATTCGGAGAGACGGACCATGTGATCTCCGAGGAGCATGTAAAGCAATACTTTGATGTAGACGCAAAAATTTTGAAGGTCCCCGGAAAAACAAGAATGGCTCACACTTTCGTGGTGGTCGACTGAAAGCAGACCTTTTCCCCGTCGATGTAACTTTGACCAATTATCGTGCACAAAGAGTCCTGCCCCTGTTGCTGCTTGCAGCATACAGCGAGCAGGATTTCTTAATACCATTGTAGGCACAGATTTTTTCGCCATTTAAGCGGCGCACCCCTTGACTTTTCCCGAAAATTGGCTATAATAATACTGTTCCAAATCAAATAGAGGATTTGTGTAACGGTAGCACACCGGACTCTGACTCCGTTTGCGGGGGTTCGAATCCCTCATCCTCTGCCATAAGTCCACCGTAATTTTGATAGAATTACGGTGGACTTTTTCTATGCCCGAAAACCGCTTGAAATAGGGCTTTTCGGCTGTTCAGGCTCATAAACGAACCCCGCTGCAGGCAATTCTGCGGCGGGGTTTTGTGCGTTTTGCGCGGATTGTGGCGTTCTGTTCCGCTGTAATCGTTAAACAGCCGAGTAATCGTTGAACTACTGGGGGTATTCGTTAAACCACCGAGTTCTGATAATACTCCTTATGAGAAAATCGGCGATGAAGTGCGGTCACTGGCGGATGAGGTACCGTTTGACATCCCCGATTCGTGGGAGTGGGTTCGGCTAGGCACCATTTCGTCCTATGCAGAAACCAAGCAGAAAATAAATGCGACAAGCGCCGATCCTTCGATTTGGGGACTGGATTTGGAGGACATCGAGAAAGGCGGCAGGCTTTTAGAGCATAAAACAGTCGGTGAACGCAAAGCAGTTGGTGATAAGACCGTATTTGCGAAGAGATAATTTCATTGGTATTCATGTCAAGGATTGGAGAAAGATAGCACTTTCCCCAGGGGAGCGTAAACTGAGACACATCGGTTGTCCATTTTTGCAGGGGTCTGTCTGTGCTGAAGTCCCTGTTGATGATATTGGCGGCTACCTTGCCCACTTCCCCCGATAGGAATGGTATTTCTCCTTGGGACGTTTCCCGGCCAGTCCCAGCCGATTCATAATACGCTGAACCCGCTTATGATTCACCGGGAAGCCACGCTGTGCAAGTTCTTGGCATACTCGTCTTACGCCATATCTTCCTTTGTTTTCTTGGAAGATACTCTCAATTTTAGAGGATATATCTGCATCTCGCTCCTGAATTTTATCTGGTTTTCCAATCTCATAATAATAGGTAGACTTAGACAGCTCCATCACTGCCAGCAGATATTTCAAGGCATATCCTTCTTCACGGAGTTTTTTGACGAGCGCTGCTTTTTCGCCTTGAGTTGCGCCGCCCATTTTTCTTCTCTCAAGGCGATGCAGAATATTACAAGCGACCGGGGGATTATGCTGAGAATGAACCGTTCTATCCAGGTAGAAGGGGCATTCGGGCTGCTAAAGAACGATTTTAGCTTCCGTAGGTTCATGACAACCGGAAAACGGAATATCCGTATCGAGTTATTCTTCCTGGCACTGGGCTTTAACCTCAAGAAGCGGTGGATGAAGCAGCAAAAAAGCAGGCTGGAAACCCATTATTCTGAGAAAAAAGCTTCGTAGTCGTAGAACATAAAAAGTTATCCACAGGAAGACCGGGAAATATGCCTCGGTCAGCTTTGCTGTGCCCTAAAATAAAAATTTGGGCTGTAACCGGCAACCTTGGCCTCGAAATAGAATGCTCAGGGTGAAGCAATAGGGCTGCTGCAAAAAAGAATTTTGCAACAGCCCCACATAGCAGAAAATAGAGGGGTATATTATTATTCGCCGTAGTTGATTTTTAGCTTAGCATAAAAATCCTCCAGGACCAGGCGAACGTCAATGGTGTGGTAGACGCGGATTTCACGGTTGCTGGGGCATTCCACATAAGTGCAGTCAGGGAGGACACGTGGAGCCTTGCGGACGGTGTAATGACAACGTTCTTTATCCTCCAAAAAGACACCGACAGTGGGCTGATCGCCAATGCACCAGGTTTCGCCGTGGGGCCAAGGGCGGTCGCAGCAGGCATCATTTAGTTCCACCATCTGACGGAATAGGTATTTGCCAATTTCACCGCAGGGAACAACTCGTGCCTGGAGCTCGGCCAGAGAAATATTCATCATTTTGTATACATTTTTTGGTACCTGCCACAACTGCACTTTGGAGGAGAAAACTACATTGGCGGCACTTATGTCTTGGTTCAAATTAAACTCCATTCCGCCTTTAGGGTACTCGTCACCGCCAATCCACACGGCAATGATACGGTCTGCGATTTTTGGCTCCATTAGTAAAGCAGAGGCGAGATTCGTGATGGCACCTTGTAGACCAATAACAAGAGGCATGGGGTCATCTTTCATAGCTTCTTCCACAATGAACCGGGCCCCCTCGGATTCCACAAAATGCGTCTCATCATCCAGAGGCTTGACACAGCCTCTATATACGGGTATTCCTCGGATAGTCCCATCAGTTTCAGAACCAATTGGATTTCGTCATAGCTCTGCTGCATAGTGGTACGGGAATTGTAAGCAGAGCCATCTCGATGCTCAAAATGGGTGGCAATAATGCCCTTCACATCAAACATGGGAGTCATCAGGTGGTGAGCAATGGCAAATTGGTCATCTGCCTCGTTTTTAGCATCGGTGTCTACAATCATGCGGTACATCTTCTTCATGGGAACTTGGAAGTGCAATTTGTTGTTTTTCATGGAAATATCTCCTCACCTATTTTATGTGCCACTGAAAATCTCAGCAACCTCCAATGTCAGAAATTATGCACACAGCATATATGGCAGCTAGAAACTGCTACTATGAGTATCGTGGCTTCGTAAAATGTATCTTTGTGTTGCCATATGGGAAATGAAAGCTTCGTCTCCCTGGGAAAGGGTCACCGAAAGCTGGGCTAAGTATAGCTTTAGAAATTAAATCTTTCATTAGTGGTCTGCAAACAGAGAGCTGGTTACGGATGGCACCGACAGATTAACTAAGGACAATTTGCAGTCCGAGTTGCCACTAAAAGAGCAGAATATCTATTATGTGCCTCACTGCAAATCACCTCTGCACACTATATTGATTGCGATGAAACCACTGATTATGAAAATCAACGAATATTGTCGGGGCTGTATTGTAACTCAGCACGACCAAAGCTGGCGTAAAGTGCTGGATTTGGGGTGAGGATTTTGTCCACATTGCTCACCCGGCCTACAATTGTTCCATGCACTACCTGATCAACCAGATCGATCAGGTCACACAGAAGACCCATATTCAAGGGGTTGTAGCCGGGAATCAGAGTGGATTGAAAAATCTGGTAGTTATGTCCACCGTAGAATTTCATCCGGCCGCCCCGAGCTATCAGCCATTTCAGCAGATTAACCAAGCTTACATAATACTTTTCCAGGGAAATGGCTCCCGGAACCTGCATCCACACGCCCATGCCGCTGCCAATGGCATCACCGGTGAACAGATGCTGCCCCTTATGCTCCAGTACCACGATGGAACCGGGAGTATGTCCTGGGACCTCACAAATTTCCAGGACATTGCCGCCCAAGTCAATGACATCGTTGGTGTTAACATCGATGGTGTCATGCAGTGCCAGATTCTTTCCAGCCATCATGCCAATTAGAAAATCTTCCGGCATCTGGAATTCCCGGTGGCTCATATAGACGGTTTCAAATTCATCCATATGGTGGAAATGGTCAATGTGGGCGTGCGTAACTACCAATAACAGAGGCTTTTGGGTCAGAGAACGAACGACAGGCAGAATCTTCCCGCCAGGGGTGATGCCTGTGTCAATGACGGCGGCTCGCTCTGTCCCCTCCACCACATAAAAGGAAGAGTTCCCGCTGTCCAGAATGTGATAAATGTCCTCGCCAATACGTGTAATTCTAAAATCCTGCATCGTGACGGCTCCTTTCGGACAAAAATGTGAATTTACAGCGTGCGAACACTGTCTCGTTCAGTAAGCGTTACACCGATGGATTGCAGCATAGGGGGATCTTCGGGGTTATCCAGCAGCTCGCACAGGCGTTTTACAGCCCGTTGGCCAAGTGTTTCTTTGGCAACGTGCACTGTTGTCAGCTTGGGGGCGGTGACATAGGCAATAGGCATATCATCGAAGCTGGTGATAGAAATGTCTGTAGGAATATGGTAGTTGTTCTCCTTCAGGGCGCGGATGCAGGACACAGCAATGATGTCGTTATCTGCAAAACAGCCGGTGACGTCCATGGTATGCTCATCCAAGTAGGCACGCATGTCCAGATAGGCGCCATCCTGGGTAGGGGATACGAAGATTTCTTCCAACGTGCAATCCGGATATTCGTCCAAAGCCATTTGAAGCCCTGCCCGGCGCTCGTGAAAATTGTTGATGCGGATAGAAGCGGCAAGGTAGCCAATGCGCCGATGGCCATGCTCCAGCAGATGTCGGGCGGCCAGATATGCGCCCTCCATGTTAGCAATGGAGATATAGTTGTGATGGTATTGGGGGAAATAGCTGTCCAAAATAATGTGAGGGCGGTCGAAATGCTCTAACAGCTGAATGTCATTCTGTTCCATTTCAGTGGCAAAGAAGATAAAGCCTGCGCTGTCGCTGGCGGCAAGTTCATTGAATTTCTCTTCTAGATTGTCGTAGCCGTATAGGTAAAATAGCTGCACCTTGTATCCGGCTACAGCGGCCTGGGTGGTGATGCCCTCGATGACGGCGGAGAAAAAGTCGGTCTCACTGCACACCTTGCCGTGTTTCTTGTAGATGACCAGAGTAAAGAACGCGGAACTGGTCCGACGCCGTTTTACATGCTGCAGGCCATAATGTTCGGCAGCCTGCAAGATGTTGACGCGTGTCTCGTCGCTGATACCCGTCTTGCCGTTTAACGCAATAGAAACAGCTGAAGGGGAGACACCCAGCCTCAAGGCAAGCTCTTTGGCAGAAATAGCCATGTTGTTTAGTCCTCTCTATTATAAATTAAGCTGCGGATCTGGGAGGGAATTTGCAAATACGTGGTAAATGTCTACAACTATCATAGTACGAAAAATGTAAAACGTCAAGAGAAATAAAGTAAAAAACTAAATTTATATAAAATGGATCGCTGACGCGGGCAAAAACAATATCATGCCTTCGGGTAATATGGCGGAGTGCATATAACATATGAAATTGCAGGACGAAAAAATGAACAATATAACCATAGATAGGACGCTTAAGGCCGCACGCTCAGAACAAGATGGCGTTTTTAATTTGAATTGATGAACCTGGTTAAATGAGTCAAATTAAATTTTCGAGCGGATGGAAAAACGCTCGAATAATGCTTTAGATTAAATTTACTGATTTAAGAGAAGCAAAAGCGTTTTTTGTGTGCAGGGAAGAGAAGCGGCAAACGGAATATAGTGTCAAAAGAAGCTATGATTTAGAAGAAGTGCACATACGGAACGATATAATATTATGTATAATTTACAATATTTTGAATAAGGGGTTGACAATTCTAGCAAAAATATATAATATGTTACCATATCGATTGAGTAACTAAATTGTTGCTCAAATTTAGTGGAGGTGATTTCTTGGAGACGCAGGTAATTTTAAGGGCGGAGCATATGTATAAGTCCTTTGGCGTCACCAAAGCCGTTGTCGATTTTTCCATGGAACTGAAGCGGGGGAGAATTCACGGTTTGATTGGAGAGAATGGTTCGGGCAAGAGTACCTTCTCATCCATGGTAGCAGGACTGTATAAACCGGACAAAGGCGATATGTACATTAACGGTGAGCGTTATGCGCCAAACTCCACCGAAGACGCCGCAAAGCACCGGGTGGCGCTGGTCGTTCAGGAAATCGGAACCATTGGTTCCATCACGGTTGCAGCAAATATCTTCCTGAATAAAGAGCAGCGGTTTGCGAAGCTTCACATGATCAACTACGCTGCCATGAATCGGGAAGCTAAGAAAATCCTGGATGTAATCGGTGGTGAGCATATCGATCCGGCTGCTGTGACCAACAGCCTGAACCTGGAGGATCGGAAGCTGGTGGAGATTGCACGGGCAATGAGCTGTGAGCCGGAAGTCCTGATTATCGACGAAACCTCCAATGCGTTGACCACCCGAGGTCGTGGCATCCTGTACCAGAACATGCGAGCTGTTCGCGACCGGGGCGGTGCTGTCCTGTTCATCACTCACGACATGAATGAGCTGGTGGAGATGTGCGATACTGTAACCATTATGCGGGACGGTGTGTTTGTGAAGAACCTTGCGAAAGAGGAAATGGACACCGGTCGTATGAAAGAGCTGATGGTTGGCCGCGAGATTGCAGATAACTATTACCGTTCGGACAGCACCCCGGATTACAAGGACAGGGTGGTCTTCAAGGCGGAGAACATCTTCTCTCCAGAGCTGCGGGGCGTAAGCCTGGAGCTGCATGAGGGCGAGATCTTGGGTATCGGCGGCCTGTCTGAAAGCGGCATGCATGAGTTGGGGCGTATCCTCTTCGGCATCGATCCAGCTGATAAAGGGACGGTTACTGCGACTGTTTCTGGTGATATGATTACATCTCCGGATAAGGCAATCAAGAATGCCATCGGTTATATGTCCAAGAATCGCGATACCGAGGCATTGATACTGAATTACAGCATTGCGGATAACATCTGCCTTCCTTCCTTGGGAAAACTTTCTAAGGGCGCATTTATCAAACCAAAGGATGAGAAGAAGCTGGCCGACAAGTGGAGCAAGGAATTGGCTATTAAGATGCGGGGTACAGAGCAGTATTGCTCTCAGCTTTCGGGCGGCAACAAGCAGAAGGTTGTGCTGGCAAAGTGGATGGGCAATGATTCCCAGATTCTGATTATGGACTGCCCCACCCGCGGCATTGATATCGGCGTGAAGGAGAGCATCTACAAGCTAATGATGCAA
This sequence comes from uncultured Eubacteriales bacterium, assembly GCA_900553805.1. Lineage (GTDB taxonomy): Bacteria > Bacillota > Clostridia > Oscillospirales > Oscillospiraceae > Faecousia. Next base: position 19,846 of record USEU01000018.1, read on the forward strand.
TTTAAGAAGGAAGGCCGCTCCATGATAATGATTTCTGAAGAGCTGCCGGAGCTTCTTGGTATGAGTGACCGGGTTGTTATTATGCGTGAGGGTGTTATATCCCACGAAGAACTGCGCAATCCGGAGATGACTGAACAGTCCATCATCGCTCACATGATATAAAAAGGAGGCAGTCATTTCATGACAACGACACAAACCAAATCCGAAAACCAGATGAGTACCGGACAGAAGTTTAAGAATTTCCTGTGCTCGGATTTCCCGGTGCTGGGCCTCCTGGCCATTATTATCATGTTCTACATTACGACAGATGGAAAAATCTTTTCTAAGTTCAATCTGAAATCCATTTCACAGCAGATGTACCTGTTCATTCTGGGCGGTCTGGGAAGCGTTTTTTTGTTTGCCCAGGGTGGAATCGATCTGAGCATGGCAGCTGCCATTGGTGCGGCAGGCATCATCGGTGCCCGGGTCATGCAGGTAAATCCCTGGCTGGGTGTGGTAGTCACTGTCCTGGTCGGCACTGTCATCGGTGCTGTCAACGGCTTGATTTATGCGAAGATCGGTATTCCTGTGTTCATCCAGGGTCTGGGCATGAACTTCCTGCTCAACGGCCTTCTGCTCCCTTTGAGTGCAGGCAGTGCTACCATCCGGGTGCCCAAGGTTATCAGCAATCTGAAGAGCATCCCGGCGGAGATCATCATTGAGCTAGCGGTGTTGGCCGTTGTAGTGCTTATCTATAATTACACCCGCTTTGGCAAGGACTGCAGGGCTATCGGCGCCGGAACTACCTCTGCAGTGCAGTCCGGCGTGAAGGTGAGCCGCACCAAATTTCTGGCCTTCCTGATTTCTGGCTTCACCTGCGGCGTGGTCGCGGTGATGACCCTGATCCGTACCGGCTCTGCTTCCCAGACCACCGGTGCAAACTTTAACTTCAATGTCATGATGGCCATGGTGCTGGGCGGCGCATTGCTCAGCGGCGGCAACGGCGTGAAGGCAAAGCATGCGGTTATCGGCGCAGCCCTGCTCATCATTCTGCAGAACGGTCTGGTGCTTTGGGGCATCAGCGCTCGCGTGCAGGACATCATCAAGGGTGTGCTGTTTATCGTGATGATCGTGGTCACCACCAAGCTGAGCGCCAAGGTGCAGCGCTGATATCTCTTTTCTTATGTGCCCTACATCCCAGGCAGGGATGATAAAAACAAAAAAACAAGGAGGAACTATTTAATGAAACTCGGCAAGAAACTACTCGCGTTGATCCTGGCTGTTGCAATGGTGATGTCTATCGCCGCCGTCGCATCCGCAGAGGACACCAAGGAACTGAAGCATTTTACCGTCGGCATGCTGGACATGGGTGCATGGAATGCGACCTCCGGCCCTCAGTACGCTCAGATTGAGCTGGCTGCGGAAGCTTTGAATGTTGATCTAGTTTACACCGCCTATGATAGCTCTGCTGAAGGTCTGCTCCAGGCTGTTCAGAATTTGATCGGCATGGGCGTGGATGCCATCCTGCTGCAGAACGGTCCGCTTGTTTTCGGCTGTATCCCTCAGGTTGCAGAGATCTGCGATGATGCAGAAGTCTACTGGGCTCTGTGCTGGACTAAACTGGTCGAGGGCGACGGTAACTACGAAGCCTGTATGGAGTCCGATTACTTTGTGGCTACCTTCTGGGAGGACGATGTTCACTCCGGCCAGTGGTGCACCGAACTGCTGGGTGCAAAGGATCATCAGAACCTCGCCGAAATCGGCTTTATGACTGGCAACGCTACCGCTGATATGCGTGACGCCGGTGTTGCTGCCGGTTTGGAAGCTTATCCCAATATGCAGATCAAGGCGGAAGAACGTGACATGAGTCTGACTTCCACCTCCGATGGCGGCAAGACCATCATGGATCGTTTCATCACTAGTGTTCCTGACCTGGATGGCCTGCTGATCTGCGGCATGTCCCAGTTCGTCCTCAGCGGCGTTGTCTCCTCTCTGGAAGAACACAACCTGCAGGATAAGGTTGACGTTGCCTGCATCGACTTCCACGAATATCAGACCGAGTACCTGAAGTCCGGCGTGCTGGACGGCATCATCGGCGGCCACGTGGTTGGTCCTTACTACGGCCTGATCCTGATTGCCAACATCATGAACGGCACTCCTCTGACCGATGAGAAGCTGATCCTGCAGGATAACTTCATCGAGCTGGCAAGCTATGATGACGCTGTTATCTGGGATACCTACGGCAAGCCCGGCACCCTGTACTCCGCAGAAGAGACCCGCAACATGGTCGCGAACCCCGACTTTACCTATGAAGATTTCCTGAAGGTTATCGCTGACTACTCCCTGGACGATATCGTCTCCCGCGCAGAGGCTGCCAAGTAAGCCTTAAGGTTTCCAAAGAAAAGTCTTATATCCACAAGGGCTGGAGCCCCTAGGGGCAGAGGCTCCAGCCTGTTCAAAGAAAGGATCAACGCTATGAAAAAGGTATTAAGCTTTTTGAAACGGGTATTTTTCTTCCTTGTGGTGCCCGGTGCTGTCTATCTGTTTTTCTCTATTCTCCGGCCTCAGGTTTTTCTGAGTTGGGATTCTTTGTACACCATTGCACTTTCCTCTTGCATCGCCATCATCCTGGCATGGGGCATTTCCTTCTCGCTCACTGCCGGCATTGTGGACTTCTCGGTTGCATCCGAGCGTGTGCTGGGCGCGGTGGTCGGTGTCATCCTCTCCCGTACCATGGGCATTTGGGGCTTGATTATTGGCAGTCTGGTTACCGCTGTGATATTCGGCATCATTAAGGCTGCACTGAACGCCTGCATAAAGGTCAGCTCCATGGTTATCTCTGTGGCATACTGCTACATCATCGGTTCCATCGGTGCATTGGTGCAGGGCAACAATTCCATGATCCTCACCAGCGATATGTGCGTCCTGGGCAAGTCTCCTGCTATCTGGATCATCTTTGCCGCTTGCGGCGTGGTGATTTATGTTCTCCAGCGCTACAGCGTCTTCGGCGCACATTGCCGGGCACTGGGCGGCAACGGTAAGATTTCTGCCGAGGCCGGCATCAGCAAGGGCAAGACGGAAGGTCTGGCAATTTTTGTCGCTTCCATTTTTGCGGGCATCTCCGGCATTCTGGCCACCAGCTACGGTGCAGGTACGGTTGCTCAGACAGGCCTTGCCTCTATGGCAGTTGTCTTCCCCGCAATCATTGGCTTCAACATCGGCGCGATGCTCACCAAATATATCAACATCACCTTTGGATGCATCTCCGGTGTGCTTACTATGAACATTCTGGCTACGGGTCTCGTATCCCTCAACATTCCTTCTCAGCTGAAGGATACTGCCACCGGCCTTTTCCTGATTTTCCTGCTCTGTCTGACAACCATCATGGAACGTCGGCATGCAGAGGCACTGCGTCGTCAGGCCAGCAACATGGCTGAGATTAACAACGCAGCAGCCTGATAACGTTAAATATCCATTCGTTAAAAACCACATCAATAAAAGAAAGGTTGTGTATTTTATGAAAAAAGCTCCTTATGAGGTACCCGAATCCAAACGAATCCGTGTGATTATCGACACCGATTGTGCTTGCGAGGCGGACGACCAGTATGCTGTTGCGCACCAGCTGATGACGCCGAAGTTTGACGTACGCGGTATTAACGCAGCTCACTTCAATACGATGATGGGGATGACCACTGTGGCGGCTTCCGCACAGAAGAGCTTTGAGGAAGCTCAGAGGGTAGTGGATCTGATGGGGCTGCACGATCAGGTCAAGGTACATCATGGTTGCGCCGATGTGCTGCCGGATGAACATACCCCGGTAGATTCCGAGGCCTCCCGTTTCATCATCGAAGAAGCCATGCGGGATGACGAGCGTCCCTTGTTTGTAACTGTCCAGGGTGCCATTACCAATGTGGCCTCCGCCTATTTAATGGAGCCGAGGATCGCAGACCGTATGACCGTCATCTGGATCGGCGGCGGCGTTTATCCTGCCGGTGACTGGGAATTCAATGCCTGCAACGATTTGAATGCAGCCAATGTCATCATGGAGTCTCCCATTGAGCTATGGCAGGTTCCCAAAAATGTGTATAGCATGATGAAGGTCAGCTTTGCCACTCTGTATGATAAGGTTTGGCCTTGTGGAGAAATTGGCAAGTATATTGTGGAGTATATGACCAAGACCGTCAATATGGGCATTATGGGTAACCCCGATCCTGCTACCAGGGAAATGATGAAGAAGCTGCGGCCCAAGGATATGAGTGAAGGTGCAGCCCGATGCACCTATCCCGGCGGCGAAAGCTGGCAGGTGGGCGATTCCCCGGTTGTAGGACTGATGCTTACAGACCACGAGGGCCACTACACTGTTGAGGGAGCGCCCAGGTTTGCAAAGAATGGCACTTATCTGCTCCGCCCCTCCAACCCCAGAAAGATCCGGGTCTACAACTACGTGGATAACCATTTCATTCTGGAAGACTTCTTCGCAAAGATCAAGTATTACTTCGGTGATTGATTGAATTGACAGGAGGAAAAAGCGATGAAAAAGGCACCCTACCAGGTCCCGGAATGTAAACGTATCCGTGTTCTTATCGATACCGATTGCCACTGTGAGGCGGACGATCAGTTCGCGGTGGCCCATCAGTTGATGACCCCCAAATTTGATGTGGTGGGTATTGCGGCTGAGCACTATGCAAAGAATTTTGGTGCTACCTCCGTGGCAGACTCCATGCAGCAGAGCTTTGACGAGGCACAGTTGATTGTGGATCTGATGGGCCTGCATGACCAGGTCAAGGTATATCATGGCTGCGACCGTCAGCTGCCGGATGAGCATACCCCGGTGGATTCCGAAGCGGCCCGCTTCATCATTGAGGAAGCCATGCGGGATGATGAGCGCCCTCTGTTTATCACCATGCAGGGCGCTACCACCAACCTGGCCTCCGCTTACCTGATGGAACCCAGAATTGCCGACCGGATCACCGTGATTTGGATTGGCGGCGGCGTCTATCCCGAGGGCGGCTATGAGTTCAACACCATCAATGACTTGAACGCTGCCAACGTCATCATGGATTCTCCCATTGAGCTGTGGCAGGTTCCCATGACGGTTTACCGCACCATGAAGACCAGCTTTGCAGAGCTGTACGAGAAGGTTCGCCCCTATGGCAAGATTGGTGAACACCTGTTTGACTACATGGTGGAGTTCAACCACAAGTTCACGCCCTATCTCAATGAAGTAGAGCAGTGGAAGCCCGTCGGCATCAGTGAAGCTGCGTTCCGCACCATTTACCCCGGCGGTGAGAACTGGCAGCTTGGCGATTCCCCGGTGGTAGGCCTAATGCTTACTGACCACGAGGGTGATTACACCGTAGAGGGTGCTCCACGGTTTGAGCTAGAGACTTGCCGTTACTTACTTCGTCCCGGCAATCCAAGAAAAATTCGGGTGTATCATAAGGTAGATACTCATTTCATACTGGAAGACTTCTTTGCAAAAATAAAGTATTATTTCGGGGACTGATATTCGGCCAATTAGCAATTATTCAAGGCACAATTTAGGTTTGACTTTAAAAAAGCCTAAAAGCAGAATCTTATAACCATCGTACCGTTGCGGTGGCGCATGAACACATAGAGCTGCCCTCGCAATCCATTTCGGATGATTGTCTTGCGTTATTCGAATCGACGGACAAGCGAGGGCAGCATATTTGCGGGCTCCTTTTACTAGGATGTCAGCAAATCCAAAAGATAAGGAGTTGCATTTATGAAAAAAATCAAAATCGGCTTTGCCCCTACCAGGCGAAGCATCTTCTCTGCACCGGATGCCGTGAAATTTGCGAATCTGACCCGTGACCGCCTTCGTGAGCTGGGGGTAGAATTCGTAGACATCACGGACATCAACGATGAAGGGCTGCTGTATCAGGAGTGTGATCGGATTAAAATCCGGGACAAATTCCGCAGCGCCGGGATTGTTGGCTTGTTCTTCCCCCACGGTAATTTTGGTACCGAGTATGAGTGCGCCCGGTTGGCCAAGGAGATGGGTGTGCCTGTACTGCTTTGGGGCCCGCGGGATGAGCGTCCGGAGCCCAATGGCGTCCGTCTGCGGGATACCCAATGCGGTCTGTTTGCCACCGGCAAAGTATTGCGCCGGTTTGGCGTGCCCTTTACGTATGTTACCAATTGCCGCCTGACAGATCCTGAGTTTGCACGGGGCATCAAGACATTCCTGGCGGTATGCAGTGTGGTAAAAACCTTTCGGAATATCCGCATTTTGCAAATTGCCCCTCGTCCCTATGATTTCTGGAGCACTATGTGCAACGAGGGCGAGCTGCTGGAGAAGTTTAACGTTCAGTTGGCGCCGATTCCCATGCCTGAACTTACCGCTGAAATGAAGAAGGTAAAGACGCAGGGGGTGGAGGTTCCCAAGACGATTTCCTACTGCCGCAGCTGCATGAACATTGAGATTAAAGATGACGAATTGGAGAATGTAGCTGCACTGAAGGTAGCAATGAAGAATCTGGCTGCAAAGTACGGCTGCAACGCCATTGCCATCCAGTGCTGGAATGAACTGCAGCATGAGATCGGCATCATGCCCTGCGCAGCCAACAGCATGCTGAACGAAGAAGGCATCCCCACCGTATGCGAGACGGATATCCACGGTGCCATCACGGCTCTGATGGTGGAGGCTGCTTCTCTGGATGACAAGCGCAGCTTCTTTGCTGACTGGACAGTGCGTCATCCCGACAACGAAAACGGAGAGCTGCTCCAGCACTGCGGTCCTTGGCCGATTTCCGTTGCCAGGGAAAAGCCTTCTATCACATACCCTCTGGCCTTTGATTACCCCGGTGCTGTGGCAGCAGAAGCCAAGCACGGTCAGGTAACCCTGGCTCGGTTCGATGGTGACAACGGCGAGTATTCACTGCTGCTGGGCAATGCTAAAGGCATCGACGGTCCCTACACCAAGGGTACATACCTGTGGGTTGAGGTAGAGAACCTGAAGCGCCTGGAGGCCAAGATCGTGGAAGGCCCGTACATCCATCATTGCGTCGGCATTCACGAGGACGTGGTGCCGGTTCTGTACGAGGCATGCAAGTATATTGGCGTGAAGCCTGACCTGTATGATAACAACGAGGAGCAGGTCAAGGCCTATCTGAGAGGTGAATGATATGAATGAAGTAGCGCGTTCTTTTGATTTGCGCCGGGACTGCGTGGACATCATCGTGGCTGGCGGCGGCGGACACATTGGCGGCGACATGAGTATGATGGATGTGCTGTCTTATCTGTATTTTGATGAGATGAACATTTCTCCCGAAAACATGGCCGACCCTAACCGGGATCGCTTCGTCCTCTCCAAAGGCCATTCCATGGAGGCCTATTATGCGGTACTCTGCGCCAAGGGGTTCTTGGATTTGGAGGATGTGAAGAAGAACTTCTCAAAATTCGGCTCCAAATACATCGGCCATCCCAATAATAAATTGCCCGGCATTGAGATGAATTCCGGCTCACTGGGTCATGGTTTGCCGGTGTGTGTCGGCATGGCACTAGCCGGAAAGATGGACGGCCAGGATTACCGGGTTTACACCGTCATGGGTGACGGTGAGCTGGCTGAGGGCTCCGTATGGGAAGCAGCCATGAGCGCTAGCCAGTTTAACCTGGATAACCTGTGTGCGGTGATCGACCGGAACCACCTGCAGATTTCCGGCAACACTGAGGATGTGATGCATCAGGACAGCTTGCAGCAGCGCTGGGCTGCCTTCGGGTGGAATGTGATCACCGTAAATGGTCATGATTATAAAGCCATTGCCAAGGCCTTTGCCGATGCCAGAGCCAGCAAGGGAAAACCGACGGTATTGATTGCCGAAACCATAAAGGGTTACGGTTCCGCTGTGATGGAGAACAAGGCCAGCTGGCATCACCATGTGCCGACCCAGGAAGAATATGACCAGATTATCGCTGATTTCTCTGCCAGAAAGGAGGCTGCACTTCATGAATAAGATTCCCAATCGTCAGGCCATCTGCAATGTACTGCTGGAGAAAGCCAAAACCGATAAAGATATCGTCGTCCTTTGTTCTGACTCCCGGGGTTCCGCCTCTCTGGCGCCTTTCTTCAAGGAATTCCCGGAGCAGAGTGTGGAGGTTGGTATCGCTGAGCAGGACTTGGTAAGTATTTCCGCCGGTTTGGCGGCCTGTGGAAAGAAGCCTTATGCAGCTTCCCCCGCCAGCTTTTTGTCTACCCGCAGCTATGAGCAGTGCAAAGTGGACTGCGCTTATTCCAATACCAACGTGAAGCTCATCGGCATCTCCGGCGGCGTCAGCTATGGCGCGCTGGGCATGAGCCACCACTCCGCACAGGATATCGCCGCCATGGCAGCAATCCCCAATATGCGGGTATACCTGCCCAGTGACCGACACCAGACCAAGCACCTGGTTGAGGCGCTGCTGGAAGATGACAAGTGCGCATATATTCGGGTTGGCAGAAATCCGGTAGAGGATATTTACAGTGAAGAGGATTGCCCCTTTGAGATGGACAAGGCAACCTGGCTTTGCACAGGTTCCGATGCTGCAATCATTGCTTGCGGTGAGATGGTTCGTCCCGCTTTCGAGGCAGCCAAGCTCCTGGAGAATAAAGGCATTCACGTCACTGTGCTGGACATGTACTGTGTGAAGCCCTTGGACAGCGCCGCTGTTATCGAAGCGGCAAAGAATGCCAAAGTGGTTGTTACCGTAGAAGAGCATGCTCCCTTTGGCGGCCTGGGCTCTATGGTTGCCCAGGTTGTGGGAGAGAATTGCCCCAGAAGGATTAAAAATTTGGCCCTACCCGATGCACCGGTAATCACCGGAACCAGCCCAGAGGTCTTCCAATATTACGGCTTAGATGCAGCGGGAATCGCAAAGGCTGTCGAGGAACTAGTATGAGTTACGTTCTGTCGGTAGACCAGAGTACTCAGGGCACCAAGGCGCTGCTGCTTGACTCCACCGGCAAGCTGATTTGCCGAAGGGATGTAGCCCACGAACAGGAGGTCAATTCAAGTGGGTGGGTTAGCCATGACCCGGATGAAATCTACCGCAACACCCTGGAAAGCATCCGGCAAGTTCTGGAAGCATCCGGAATCAACCGGGCAGAGGTTGCGGTTCTGGGAATTTCCAACCAGCGGGAAACCTCCTTATGCTGGGAGAAGGAGACAGGAAAGCCGATTGCCCATGCAATTGTATGGCAATGCGGCAGAGCCAAGGAGCTTTGCCAGCGTGTGGCAGATGCCGGATGGGGGGATGCCGTCCGTACTGCAACCGGAATCCCCATCTCGCCCTTTTTCCCTGCTTCCAAATTCGCATGGCTGGTGGAGGAAACCCCTGGTGCTGCGGAAAAGGCCGCACGTCATCAGCTTTGTTTCGGAACCGTGGATGTATGGCTCGTTTACAAGCTGACAGGGGGCAGCAGCTATAAAACAGATTATTCCAATGCATCCCGCACCCAGCTGTTTAATATCCATACTCTGAAATGGGACAGCCGTATCTGCACCGCCTTTGGCCTGGATGCCGCAGATTTGCCGGAGGTGACTTCTTCCGATGCCTGCTTCGGAATGACGGATTTGGGCGGGCTCCTCCCTGACCCGATTCCCATTCACGGTGTATTGGGGGATTCCCATGCGGCGTTGTTCGGGCAGGGATGTCTGCATTCCGGTATGGCAAAGGCAACCTATGGCACCGGCTCGTCTATCATGATGAACATTGGCTCCAACCCCATTGAGAGCCGGAATGGGCTGGTTACCAGCCTTGCGTGGAAATTCCGGGGTGAGGTCAACTATGTTATGGAAGGAAACCTGAATTACACGGGAGCGGTTTTGCGTTGGCTGGAAAAGGACTTGGGACTGTGCAAGGCCTCTGAAACCCAGGCACTGGCAGAGGCTGCCAATCCGGAGGATACCACCTATCTGGTGCCTGCGTTTACAGGCCTGGGGGCCCCCTATTGGAACAATGAGGCCAAGGCAATGCTTTGCGGCATCACCCGCCTGACCGGAAAAGCAGAAATTGCCCGGGCGGCTCTTGAGTGCATCGCCTATCAAATTACAGATATCGTCAAAGCGATGGAGCGGGATACCGGTATGCAGTTAAAGCGCCTCCAGGTGGATGGCGGCCCCACCCGCAATGGATACCTGATGCAGCTGCAAAGTGACATGCTGGATGCAAAGGTATGTATCCCCTCCAGCGAAGAACTCTCCGGCATCGGCGCCGGCTACATGGCCGGGTTGGCTTCCGGCGCATTTACGGATGGAGTTTTTTCGTCAATGAATTATAATAATTTTTCTCCTAAAATGTGTGCTGATATATGCAGGAAGAAATATTCCGGTTGGCAGGATGCAGTTCGCATGGTCTTGACCGCAGAAAAAAACATCAAGATGCCATAGTAATTTTAGTGCTTCTTTATGCGTTTTTGGTACATTTGATTGACGATAGGTGTGAGTAGCCATTTAGGGAAAAGGGAGAATTGCTTTTTGCGTGTATAATATAGGCAATAATTAGAAGAGAAAAGACTAGCGCCTCCTTTATAGATGGAATTGTTAACTAAAGACACAGTCTCTTTGGATAAGTATTCACCTACACATTAGATTAGTGCTTTGCTTAGCGAACTATTGTAAAAAGCAGAAACTCCAAGTAAATTAGAAATCGACGAAACACGGTACGATTAAAATGCCGTAACAGGACTCCTCCTATAACAACGGACTGTGAATGATACTATCGGACGCATACAAGGTAAGTGCTTTTGGGCTGACACTATAGCGCGACAGGGTCACTCTGCTTGTTGCCTTCATGATGTAGAAGCGTACCAATAAACGAAACGCAAAATAAGTCCTATTGCAATCAATGGTACAATATGCTACAATCACCGCTGTAGTAAAGTCAAGAGCTCTGAAGCAGAGGACGGAGGTATGTAGTTTGGCGGCGATTTTATCCAAGGCCGCGTGCTTTGTGGGGATTATTTTTCTGGGGTGGTTTCTGCGGCGTGTTGGGTTTTTCAAGGAAGGGGATTTTCAGGTCCTTGCCAAGATTGTTTTAAGGATTACCCTTCCGGCCTCCATTGTCTATAGCTTTGCCGGAAAAGAAATTACGGTGTCCATGCTGTTCCTGTGTGCCATCGGCCTGGGGCTGGGTATTTTTTACATTGCAATGGGATATCTGATTTCGCATAGGGGCTCGAAAGAGGAGAAGGCTTTTTCTATACTGAATATCTCCGGCTACAACATTGGCAATTTCACCATGCCCTTTGCCCAGGGGTTTCTGGGGCCGGTGGGGGTTATCTCCACCAGCTTGTTTGATACCGGCAATGCCTTTATCTGCCTGGGAATGTCCTACAGCGTGGCGGCAGTGGTGCTGCAGGGGGAGAAATTTTCCGTTAAGAGAATTCTGCGGGATTTGCTGAAATCCGTTCCCTTTGTCAGCTATGTGGTGATGACGATTCTGACGCTGCTCCATATCCGCTTGCCCGGGCCGGTGACGGAGTTTGCCGGGCTGCTGGGCAACGCCAACGCCCCAATGGCAATGCTGATGCTTGGAGTGGGATTTAAGATATCCGGCGGCGGCAGCCAGGTTCGTACCATTGCAAAGGTGCTGTGTGTCCGTTATGGTCTGGCCGTTTTGATTGCCGCCGGGTGCTTCTTCCTGCTGCCCCTGGATGTGGAGATACGCAAAACCCTGGTGCTGCTTTCATTTGCCCCCATTGCATCGGCGGCACCTGCCTTTACCAGCGAACTGGGGGGCGATGCCGGGCTTTCCAGTGCCATTAACTCTTTGTCCATTGTCATCAGCCTGATTTGTATTGTGGGCATTCTGGTCTTTATCATTTAAGTCCCGAAGTACATAAAAATCCCGCACCACGGTGAAAAACAGATAGGCTCCCCCTGGCGTAGATACTCGAAATAACGAAAGTTTCGAGCCTGCGTCAGGGGGAGCTGCTTCGTTGCAAGTCTGCGGTGCGGGGAAAAAATCTGCGGCGCAACTCAAGGCGAAAAAGCAGCGCTCGTCAAAAACTCCGTGAAGAAGGATATGCCTTGAAATATCTGCTGGCAGTGATGGAGCTGTCTAAGTCTACCTATTATTATGAGATTGGAAAACCAGATAAAATTCAGGAGCGAGATGCAGATATATCCTCTAAAATTGAGAGTATCTTCCAAGAAAACAAAGGAAGATATGGCGTAAGACGAGTATGCCAAGAACTTGCACAGCGTGGCTTCCCGGTGAATCATAAGCGGGTTCAGCGTATTATGAATCGGCTGGGACTGGCCGGGAAACGTCCCAAGGAGAAATACCATTCCTATCGGGGGAAGTGGGCAAGGTAGCCGCCAATATCATCAACAGGGACTTCAGCACAGACAGGCCCCTGCAAAAATGGACAACCGATGTGTCTCAGAACCGCCCCCTCTGAACCATATTTGCACCCCCTTTGTACAGTTTCTATCAAAATAACGGTTCCTGTAGCCAAAAAGCGATGCCCACCACGGCATCGCTTTTTTCAATGCCAGGCATGGGGGAAGAAATCCAGCCCCATCCAAGCAGGTTTCTTACAAATACCTCCCCGTAATGCTGCTGTCGCTATTTTGGATCTCCTGCGGGGTGCCGGTTGCGACGATGCGGCCACCAGCGTCTCCGCCGCCGGGGCCCATGTCGATCACATAGTCGGCATTCCGAATCACGTCCAGGTCGTGCTCAATGACGATAACGGTTGCGCCGTTGTCCAGGAGCGCCTGGAAAACGCCCAGAAGCACCTGCACATCCAGCGGGTGCAGGCCAATGGAGGGTTCATCGAATACGAAAACGGAATCCTCCTGGGTTTTGCCGATCTCGCTGGCCAGCTTCAGGCGCTGCGCCTCCCCGCCGGAAAGGCTGGGCGTTTCCTCGCCCAGTGTAAGATAGCCCAGGCCCAGTTGCTTCAGAATATTCAGCCTTTGGCTGACGGTTTTATAATCGCCGCAGAAACCGATGGCGGAATTCACATCCATGTCCATCAGCTCCGGCAGGGAAATGCTTGCACCGGCCCTGTTTGTGAGCCGCACATCGTAGGCCGCTCTTGCGTACCGGGAGCCGCGGCAATCCGGGCAGGGGATGTTCACATCCGGCAGGAATTGCACATCCAGGCTGACCACGCCCGTTCCGTCGCAGCCGGGGCAGCGCAGCGCGCCGGTGTTATAGGAGAAATCGCTGGCATTATAGCCCTTCTCCTTGGCCTCCGGCGACCTGGCGTACAGCTTTCGCAGCTCATCGTGGACGCCTGCGTAGGTGGCCACGGTGGAGCGGGCATTGATGCCGATGGGGGTGGCGTCAATGAGCTTGACGTGTGCAACGCCCTCCGCCCGGATGGCGCGGATATGGGCAGGCAAAGCGCTGCCGCCGATGCTTGCCTCCAGGGCGGGGACAAGGCTTTCCAGCACCATGGTGGTCTTGCCGGAGCCGGATACGCCGGTTACGACGGTGAGCCGCCCCTTGGGAATGTCCACCTCCAGGGGCTTGACCGTGTGAAGCTGCGCGGTGGACAGGTGGATCACGCCCTTGGAAAACAGCGTCTCCCCTGCGGCGCAGGCGCGCAGCTTTGTTTCGGCTCTGCCGGAGAGGAACGGCCCGATCTGAGAAGCGGGATCGGCCTCAATGGCGGGGATCGTCCCCTGGGCGATCACATGGCCGCCCTTGGCACCCGCCTCCGGCCCCATTTCGATGATCCAGTCGGATTCCTTCAAAATCTGAGTGTCGTGATCCACCAGAATGACGGAATTGCCATCCGCCACCAGGTCGTGCATCACGCCGGTCAGGCCCACGATGTTGGACGGATGCAGGCCGATGGACGGCTCATCCAGCACGTACAGAACGCCGGTGGTGCGATTGCGGACGGCGCGGGCCAGCTGCATCCGCTGGCGTTCGCCGGTGGAAAGAGTGGACGCCGAGCGGTCAAGGGTCAGATAACCCAGCCCCAAGTCCATCAGGCGCTTCGCCGTGCTCTGGAACGCCTCGCAGATGCTTTCCGCCATGGGTCGCATTTCCTCCGGCAGGCTGCCGGGGACACCCTGTACCCAGTCAACCAACTGAGAAAGAGTCATTGTGCAGGCTTCATCCAGCGAAATCCCCCGCAGCCTGGGCGCGCGGGCGGCAGCAGAAAGCCGCGTGCCATGGCAGGCCGGGCAGATTTCCTCCCTCAGAAACCTTTCCACCCGCTTCATGCCCTTTTCATCCTTGACCTTTGCAAGAGCGTTTTCCACGGTGTAGACCGCGTTAAAGTAGGTGAAATCCAGCTCTCCTGCCTGATTGGAGCCCTTTGCCTTATAGAAAATGTGCTTCTTCACCGCCGGGCCATGGTAGACGATCTCCTTTTCCTCCGCGGTCAGGTCGCGGAAGGGCACATCGGTGCGCACGCCCATTTCCCGGCACACATCGGCCATCAGCGACCACATCAGACTGTTCCAGGGGGCCACCGCGCCGTCGTCAATGCTGAGGGACTCATCCGGCACAAGACTTGCCAGGTCGACGGTGCGGACGCTGCCCGTGCCGCCGCACTTTAGGCACGCGCCCTGAGAATTAAACGCCAGCTCCTCGGCGGACGGAGCGTAAAAATGAGCGCCGCACTCCGGGCAGACCAGCTCCTTCCCGGCGGCAACCAACAGCGACGGCTCCAGGAAATGTCCGTTGGGGCAGCAGTGGCTGGCAAGGCGGGAATACATCAGCCGCAGGCTGTTCAGCAGCTCTGTGCCCGTGCCGAAGGTGCTGCGGATGCCCGGCACGCCGGGGCGCTGGTGCAGCGCCAGGGCGGCGGGAACATACAGCACCTCGTCCACACTGGCCCTGGAGGCCTGGGTCATTCTCCGGCGGGTATAGGTGGAGAGCGCCTCCAGGTAACGGCGCGAACCTTCCGCATACAGCACCCCCAGCGCCAGCGAGGATTTGCCGGAGCCGGACACCCCCGCAATGCCCACGATCTCCCCCAGCGGGATATCCACATCAATATTTTTAAGATTGTGAACCTTTGCTCCACGGATCAGCATTTTATCAATCATTGCGTTTACTCCAAAAACTCAAAATCTCCGCCGGCCTTGGGGACGGCGGTTTTCCCTAATTGGCAGACGCGTACATTGTAGTACAGGGACACACTCTTTTTCAATAGGCTCTCGAAAATTATCCGTCTGCAATTTTATGGACAAAATTTAAGGCAACACCGCGCAATTGTGTCTGCGAGCCGCAGCCGTCTTTTTGCCCCA